>JBKPCG010000063.1:0-18564 GCA_046727255.1 Acidobacteriota bacterium | reverse complement strand
AAGGCCGCCACGATAATGCCGTTCCTCACCCCTAACGTCTCACCCGGTTCAACCATCTATACGCACGGCCTCAAGAGTTTCTCAGGTCTGTCGGAGGCCGGCTTTAAACATGTCGCTCGCAACCAACCCCTCCGGACGGAGTTGCGCAAAGGCGCGAAGTCCGCTGTGCCACTTGCCGATCGGGCGATTGGCAACCTCCAACCGTGGCTGATCGGCACCTACCACGGAGTGAGCAAGGCCCAACTCCAGGTTTACCTCAACGAATTCGTCTTTCGACGCAACCGTCGCAAGACGCCCGCAGCCGCATTTCAGACGCTCCTTGGTCTCGGAACCAGCCGCAGATCAACCGAGTACGAGCAGATTCGGGGAGCGAGGATC
The DNA here is from genome assembly GCA_046727255.1 of Acidobacteriota bacterium. Taxonomy (GTDB): domain Bacteria; phylum Acidobacteriota; class Terriglobia; order Terriglobales; family Acidobacteriaceae; genus Acidiflorens. Next base: position 18,186 of record JBKPCG010000063.1, on the reverse strand, counting down.
TCAACCCCAACCGATTGGGGCTTGCTGAAGCAACCAGATAATTAGAAGTCAACTAGCCGTCGCCGAGGTTGTGGGAAAGTGGGAATCCCGCGTACTTTGCGGGATTTCCAAGCGGGGTGGAAAAGTCGGTTGTTGGACTTTTCCATCCCGCGTCTTTTCCACAACCGGTGGCGCCGCCGGTTTCGTCCCCAGCAACTTTCCTTCCGCACTGTATCGGCCCAGTCGCTGCGGCCCGTGCGTAACCGTGAGAGTGCCATTGAGATGCTGATGCACTTTCACCATGCAGCCGGCTAGGCTCGCGCGCCAGCGCACCGGTTCGATCTGCAAACGGAGGTGCTGAAAGCTCACGGTAGTATCTCGATTCACCGCCCGCTCAAACTGCAAGCTGAAAATGAGGTCCAGGTTCTGACCTCGCCGGGGCAGAAAGGCGGTTCCCCGTTCCGCAGCACGCACCTGAAACTGACGATTGAACTCCGCCCGATAGGTTCCCGCAGAAACCGGTTAGAGCACTGGGATGTGATTCAGGACGAGGCTTCGCGGGCATCATCCAAGAGCGGCCTTCCCATGTTCGGCAACAAGTTTGGCGAGTGAGCACTGGAGGCGGATTACGGGCTACCCGGAGTTAGGAAGACCGCCACTATTACTACCCTGATTCTGCTTGCCGGAGTACGAATCAAGATCGTTAACTGAACCGCCCCATTCCTCCACTCCAACCGGCCTCTGATGGTCCAACCAACCTCGGGCAGCGGAAAAAAGACTCAATCACCGCATCTCTGTTCCACTTCTTACTCCCGAGATTCCGCCGTGCGACGTTGCGACGGAGAACCGCCCTTCGCGCTTGTCCGGTCTGGGAGCCAACCACTATCCACTAACCACCATTCACTCGCCCTTCAACATCCCCACAACCCGATCAAAATCCTCGAGTGTCCCATACTCGATCGTGATCTTGCCCTTGCCCTTCCGGTCCCGGATCCGCACCCGCATCCCCAGGATGGTCTCCAGCGTCCGCTGCGCCGACCGCACATTCGGATCCACCCAGCGCGCCCCGCCACCCGCTTTCTCCGGCCCCGATCCTTCCATCGGCAGATTCAGATTCAAGACTTCATCTTCCAGCTGCAGTACCGACATCCTCTTTTTCACCGCCAGCTGCGCCAGCTTCGAAATCTGGGACTCGTCATGCAGCACCAGCAACTCCCGCGCGTGGCTGTAGCTCAGATCGCCGCGGCTCAGGAAGTTCTGTACGTCCACCGGCAGCTTCAGCAGCCGCAGGTAATTGGAAACCGTTTCCCGCGACGCCCCCACGCGTTTACCAATCTCCTCCTGCGTCAAGCCGAACTCCGTGCTGAGATGGGCAAAAGCCTCCGCCTGCTCCAGACAATCCAGATCCTGCCGTTGCAGGTTCTCGACGATTGTCATCTCCGCCGCTTGCTGCTCCGAGACCCGTCTTACGATCGCAGGAATCGTCGCCTTCCCCGCGATCCTCGACGCCCGCAACCGCCGCTCGCCCAGGATCAGCACATACCGCCCGTCGAGCCCAGGGCGCACCACAATCGGCTGAAGCACCCCCTGCACCTGGATCGACCGCGCGAGTTCCTTTAGCAACTCATCGTCGAAATCCATTCGAGTCTGATGAGGATTGCTCTCGATACTGTCAAGCGCCAGTTCCAGCGCCGGCGCACCATCCGGACTCCGCCACGCCGCCACCGCCTGCAAATCCACCGTCTCCTCCGCGCCCCCGACCCCCTCCGGCGAAGCGCTCGGTGCCCCCAAAGCGCCAGAGGGTACCCCATCTTTGCGTGCACTTTGCGCAAGGGTCTGGTCGTTAGCCGGCACCACCCGCGGTCCACCCGGAAGCAGCGACTCCAACCCCCGCCCCAGAGCCCGCCGCTTCTCAACCACCTTCTCCGCTACCTTCTCCCCAATACTCTTCGCCGCAGGAATCGCCATCGCCATCATCTCCGTGAGTGCTCCTCACTTCTGCAATTCATTTCTGCCCAATCTCGAATCCCCCTGTGACCCCTGTGGTCAAGGGTATTCACTTCTGCAATCTGACTTCTGACATCAGCAATCCCGGCTCGTCGGGAGTCAAACATCGATATACATAAATATTGATACACATAAATCTAAGCCGCCCCCGCTCCCGCCTCATTCCGCGCCGCCGCATACCGATCCAGAAGTTCCTTAGCCAGCCGGATATAACTCTCCGCCCCTCGCGACCGCACGTCATAAAGCAGCGCCGGCTTGCCATGACTAGGCGCCTCCGCCAGCCGGATATTTCGCGGAATCGTGGTGTTCAGCAACCTCTCGCCAAAATATTTCTGCAACTCCTGCGCCACCTGCTGCGCCAGGTTAGTGCGCTCATCAAACATAGTCAGCACCACCCCCTCGACCGCCAGGGGAGGATTCAAAGCCACCCGGATCCGCTCAATGGTATCGAGCAACTCGCTAACCCCCTCCAGCGCAAAGTACTCCGCCTGCATCGGAATGAGCACCCCATCCGCAGCCACGAGTGCATTGAGCGTAAGAAGATCAAGCGCCGGAGGACAATCCAACACGACAAATTGAAAGCGATCGCGAAGCAGAGCAAGCGCGTCGCGCAACCGAAACTCCCGCCGCTCCGCCTCCACCAACTCGAGGTTTGCCCCGATCAGATTCTTGTGCGAAGGAATCACCCACAGCTGTTCGAGTTCAGTGAGCTGCAGCGCCTCTTCAGCCGATGCAGCGCCCATGATGACGTCGTATGTGCTGATGCGATCCGGATCTTTCCGCAGACCATATCCGCTGGTGGCATTCGACTGCGGATCGCAGTCCACCAGTAGCGTATTGACCTCGGCGGCCGCGAGAGAAGCAGCAAGGTTGATGGCAGTCGTGGTCTTCCCGACGCCACCCTTCTGGTTGGCAACCGCGATGACGCGTCCCATATTTTTTGGTTGGAGAATCTGCGCGCCAGAATAGTTCGAATCAACCTGTGAATTCAATGCCGTATTTTGGTGCGCCTGCGGAAATGTTCCACGTGGAACACTCCCCTCAAAAATTAGGGACTGTTGCAACTTCCCTCGTAATGTTCCACGTGGAACACTCGCAACAAGAACAACCAGCACTTTTTTGGCACACCGAAAGTGTCTTAAGTGTCTCACGTGGGAACATGGAGCGTTTTATTGCGGAGGGAAAGAAGCGTCGGATGCTATTGGAAAAAAATAGCGGAAGTGTTTCCACGTGGAACACTCACAGTTCGCTCGTGTCACAATGAGAACATAAAACAAGTTAGCCACTCGACCGGATGGAAAGCCTGTAGGTTTAACGACGCCTTCCTCAATAGCCGCGATATCTAGGCTAATTCTCCCACTTTCATTAGCGAACCATGATCGACAATACTCTCGATTGGGATTCTGGTATTCGTATCGTTGCTGCGGGATGGAAGTCGGGAGCCAGGGTTTGGAGAGCTGGCAGCTGGCTCGATCCGATTAGCAGGGCGAGGCGTCCGGATGGGCTCACGAGGCGGGCGGCTATGGGCAGGATCGCGTCGAAGCGTTCGACGGCGCGGAGGGTGACGACGTCGGCGGCGGGGGTGATGCCGGCCAGGGTTTCGGCACGGGCGGTGATTACATTTACGTCCGTCAATATAAGGGTGCGGACGACTTCGCGGAGGAAAGCGGCTTTCTTGTGATTCGATTCGACCAGGGTGAGGGAGAGGGCGGGCGCCCATAGTTTCAGGGGAAGGCCGGGGAAACCGGCGCCGGAGCCGATGTCGAGCACTGTGGGTCGGACACTCCTGTCCGACAAACACTTGTCCGGTCCTTCAGCGTCGGGGGGCGCTAGGTGTGTCCGCTGCGTCTCGGACTGGGGAGGGTTCGTCGGGTTCGAGGACCACGCGGGCGAGGGCCCCTTCGACTCTCGCTCAGGGCAGGTCCGCACCACACTGGTTTCGGGAAATAGATGGCGTGCCAGGAAGAAAGATTCTCCGAAGTGGCGAGTGACGATCTCATCGGGATCGCGGATGGCGGTGAGGTTGATGCGGGCATTCCAGCGGAGCAATAGATCGATGTACATCGATATTTGCTGGAGTTGCACTTCGGGGAGTGTCCTCTCGACAAAAGGATGGAGCAGGGCGGCGATGCAGGCGGCGTCCATGGACGTGGGGAATTGTAGCTTGGTAGATTGCAGAAGTCAGAAGTCAGATCAATCGGAGTGATTCGCAATGAAGCCAGAAGATTTCCGCCGGATTGCCCTCAGCCTCGAAGGGGCAGAGGAAGGCTCGCACATGGTGGCGGCCGACTTCCGTGTCGGCGGCAGGATCTTCGCCACGCTCGCCTCGCAAAAACAGGGATACGGTAACTTGATGCTCACTCCGGAGCAGCAGGCGGAATTTGTCCGGGAGCTGCCAGAAGTTTTCCTACCCATCCCGGGCGGATGGGGAAAGATGGGAATGACCCACATCCGCCTGGCACAAGCGAGCGAGGACGTGCTGGCCTGCGCCCTGCGCGCGGCATGGCGGATCAGGAAAGAAAAAAACACAAAGACGAACCGGAAGAAGAGTGCTCCGCGACGCGGCTAAGATTCAGGGAACTTCACTGAGGTTGGATTCGCGTCTGTGTGGAACGACCTCGGAAAAGTTGCTGGAAGAAGTGAAACAGAACGCAGCCAGCTGGAACTATCTGGACTACGCGCCCGCTCTGAAGGACGGTCCGGTGCTGAAGGTGGAAGCGGATGACCGCAACCTTTCCGACAACCAGGCCGTGGCAGGAGCTCTCAGGAAGCTAGGCAATTCCCGCGTAACCGAGACGCACATGGCTACGGATCATATTTTCTCTGACCATCGTTGCGCTTCAGGGGGCGGTCGTGGAATGGCTGCAGGGAGTGGCGCAGAAAGTATTACACGATTGGATCTACGGAGGCGTCGTAGACATTCCCGACCTACAAGAGCGGCACGCACCGTCGGACCTTACCGGTATCTGAAGGACAGACTATTTGACAGTCAACGCAAAGCACCCAGGCGCGCCGTCTTTTCCCGAAACACAGGAGAGTCCTGCCACCTCAGTGCCAAAGGGTGACAATCCCGCAAGGCCGTGATCAGTAGCAATTCCCCAAGATAAATGTGTCGTTCTTCCTGTGCAGTTGCCGCTCTCGGATGGGAGAAGGCTCCAATGGCAAAACCGGCAATCCCGACGAGACACAATGTACCGATCGATCCCAGTGACTTCATGGCATTCCTCCGTAATTCCGAAGATTTAATCACAAAAGACTCCTCATCGGCGTCGGGTTCAGGATTGCGTCCACCAAGCGGAGCAGATCCTCACGGAGATTGATAGACGGTGGGCCAGGAAGGTAGGATTGGCGCAATCAAGACCATGCCCCAAGATGAAAGAAGCATAGTCCTCAAACCGCGCGAGTTCTCCGCTGAGTTGCTCCTGCCAGAGAATTCCGATGAACTGGTGAAGTTCCTGGAACAGCCACTGACAGTCATTGCCGAATGTCTTACAGGGGCGCTGGCTGCTCGTTCCCCAAGCATGGACGGTGATGAGTGGACGTATCGTCCAGGGAATTCTGAAGGGCAGACTATTCCAACAAGTCAGTCGGGAAATCAAAGACCTTCGCGAGAAGGGCAAGATCCCCGATGACTTTGGGGACGAGAAGAACAACACCCGCTACTTTCAATCGTTGGGTTGAGCTGATGACCACGATTGACGAGGACCCACCGGATGCTGATCGCCTGGAAGCACTTAAGGCGATGTTTTATGGCGTCAGCAAGGTCGGGATCGAAGACGCGGAGCGAAGTCTCACCTACTGGCTCTTCCAGATTGCAAAAGTTCTAACCTCAAGTGAACTAGTGCTCCTCAGGGCCATGTTCGACTGCAAAGAGGCGCCAACATTCGATACCTCATGCTGATTGGTCCAACCACATGACGGGACATCATCTGGGACACAATATACGCACGCTAGTGCTAAGAGACGTTCGCAAACTCCAAGAACACACTTTAGTTACTTCGTCATCTCCTGCCGACTCTAGACAACCATTAGTTGAGCCAGGGGGTGTGACGTTGACAGACCTGGGTATTCGGTTCTGCCAGAACATCAGAACGTACCAGACGGAGACTTCCTCGGAGTAACGTCAGCGAAACGTCATCCGCTGCAGCCGCTACGAATTTTCCCGCTGTCTTCGCCATCTTGCGCCCCGCTGGGGCGAAGGAACTTAGCACACACCGCGGCCAATCTCGTCGTCCACGTGATCTTTAGCACGAAGGGACGCCTTCCCTTAATCGCTCCCGAGATGCGAAATGGTCTGCTCGCGTACCTCGGGGGTATTGTCCGCGAACTCGGAGGCACGGCGCTGATCATCAATGGCACCACCGATCACGTCCATATGCTGATTCGCGTTCGTCCGGCGCAAACCCTGGCCGATGTGATGCGCGTGGTCAAGGCGAACTCGTCCCGGTGGGTGCGACGAAAGTGGAAAGCCGGTTTCCGCCTGCCAGACCGGATATGGGTCGTTCAGCGTGAGCGAATCGAATGTGCCTGCGGTCAGTCGGTATATCGCGAACCAGGAACAGCATCATCGGACGCGGTCGTTTCAGGAGGAGTTTGTGGAGTTCCTCAAGAAAAACAAGATTGCGTATGACGAACGGTACATTTGGGAGTAGGTTGTTTTCTTTCGCCCCGTCGGGGCTCCTGCCTTTTTCACACAACTTACCCACGGCTTGCGCCGTGGGCTGAATTCTTGCTCCGCTTCGCGGCTTGTCGGAGACTTGGGTGACCCGTCCGTGATCGGGTTCCGATCTTTTTGGGACCAATCTCGGTTGTTGCAACTCCAAGGATCGAACCTTGATTTACGTGGAAAGGCCCCACTTCTCGCAAAGAACGCGAGAAATGGGGCACCCCGACCTTACCTGTCACATTGGCCGCACCCAGGATTGGTAGTCTTAGAGGTGGGCCGTCCGCCACTACATTCTACTTACAAGACTCACTGACCATCTTGACGTCTGTGATCGTCAGATGACCGTGCTCGGCGTCGCTTTTCTTCATGCCGCTGTCTTTTGCGGCTTCTTTGGCGTCTTCCTTCATGTTGTGCATCTTCGCGTGTGACACAACGCCGGTCGCGGTCACCGTGTGGCCAACATGGTCTGCGAGAGCCACTTTGTCGCTCTGCACCTCCCAGGTGCTGCCGTCGGTGGCGGTGAGGACGAACTCCTTGGCACTGTCGCCTTTCGACAGGCATCCGGTAACGTCTCTGACTTTGGCTTTCGAGTCCCCCGCCAGCGCTGACACACTGGCAGCGAGAATGAAACACAACAGGATTGCTTTGCCCATGGTTTCCTCCTTAGTGATATTGGTTGACAACCCGTGCCTTGGATGCGGTTTCGCGGGGTAACGGCAACCCGGGCCGGCTCGCCGACCCCTAAAAGTCCTGCCGTCAATAGCTTCCGGACCTCAGAAAGCAAGAATTCCGCAATCGCCAGGCACTGGACTTCAACGGTTCTTCACGAGCTTGCAATGAAAAGGCCCCCGCCACTGCGGGGGCACGACCGACTGAAGTTTTTCAGTTGCGACGCTTTTTACTTGCCTCCACCCATGCCGCCAGCTTCGCCTTCGTGGGTATCGATCGAAATCAGAAAAGCATTTCGGTCGGAGTGGGCGAATTTGTGGCCTTGCACGTTGGCGCTGTGCTCGAGGGAACGGTACATTTCAAAGCCGTCGTTGTTCTGGGCTCCGAAATACTTAACGTTTTTCAAGACGACGCCTTTGCCGTCGGCGCCCGGCTCGCGTTGAAGTTTCATGGTGGCCATCTGGCCGCCACCCAGGGTGGCGTTGACCATGTCGCCGGACTTATTGATCTCGATTGGAGCTTCCTGCACTTTCAGTTCGCCCCAGTCCAGACCGTAGGTTTTCAGAATCATGGGCGCGAGAGCATCGCGCTGTTCTTTGTTGGTGGATGGATCGAACGAGACCACCACCCACGGCGCTTTGTGGTTGGTGCCCCACTCGTCGCCCAGATCCCCGGTGAGCCAGTATTTGGACCCTGCAAGATTTGTGTTGCCCGAGTATCCTTCGCGAACTTTGACCGCCATATTGAATTCGCAGTGCGGGTGCTCGGCATGCTTATTGAAATAGCAGGGACAGAACAGATGACAGCTGCAGGCTTCCACGTAGTCCGCTTTCATCCGCCATGCCGGTTTTCCGGGAGTCGAGGCCAACAGGATCAGCACACACAATGTGAGAAGGCTTATTTGCTGCCAGCGTTTCATTTTCCTCCTCCTTCTTGCTTGTTTGGCGAGCGGGAGGATTTTACAGCGGTTTGCCAGCTTTCGCCAGAGCGTGTCCGGGGTTGCGTGACCACCTGAAGGGGCCAGTCAAGACACGCGACTTTCGGCACCGCTGAAGCGATGCCCTGATACGAACCTGGACTTTTTCCGCAGCCTTTGAAGGGGTGTCATGATCGAGCCTGGGAGTGCGAGTTGCTGAATGCGGGCATGCGGCACTAGAATGGCGGCGCTCAATTAATCCAAATAGTTGTTTCCCAATCAGGAGGGAACATGAAAGCAAGAACAATTGTCATGACGGTTGTGGTGTGTCTGGTGGCAGGGGCAATGTGCTTTGCCGACGACGTCCAGATGGGTACCTGGAAGCTGAACGAGGCTAAATCGAAGTTCGCCGCTGGGGCTCCGAAGAACAACACAGTCGTCTACGAGGCGGCGGGGGACAAGGTGAAAGTTACGGTGGATGGCGTCGACGGCGCCGGGAAGCCGTCGCACAACGAGTGGACGGGCAGTTTCGACGGGAAAGATTATCCCGTCACGGGCGATCCGACGTCGGACACGCGTGCATACAAGAAGGTGGATGACCACACTCTGGAATTGACCGGCAAAAAGGATGGCAAGGCTACCGTGACCGGCAAAATCGTTGTGTCGGCCGATGGCAAAACCCGCACCGTTAGTACCAGCGGAACCGATGCGATGGGCAAGAAAATGAAGAACACTGCGGTGTATGACAAGCAGTAGCGAAGGAAGTACCCATAGCGGAGAGACGCGGCGGGCCGCGTCTCTCCGCCGGGGTGTGACAGCGATAGTCGCGGACCTTGATGCAGTTTGTTGATGGTGTTCAGACTCCGATTTGGCGCCCAAAGTGGTCCAATGTGACCAGACACGCTTCTGAGGCCGCTATATCATGTCGCGTAGTGAAGAAGCGAGACGATCGTTTACTATTTGCGGGATTTTATGAAGGGAAGTTCGACTCAGGAGATAGACCCGCGAACCCTCTTTCAGGTTCCCTGAACTAAGTCAGCCCACCTGAAGTTTTTTCTTCTTAGGTTTTCAGGAAAAATCGGGTGGCCAAATGCCTTCGACTGCAATTCTCCACGAAGTTCAACGGCTCTAGGGTGTGAGTGACCGCCTGGACGCGCTGGCAGACCAACATCCCATCGTCTCAGAAGGGCTCCTCTCCATCTCGGTCAGTGTTCGTAACACCGCCACACTGTTGGAAGTGCTGGTTGCGATGAAGATGGCGCCGATTTCTGGATTAGATTCAGCGAATGCCTGATTTGCGGATCGCTGTCTGTGAGCTTTGTTGGTGGGACAAGGGCGCGGAAGTTAGTCGTGGAGGACGACGTTTAGAAGGGAACTGTGAACTTGCAAGCTGCTACCGGCGTCATAGTCGACGAAGCCTAACTTCCGGAACCTGTTCATGAAAAAACTGACGCGAGACCGGGTGGTGCCTACCATCTCTGCCAAGGTTTCCTGACTGATCTTGGGGACTACCGACTCCGGCACGCCTTCCTTACCGAAATGAGCCAGCAAGAGCAGAACGCGAGCGAGTCTCTTTTCGCTGGAATTGAAGAGTTGGTCAACCAGATCTTCTTCATAACGGATGTTCCGAGCCAGCAGATAGGCTACGAAGAGGTCGGAGAAGGCGTGTTCGCGGTGAAGCGCCTGCATCATTGCCTTCTTGTCGATTTGCAAAAGGTCGCAGTCCGTCATGCCGCTGGCGGACCCCATGCGCAGCGTCTGTCCAGCCAGGGCTCCTTCTCCGAAAAAGTCTCCGCTATTTAAGACGCCGACCGTTGCTTCCTTGCCGCGTTCGGATACGACCGTGAGTTGCACCTTGCCTTTTTGAATATAAAACACTGCATCCGCGGCATCTCCCTGCGTGAAGATTGTCTGTTTCCTGGGAAAGGTAACGGCTCTCCTACCCTCGCCTATAGTGGAGAGAAACTTCCTGGCATCGAAGGCGCGCCTTTTGTTGGCCGATTTGGGTGGTCGCACCAAAAGGTTTCTCCTGGTATGGAGCTATACTTCCGAGTATTTTGTCAGAATCGTGATCACGAAGGATGTTCACTTTTGCACATAGTGGGCCCTGATTCCCAAAGTGGAACGGCGCTTGCGAATCTCTAGATTCATGGAGTTGTGGCCTGCGGCGGTTACAAAAGGAAATTCCGTAGTCATCGAAGTTTGAGCGCGGTTTGGACCGCAGAAGGCACCCGACGAAGTCCACGGCAATGCCATTGGCAGGGTGCGCTATTGAAGGGTTAGTGCCACGGCGCTTAGAACTCTACGGTGATGAACTTTGCAGGGTGGGAGCCGGTGTTCGTCAGTTTGATCGTGTCGCCGGAGAGGATTTTTACTTCCTGCATGCTGAGTTCGACGTTTTGGGCCGGCATGCCTTCCCTTTCCCTCTTGAACTGTAAGTCAGTCAGCGCAATCAGCACGTGGATGGCACCTTGTGGAGTGAAGTCGGCGCCCGGCGCCAGTTGAGTCTTGGAGACCGCTAAATTTCCGCGCACGGCGGAAATGGTCCAGGTCGGCTTGGTGGAACCGAGGTCTCCGGCCAACTCATCTGTATCGTAGTTCCCGTCGAGGGGGCGGTATTGCACCTGATGAAGACTCTCCACAATCACTTCCCGATAAAGGTTGATGCCTTCATTGCGGACTACGTGCTTGATGGGGCTGAACACAAACCTGGTTTCTCCGCCGTGCCAGTCGTGACTGAAAGTGGCGTGGCCTTCGGGGGTGGTGGAACTTCTGCCCTCTCCGGGGATGACATAGAAATATGGATGAGCATGACAGTGGGGTTCTGTGCTGGCCAGGCGAGGCAACTCGAGCAGGAAGACGCGGACGTCCTGATTGGAGAACGGGAGTTGATGGTGCGGCTCGTCGGCGAGGTCCAGGCAAGTTGAGGTTTCGGCGTGGGCTGCGACGGCGGCGGAGATCAGGAGAAGAACCGCAAAGTACCGTTTCATAACGTCAGTTTAGGGGCGAAGGAGTGGGACGCGACGTTACTTTCGTATCGGCGGGGCGTGCGATACTGAGAAGTATGCCGATACTTGATCCTACTCCGCGGGTGGCGAACGATCCGAAGTCGGTCAAGATCAATCTGACTGCGGGGACCGGTGTGGAGATTGAATGGAAAGATGGGCATCGGTCGAGTTATACGTTTCCGTTTTTGCGGGATGCTTGTCCGTGCGCGCTTTGCGATGACGAGCGGGAGAAGTCGGGACGAAAGCCGGGCGAGCCTCCCAAGCTGGCGCCGGGGGCGCTGCCGATGTTCAAGGCGGCGGCCAAAGCGCTGTCGGTGGAGCAGGTGGGGAAGTACGCGTTGCGTTTCGCGTGGAATGATAATCACGATTTGGGGATTTATTCGTGGGCTTATCTGCGGGAGATTTGTCCGTGTGGGGGGTGCCGGGCAAGTTCAACACGTTAAGATTCTGGGCGCGAATTCGGTCGTCCCTCCGGGACTTTGTCGGTCTCTCGCGTTTCCCAGCGCTGAAGCGCTGGGCTAATCTGGGTCGCCCCTCCGGGGCTTAATAGAATGCGGTAACGCCCTGACTTCCAAACCGGATGTCTGTCAGCGCGCACCACGCCCCGTAGTTCTCACAGAGACTCGTAGCACGTCTTATTGTTAGACTTGCCGGATGCGGACGGGCGTTCAAACCGAAACTGACAATGGCCGCGGGAGTCTGGGGCCTGGATCGGCGCTTTATTTGGTGGCTACGCCGATTGGGAACCTGGAGGACATCACGCTGCGGGCTTTGCGGGTGCTGAAAGAAGTCGATGTAATTGCTTGCGAGGACACGCGGCAGACGCAGAAGCTGCTTTCGCATTACGGCATCCAGACGCGGATGGTTAGTTATCACGAGCACAATGAGATGACGAAGGCGGCTGAGTTGGTGGTGGATCTGGAGAGTGGCGCGAAGATTGCTTTGGTTACGGACGCGGGGATGCCGGGAATTTCTGATCCGGGATTTCGGTTGATTGCTTTGGCGATTCGGCATCATGTGCCGGTGGTGCCAATTCCGGGAGCGTCAGCGTTTCTGGCGGCGCTGGTGGCTAGCGGGCTGCCTACGGATTCGTTTCGGTTCAGTGGTTTTCTGCCCGCGAAGTCGGGACAACGGCGGAAGTTGTTCGAGAGCGTCAGGGAGTCTCCGCGGACGCAGGTGTTTTATGAAGCGCCGCATCGGGTGCTGGAGACGCTGGCGGATGTGGTCGAGCTTCTCGGCAGCGACCGGCACGTCGTGGTGGCGCGCGAGGTGACTAAGATCCATGAAGAATTTTTGCGGGGGCGCGCGTCGGAAGTGCTGCAGCAGTTGAAGGGACGCGGCGACGTTAAGGGCGAGATTACGCTCTTGATCGCCAAGGCTGAAGGCTCCGAGGTGAAGGCTGAGAGTTCCCATGTGAGCGTTGGGCTGCGTGTGAAGCAGATTATGTCGGAAGATCAGGTGGACGAGAAAGCGGCGCTGAAGAAAGTGGCGAAAGAGCGCGGGATCGGGAAGAGCGAGGCTTATCGGGAATGGCAGAGGACGAAGTAACTACATGCCGGGAAATTTCCCAGAGAAGATCAAGATCATGTCGATGGTGTCGGCGAGTCCGTGCGCGATGATGGGCACGGACAGATTCTTCCCGGTCCCCAGGTACATCAGTCCAAGGAACAATCCGGACATTCCTTCTTCGATCAAGCCCGTCAGTCCCTGATATCCATGGGCAACTCCAAACGCCACGTTCACGATTACCAGGCTGACGATCCAGGCCGTTCGGGTTCGACCACCTACATCCGCTACGCGGTTCATCAGGTAGCCTCGCCAAAAGAGTTCCTCACCGAAGGCGGCTAGCGACCAGGAGAGAGCGATGAAGAGCAGCGTCATTTTGATGTTCCCGGTCAGTATGCGAAATAGTTCCAGATCGGGCTGTCGGCCGATGAGTTTGGTCAGAACGGGCTGTGTGATCAGGAGCTGAAATGACTCCGTCAGCACCCCCAGGACGACTCCGATGGCGATCGTCGCTGGCCATGAGCGATAACGGGTGAGGCCGACGTCGCGCCAGCGCAGGCTGCGCACGCGGAGGGAGATCCATCCCAGGAGAAGGAGTTCGGGGGTTTTTGAAAAGGGAATGAGGTGTCGATAGTCGGCATAGAAGATCAGAGCAACGGTCAGGAATTCGAGAAACGCGAGCCACTGGCTGTCGCGCCAGGATCTTGGGGAACTGGGCGCGGCGGTTGTTTCGGGCGAGTTCGTCTCGGATGGAATCATGGATTGTGGCTCCGAACCGGGGCTAAAGCCCACACTCGTTTAGAACGCTTACGCGGCCCTGAAGGGCCGCTCTTCCACGGTCGTGCCGACGGTTCACAAATAGCCGCGCAGCTTTTTCAGGGCGGCTCCAGTTAAGCTCCAATAAGGCTGTCGAGCTTCGCTCGACTGGACAGCCGGGGGCGGCTGTCCTTACGTGGGTCCGGCTAAGTCGCGGCTACTTGCTTAGTTCTTTCTTCACTGCTTCGCTGACCACTTTCCCATCCACGCGCATGCCGGCGGCGGCGAAGCGGGACATGGCGTTCTTCATTACTGTGCCCATTTCTTTTATTGTGGGGGCGGGGGTCATTTCGGCGATGGCGGCTCGGACTCCGGCTTGGATTTCTTCTTCTCCGGCGGCTTTGGGGAGGTAGGTTTCGATCAGTTTGATTTCGGAGGCTTCTTTGTCGGCCATTTCCTGGCGTCCGCCCTTGGTGAATTGTTCGATGGAGTCTTTGCGCTGTTTGATTAGCGTGGACAGGACTTGTTGAGATTCTTTGTCGTCGAGCGGGGCCATCTTGTCGACTTCTTTGTTTTTGAGAGCCGCCTTTACCATGCGCAAGGTCGAGAGGCGGTGCTCTTCGCGGGCCTTCATGGCGGTGACGATGTCTTTCTGGATCTGGTCGATTAAGGGCATGGGGCGATTATAGAAGGTCAGAGGTCAGGGGTCAGATTGCAGAGGTGAAAACCTATTGCAGAGGTCAGAAGCCAGATTGTAGAAGTAAGACCCGTGGCCGCAGACGGCATCGTTGGCATCGGGAGCCTTTGATTCTACTTCTGCAATCTGACTTCTGCAATTTCTTTTCGAATCCCGCGCTTTCGAATATTCTTGATTTCAATGCTCAAGAAGAATCGTCTCTTCACTCCCGGTCCTACGCCACTGCTGCCTTCGGCGCAGGTGGCGATGGCTTCCTATGCTGCGCATCATCGTACGGCTGATTTCCGGGCTTTGTTTTCCCGGGTGCTGGCAGATTTGAAGTTGTTTATCGGGACGCAGAATGACGTGCTGGTGCTTACGGCTTCTGGTACGGGATTCATGGAGGCGTCGGTTTCTAATCTGACTTCGCCGGGCGACAAGGTGCTGGTGCTGACGGCGGGGAAGTTCGGCGAGAGATGGGTTTCGCTGGCTAAGGCGTTTGGATGTTCGGTGGAGACGGTGACGGCGCCTTATGGGGATACGTTTTCGCTTGACGAGGTTCGGGCTCGGCTTACTCCGGAGATCCGTTGCGTCTATGTGCAGGCTACGGAGAGTTCTACGGGGGCGCGGCATGATGTCTCGGCGATTGCTGAGTTGGTGCGGGCGCTGCCGGATAGCTTGCTGGTGGTGGATGGGATCACGGGGCTGGGGACTACGCATCTTGATGTGGATGGGTGGGGGATCGACGTCATTATCGGGGGATCGCAGAAGGCTTTGATGATTCCGCCGGGGCTGGCGTATGGCGCGGTTAGTGAGCGGGCTTGGCGGCGGATGGAGACAGCGAAGTCTCCGCGGTATT
Source organism: Acidobacteriota bacterium (assembly GCA_046727255.1). Lineage (GTDB taxonomy): Bacteria > Acidobacteriota > Terriglobia > Terriglobales > Acidobacteriaceae > Acidiflorens. The sequence goes on along the minus strand of JBKPCG010000063.1, from coordinate 3,144 downwards.
ACTTCGATCTGCGGAAGGAGCGGGCGGCGGCGGCCAAGGCTGAGACTTCCTACACTCCGTCTACTTCTCTGTTTGCGGGTCTGGCGGCGGCGCTTGATTACGTCCGGCAGATGGGGGATGGAGATCTGGCGGCGGGACGTCGAGCTCTGGTGGAGAATGCGGAGCTGTGTGCGGCGATGACGCGCGCGGGAGTGTCGGCGCTTGGGCTGCAGTTGTTTGCTGGGTCGTCTCCGGCTGCGGCGTTGACGGCGGTGGCGGTGCCTCCGGGAACGGATTCGACGGCGATCTGCAAACGGTTTCGGGATCAGTTTGGGGCGGTGGTGGCGAACGGACAAGCGGAGATGAAAGGGCAGTTGTTCCGGATCGCGCATATTGGTTATTACGATTATCTGGATACAGCTGGAGTGTTGGCGGCGCTAGAAGTGGTGATGGCCGAGGCTACGGGGAAAGCGGTAGAGTTTGGGTCGGCGGTGCGGGCGGCGCAGGAGGTGTATGCGCGGTGTACCTCGGTGGCTAAAGCCCCTCCTCAATAGAGTCTTTAGTGCAGCGTGGAAGCGCTGCTCCACCCAAAAACAGATCTATCAAAAGCGGACGTATCAGGAATCCAGGCCTTCCCTGCGTAGTTTGCGGCTTTCGGCTAGCAGGGCCATGGAGTGCATCAGGTTCTGGAGGGTGACGATTCCTACTAGGCGCTGCTCGTCCACTACGGGGATGATGCTGAGGTTGCGGGCGGCTAGTTTACGGAAGGCAGAGGCTAGGGACTCCTGCTTGGATGCGACCTCGAAGAGTCGATTCATGGCAGCTTGTACGTAACCGTTGCCGTCAGAGCGCAGGGCGTCGATGATTTTCTGCTTGGAGATTACGCCTACCATGTCGCTGCCGCGGACTACGGGGAAATCGTCCTGGAGAGTGTGGACCGCTTTGTCGAGGGCGTCTTCCAGGGTGTCGGCGGGAGAGAGGGTGGCGAAGTCAGTGAGCATCACTTCTTCCAGGCGGACGCTCTGCAAGACGGAGTGAAAGACCGCTGACCGTTCTTCCAGTTGGGCCGCCACAAACAGGAAAACGCCGATCATCACGAGCCACCAGTTGCTGATGAGGAAGCCCACCATCATGAACAGGACGGCGAAGACGTGGCCGATGCGTACGGCGCGCTGCGTAGCCTGGATCGGGTCCATTTGACGCGAAAAAAGCGCGCGGAGCACGCGGCCTCCGTCCATGGGATACGCCGGCAGCAGGTTGATGAGTCCGAGATAGACATTCGCCCAGACGAGACTCCTGAGCAGGTAACCGGAATGCACTAGCGGCTGATTCCAGAGTTGGAAGTGAGGGATTACGCTGAGTAGAACCAGGGCGGATATGCCGGCAATGAAGAAATTGACCAGCGGTCCCACGACGGCGATCCGGATGTCGCGCTTCCAGGCGGTGGCGGAATCGGGGATGGCCTGGGCCTCGTCGGGAATCGTGACGCCGCCGAGGGGGAGAAGCACGATGCCCTTGGCGGCAACCCCTTCGCGACGGGCGACCAGCGCGTGACCCAGTTCGTGCAGGATCACGCTGCCGAAAATAATCCCCACCAACCCCAGGCCGCGGAGGGCAGCGACGCTGTCCTGCGTGCCCTTTTCGAGCCCCCAGACGAAGAACAGCAGGAAGAAAAAAGTCAGGTGGATGCGGATCTCGATTCCGAAGAGGCGACCCGCCGGGATAGACCAACTGCGCATAAATACGCCTGCCAGTATTCTATCTACTTAGACGCCGGGCGGAGCGGCGTTGTCGCCAAAACGGACACGAAAGGGCTGGGGCGAGCGGACTGGACGTTCGAGCGTCGGACGAGAGCGTCCGAACTGACAACCGCAGTGCGGGATGGGCGAAAGGAGTCGGACAGGAGGTCTGACCTACACAGGCATCGATGAGAGTGATTGCTGGACAGTATCGGAGGCGGTTGCTGCGGGCGTTGCCGGGGATGGATCTTCGTCCTACGGCGGACCGGCTGCGCGAGACGCTGTTTAATGTGCTCTGCGCGGGCAATCCGGAGGCGCTCGCGGGATCGGTGTGGCTGGATTTATATGCGGGGACGGGCGCGGTGGGGATCGAAGCGCTCAGCCGCGGGGCGGGAATGGTTTATTTCGTCGAGTCTTCGAAGGCTGCGGCGGAATTGATTGGGGAAAACTTGAAGTCGTTGGGGACTGAGAGCGGGTTCAGGATCTTGAAGGCAGAGGTGGGGAAGGCGCTGGCGCAGTTGGAGGGTTCGGGCGTAGTGGCGGATTTTGTTTTTTTGGATCCTCCGTATCGGATGCAAGAGGAGTATGCATGGACCTTGAGGGCGCTGGCTGACTCAATGGTGGTGCGGGTGTCGAGCGCCGTGATTGCGGAGCATGAGAAGAGGTTCGATCCGGGGGACGTGTTCGGCGAGTTGGTGCGGTGTCGGAAGATCACACAGGGAGATGCGGGGTTGAGCTTCTACCGGCGGGACCTCTCTGCTCACCGAAAAGATTAAGCTGCAAACGCGAGTTGCACTCTGTGCAAAATCCTGCACAAGCTCCGGCTCGCCTCCCACGAACGGTTCAGAAGTGCTTGAAAACAAGGACTAAAAATCCCAAAGAGTGTTGGTACGGGCTGGCAGACAGCGTGCTCTCTATCAACGTGTCTGACGCTTGGGGGACAGAAACCGATGAATCGCCGTTACCTCTTTTTGATCATTTTGCTGGCGCTGGCAGTTCCATTTGCCGCGGCCGACACCATCCAACTCAATATCAACAACCTGGGTATTCATGGGAGTATAGGCAGCGTGGCGCTGTCGCAGGTCGGGTCTGGCCAGGTGATGGTGACGCTGAGTGCGCACAACGGATACAGCCTCAAGTTGAATGGCGGCTCTACTTACTTCAATACCAATGCCAGTCTGAATGCGGGCAGCATCGGGCCGGTAACGATTATCGCAGGGGGCATCACCTACACGGGATTGAGCTTCGGACAATTCCTGACCAACCAGAACGTCAGCCAGTTCGGCTCGTTCGCTTACGTGCTGAGGAACTTGCAAGGCGGACCAAAGGGGATCACCAGCGCGAGCCAGATCTCTTTCGTGATCTCCGGACAGGGCCTAACCGTGGCGCAATTGGCGAACGAGTGGGGAGTCCACTTTTGTGTCGG
>JBKPCG010000062.1:0-22124 GCA_046727255.1 Acidobacteriota bacterium | reverse complement strand
TGCCGGCGCAAAAGAACCGCCCGCTTATCCTTCCCCCAACGTGGAAACTGCAACCGCAACCCCAAAACCTTTTCTTCTAAGGGAAAAGACCAGGTCGGCAGACGGCGCTGGTGAGGGCAATGGCTGCGCTCCTCTAGCGAGATCAAATCGTACCGATGAGACCGGCGTTGCCAACGATAAAACGTCTGACGACTGATGCCGAAGTGGCGGCCAGTATGAGCCACCTTGTCGCCGCGACCGTAAAAATCCATCCAGGCCACCCGCACCCGAGCTTCCCCGGCTCAACTCCACCCCGATCCGAGCCAGCCGACCAGACCCAGGCGGTTTCCCCTTCCGAATTTGCATTTCGACACTCTATTCGAGTGTCACTCATCATTCTGAACGAGAGCATGGCCTGGTCGCTGCTCAGGGCCGACAAGGTAAGACGCTGTACGATTGTCTTACTTAGTGGTAAGATGCGAGTATGCGAAGCTATCCGACCGTCATCAGTTCCAAGGGCCAAGTAGTGATTCCAGCCGAGTTGCGTGAGCAACTGGGACTGGATAAGGGTACCCGTGCGACCTGGACTGAAGAGAAAGGGAGGCTGGTGCTGACTCCGATAACCGAGCGGCGACTGGACGAGATCATGGGCTTTCTAAAGCCGGGGCCTGGCGAGCCATCGGCATTCGAGATGCTGTTTGAAGAACGGGAGCGTGAGCGCAAACGAGAGGATCAATGACGGCTGTCTTCTCCCGAGGGAGTTCGCGGCGATACGTGCTCGACGCCAACGCCCTGATCGGCTTCTTTGAAGCTCGTCGCGGCTCTGCGGAAAAAGTTCGACACCTGCTGGGGCAGGCCGCGCGCCAGGACCTGCCGCTCTTGATGTCGGCCGTAAACTGGGGCGAAGTCTTTTACACGGAGTGGCGCGCTCGCGGCGAAGCAAAAGCTCGCGAGGCGGAAGGGGCTCTGCTCGAGATGCCGATCGCCGTCATTGCTGTCGATCGAGAGCGCGCTTCGCGGGCAGGGGCCCTAAAGCAGAAACATGGGCTCGGCTACGCCGATGCATTCGCCGCCGAACTGGCTCTTGAGCGGGGCGCTTGGCTCGTGACTGCCGATCCTGAGTTTCAGAAAGTCGGGAAAGCGCTGGCCATCTATCCGCTGCCCCGGCATGAGAAGTAGTTAATCGCGGGTCCGTAAGCTCGAACGTCGACGACGCACATTTACGCCAGCGCCATCACCTTGCACCCGGGCCCGACCGCACACTCTCGGAGACCTTCGACAGTTTGAGGAATGACGGAATCGCGAGAGCTGCAAAAGCGACGGTGGTGCGCGACGTGAATCCAGAACCATGTGTCCGGACCAGCGTCCCGGACCAACTGTCGGGCCGCATCGTGCGGCCATACCAAAACGAAGAAGGTCAAGTCTCCGATGATGTGAACCGGGAGGGCGGGCAGGATTGACTTGGTCAGGTTGGCGGTGACGCCGAACACAACGCCGACCAGGAAATACACCAGAAGCTTGGGCCACCGCAGACCGTGGACGACGTGAGCAGCGGTAAAAAATATGGATGAGATCAGGATCGCGGGTGCGGCGGTGAACGCGCGCTCGAGGATGCTCTGGCAGTAGCCGCGGAACGCGGCTTCTTCCGTGATGGGGGAAACAAGCGAGGCCATCACGATGACCAGAGCCGCCGTCAGCGGCGGATATTTGGAAAAGTCATCGATGACGTTCGGTGACATCTTCACGAGTTGGAAGAGCACGATCCACAACCCGGCCAGAGACACGATCGAAAGCACGCCCGCCACCAGGGCCCAAGTGAACACCGAGCCCGGCACTCGCTTGGCGCGCAGGTAGCAACGGCGAGTCTCTGCGGTGCTGCGGGGCCATCCCTTGCCATCTAGGTATTGCCAGAAGAGCCACAGGACTATCGCCATCACGGGGGCACACCAGGGAATTGCTGGGCTGGTTCTGAGATTGCCAACCAGAAGCGCTCCCCAGACGCCTTGGCCAACAGCCAAGATGAAGAACGCCAGGAATCCCGACCATAACACTGCGAGAATCTGACGGGAGAGGGAGCGAGGGTCGCTCATGTCATGCCGTTGTGGTCGCAACCACGAACCTATGCACTGGCCGCTTCCTGGCTCCCGAGCGGCAGGAAGTATTGCGTGCCCTTGATGGGGGCGGAGACTTTCTTGAGCAGTTCCTGCAGGTCTTCGTTGCGGTCCACGAAGTCAATCTCGGAGGTATTTACGATCAGCAGGTCCGACTGGGTGTAATGAAAGAAAAAGTGCTCATAGGCCTTAACGACCTCCATGAGGTAGTCCTCGCTGATGGCCTTTTCGCCGGGGGCGTTTTTCTTTTTCAGCCGCTTCTTTAGGACGTCAGGCGTGGCTTGGAGGTAGATGACGAGGTCGGGAGTGGGAAGCTGTTCGCGAAAATTATTGAAATAACGGTTATAGGTGTCCAGTTCCTGGTCGTTGAGGTTGAGGCAGGCGAAGAGCTTGTCTTTTTCGAAGATGTAGTCGGCGACGATGGTTTTGTTCGAGCGAGGGCCGAGATCGAGCGCGCTTAACTGCTCAAAGCGGCGGATCAAGAAAGCAAGCTGAGCCTGAAAGGCTGCTCCGGGTTCGCCTTCGTAAAACGCCTTGAGAAAAGGATTGTCTTCCGGTTCGATGACGCGCTGCGCCGCCAGGCGCTCTCCCAGGACCTGCGCCAGCGTGCTTTTTCCGACGCGGATGGGACCTTCCACTGCGATGTAGCGGGGCAGTTCGAAGAGCTTGGCCATGGGAGGACGTGAGCCAGAATATATTGCTTCGCGCGACTGCGCAATTGCGAAGAATAGGTCAGAGGTCAGAGGTCAGATTGCAGAGCTGAAACTCTTTCGCAATCAGCAGCAACACTGAATCGTTGGGGTTTTACCTCTGCAATCTGACCTCTGACCTCTCACCTGCATTTACAATTTGCCCATGTTTTCAGCTTTGCTCGGGCTGGGGGTTGCCGCGGCGGCTTCGGCGGCAGGGTATCAGTCGATGGCGCCGACTGGGCAGTGGTATGGGCGGACGTTTGCCGGTCTCAAGCGCGGAAGCAAACAGATCGCTCTCACCTACGATGACGGGCCGAACGATCCGCATACGCTCAAGCTGCTGGAGGTGCTGGCTCGACATGAGGTCCACGCTACGTTTTTTATGATTGGGCGCTATGTCCGGCAACGGCCGGATATTGCCCTCGACGTGACTCGCGCCGGGCATGTAATCGGCAATCATACGTTGACGCATCCGCTGCTCATCTTCGAGTCAGCAGCGCGGACTCGGGCGGAACTGGTGGAGTGCCGGGCGGCTCTGACGGATGCGGTGGGAGAGCATTCGAATTTGTTTCGTCCGCCGTTTGGAGGGCGACGACCTGTGACGCTCCGGACCGCTCGCGAACTTGGCCTCGAGACGATTATGTGGAACGTAACTGGCTACGACTGGAACGCTCCTTCGGCGGCGCAGGTGGAGAAGAAGGTCGTGGGCCAGATACACGGGGGAGATGTGATCCTTCTGCATGATGGCGGGCATCGGGCGATGGGCGCGGATCGCGGGCCGACCGTGATTGCGACCGACAATTTGATCCAGAGGTACGAGGAGCAGGGATTTCAGTTCGTGACGGTGACGGAGATGATGGAAGAGGTTGGCCGTCCGACATCGGCCATCCGATAAAGACGCGGCCCAGTATCGTCGCTGCGGAGGGGGCCACCGCCATCCGCAGCCAAGATGATCCAAGGAGATACACCGAGACGGCGCTTTCCAAGACCGAATCCGGTATCATAGGAGAACTACTCCGGAGGTTGAATGGCAGTTCCCGTATCCCAGATGTGGACGGTTGCGACTTACGTCCTGCGGCAGAAGATTGCCCGACGGAAACGCTACCCGCTGGTGCTGATGCTCGAGCCCCTCTTCCGCTGCAATCTGGCTTGCGCGGGATGCGGCAAGATTCAGTATCCGGCTCACATCCTGAAAAAAGACCTCTCTCCGGAAGAATGCTTCAAAGCGGTGGACGAGTGCGGCGCGCCGATGGTTTCGATTCCCGGCGGCGAGCCACTGATGCATCCGCAAATTGACAAGATTGTTAAAGGCCTGGTCGCGCGCAAGAAATATATCTATCTCTGCACCAACGCGCTCCTGCTCAAAGAAAAGTTGCACCTGTTCAAGCCCAGCAAGTATCTGAGCTTCTCTGTCCACATGGACGGACAGAAAGAGCACCACGATTTTTCTGTGTGCCGTGAAGGTGGATTCGACATCGCACTTGAGGGCATCCGCGCGGCGATCGAAGCCGGATTCCGCGTGACCACCAATACGACTCTGTTCGATGGCGCCGATGCTAACAGCGTCCGGCAGTTTTTCGACGAGATGATGGAAGTCGGTGTTGAGAGCATGATGGTCTCGCCCGGATATTCCTACGACAAGGCGCCAGATCAGAAACACTTCATGGGACGCGCCCGCACTCGCCGCCTGTTCCGCGCCATGATGTCGAATCGCAAAAAGACTTGGCGCTTCAACCAGTCGCCGCTCTTTCTCGAATACCTGATGGGCAAGCGCACATACAACTGCACTCCGTGGGGCATGCCAACCTACAACCTGTTTGGCTGGCAGAAGCCGTGTTACCTGCTCCAGGACGGTTACGCCGAGTCCTACAAAGAGTTGATGGAAACGACCGAGTGGGACGGCTACGGCACGCAGTCGGGCAATCCGCAGTGCGCGAATTGCATGGTGCATTGCGGCTACGAGCCTTCTTCTGTTGACGATACGTTTGGCTCGCTGCGCGGATTTGTTGATACCGTGAAGGCGACCTTCTCGCTTTACCCGGATAAAGATGCACTCGCGGACCTCGCACAACCGGCACGTCCCGTGTACTCCTACAATCCGCTGGTGCAGATTGGCGCTTCGTCCTCGGAGAACGTTGCCGTCGCCGAAGAAAGCCGGGCATGAGCGGCCGCGAAGCTGGACGAGAACCCGCTCTGCCCCACATTGCGCAGTCCCCGGCTCAGTCCCGCGCCACCGATGAACTGGAAGTCGTCCCCGGATTTGAGCGCGAAAACCTGCAAGGCTGGATTCCCGAGCTCGCCACCGAAGCCGACATCCGCGCCGTGATTGAGAAAGCTGTCGACTATCGCGGCGATGTAACGATCACCCGCAAAGATGGCTCGCAGATCACTGGCTATCTATTTGACCGCCGAGTCGGCAAGACCTTGGACGATTCCATCGTGCGCCTGATGCTGCCCACGAGCAACCGGCGTCCTGCAATCCCCTACTCCGATATCACTGGTCTCGCCTTCACCGGCCGCGACACCGCCGCCGGCAAGAGCTACGAAGCCTGGGTCAAGAAATATTGGGAGAAGCGCGCAAAGGGCGAGAAGAATATCTCGATCGAGCCGGAAGCGCTGGAATGAGCTTGATCGCAGTCATTTCTTGATCCCCTTAACGTCCCCACCAATGCCATACCGGGTGATAGACGTAAACTCATCTTGACCGTTCTTCGAGAACTCGAACTGCATGTCCCACGCTTTGGAGAAGAATTTCGTTTCCGATTCGGCGAAAAACAAAATAGTCGTACCATCGTCAAACCGGGCTACCAGGTGGCTGCCTTCGAGAGTCATTGTCATGCTGTAGCCTGGGAACTGATAGCTCCCGACATATCGCGCGAGAACCTTACGTGGCAAAGCGATTTCCTTGCGTACCGAAACGACGACTGTTTCTCCGTGCACAACGGCCGCCAGCGCCTTGGTCATCTCGCCGGTTACAGTGCCATTAAGATTACCCAGAACGATGACAGCCAGCCTCTCTTCCGGGTAATAAGCCATGTCCGAGTTGAAACCTATATTGTTTCCGTCATGTTCAATCACTAGGCGGGAGGCGGGCGTCAGTAGCTTGCCTCCGAACAGACCTTCTTCCCAGCGAAGCAGGTCTTCCGTTGTGGAATACAGGGAGCCGGCAGAGAAGCCGAGGCTCAAATTGGGGCGTTCCGCATTCTCAGGTCCGTCGGCGCCGGGCCAATAACCGGCGGCCCGCCGCGGAATGCTGGCCACGTTCGAGTCAAGTCCTGAGTCGTGCATACCCAGCGGTTTAAAGAGATTTTCTTGAACGAAATCAGCGTAGGTTTGTCCGCTCACTCTTTCCAGCAAATACCCAAGCACGATATATCCCAAGTTGGTGTAGGACCATTTTTCACCCGGCTGAAAATCCAGCGGCTTGTCGCGGAAGGTCAACCGGTCAGGCGTGCCGGGTTCATATTTCGCCGCATCGTCCGGGATACCGGATGTATGCGTCAGGAGGTTGTAGATGGTGACTTTGTCCCACACGGCGGGCGCATCGGGGAGATATTTCTTCACTAAGTCGTCGGTCTTCAGTTTCCCACGGTCCTCCAGGAGCAGAATCGAGGCCGCAGTGAACTGTTTTGTCATCGAGGCGATATTGAAGCGAGTCGTCGGAGAATTCGGGATGCTCCACTCCAAGTCCGCGTAGCCGAATGCTTTGCTGAGTACCACGTTTCCGTTTTTCGCCACCAGCACGCTGCCCATAAACAACTGGGCGTCGGCGTAGGACTGCACCACCTGTTGTAAACGCACTTCAGGCTCTTGCTGCACGACACGTGCCGGCCAAGAACCCAAAGGCAATCACCCGCACTAACCAAAAATTCCGCTTCGTCTTCACGGCGGAAGCCTCCAGTGATTAGAAACTGTTTTTCCGTCACGAATGGGGTCCCATCTTAGCTGATGGTGAGTCATGTGTCATCGATAGCTGGCGTACGATCGCGCTTACACTCATCGACCTTCAATAGGCGGTCCAAAACCTTCCCGTACAATGTCTCCATGCTCGTCCTTGCCTCTGCTTCCCCGCGACGCCAGGAACTCCTGCGTAACGCGGGCATTTCCTTCGAAGTCCAGCCAGCCCACATCCCGGAAGATCCACTGTCAGGCGAGCAAGCAAAAGAATGTGCGGAACGTTTAGCGCGAGAGAAGGCGCAAGCAGTGTCAAGGCAGCGTCCCCAAGGTATTGTTCTCGGAGCTGACACGGTAGTTGTCATCGACGGCGTGATTCTCGGCAAGCCCACCAACGCCACCGACGCCGCGCGCATGCTGCGCATGCTTTCAGGCCGCCAACATCAGGTGATCACGGGTGTTTGTGTAGTGGCGAATGGGCAGTCGTCGGTGGCGAGTGAAACGACGGCGGTCACGATGTCAGAAATTTCGGAGAATGAAATTGCCGATTACGTTGCCACCGGTGAGTCCATGGACAAGGCCGGCGCTTACGCAATCCAGGGGATCGCTTCGCGCTGGATTCCTCGTATTGAAGGGGACTACAGCAACGTTGTGGGACTGCCGGTGGCGCTGGTGCGGCGCATGTTGCGAGAAATTTTAAGGCCACGCAAAGAGCGACGGACAAAAGTGTCCGTCCCACACAACCGGCTACGATTTCTTCTCGGCGCTCTCTTCGCCGTCTTTTACGGACGACTTGAAATTTCTAATGCCCTCGCCCAATCCCTTGCCCAAGTCGGCCAGTTTGCTCGGTCCGAATATAAGCAAGGCGACGGCAAGAATCAGCAGGAGTTCCGGCAACCCAATTTTTCCACCAAACATGACTGCCTCCAAGGGGGTTGCCCGGCGCCCAAGCCCATCGTCTAAAGGACCCCTGTTTGAATTCTAGGGTAGTGCGGAGCGGGAGTCAAAGAACAACCCCTGGTGCTCTGTGATCCCCATGGTAGAGCCACGGCGTGCCGAGTCTGGGCCAGTTCAAACCCGCTCAATCAACCCTGCCACCAGTGCCGCCCGCCGGGGCAGTTCAGAAATCAGAATGTGCTCGTGCACAGCATGTGCCCCGTCGCCGACGCCGCCCAGGCCGTCGAGGGTGGGAATCCCCAACCCAGCCGTGAAGTTGCCATCGGAGCCGCCGCCCACGGCAGCCTCACTAAGACTCCAACCCAAGCCACGCGCGATGCCAACAGCGATCTCGTACAACGCAGCAACCCCGGTCGTGCGCTCCATGGGCGGACGATTCACTCCGCCGCCGACTTCGACTTTGCACTTACGGTTGAACGGACGCAGGCCGCGCATCTTTTTATCGATCCCGGCGGCGTCTTTCGTGCGCGCAATGCGGATATCCACCTGCGCCACGGCTTCGGCCGGCACCACATTCGTCCGCGAGCCGCCGCTGACGATCCCGACATTCACGGTCAAGCCCTTCTTCAGGTCAGTGAAACCGGAGAGTTTCTCGATCTGCCGCGCCAACTCGACAATCGCATTGACGCCTTTTTGGAAATCCAGTCCGGCATGCGACGCTTTGCCCATGACTCTTACCTGATATTCGCCCACCCCTTTGCGCGCGGTCTTGACCGCCCCCTTGAGCCCGGACGAAGGCTCGAGCACCAGCACCGCCGCTGCTTTCTTTGCTAGCGACTCGGTGATCGCCCGTGAGGAGTCGCTGCCAACCTCTTCGTCGGAAACCAGGAGCACGGTCACCGGACGTGGCAGTGCCCCATGCCAGTCTTTGAGTGCAGCAATCGCGTGCAGCATCAGGCCAATGCCAGATTTCATGTCGAGAACGCCTGGTCCAGTCAGCTTGCCGTCCACTACGCGGCAGGGCATCGAGGCCAGAGTGCCCATCGGGTAAACCGTGTCGTAGTGACCGAGCAACACCACTGGTTTCCCCGGCACGCGGCCCGCGAAATCCACCTGCAAGTGATTGCCAAAATCGCGTGCTTGATGGAATCGCACTGAGCCGCCCAGCACCGCCAGCTTCACAGCCACCAGATCGCCGAGTTGATCAACGGCAGCCTTGTTGTCGCTGGGAGATTCGATCTCGACTAGTTCCCGGATGTTGGCGACCATCAGGTCGCGTCGTTCCGTGAAATACGCGAGCCGGCGTTGCGCTTCGGCATCGGCATTGGTCGCGACCGCTTTCCTGGAACTCGTCATCTTCGACCCTGGAATGTGCGCTACAGTATAATCTTCGCCTCTGAACTGATTGACGATGAATACGACGACTGAAGTGGAGACACCTTCCAAGCCGGTAATGGAGATCGGCGATATCCTGAAGATTCTGCCGCATCGTTACCCGTTTCTCCTGATTGACCGGGTGACGGAACTGGAGCACAAGAAGCGCATCGTGGCGCTGAAGAACGTCACCTTCAACGAGCCTTTCTTTCAGGGACATTTCCCCGACAAGCCAATCATGCCCGGAGTTCTGATCGTGGAAGCGATCGCGCAAGCGGGAGGGGCGCTGCTGCTGACCGAGGTCCCCAATCGCGACGAATTGCTAATGCTCTTCACCGGCATCGAGCGCGCGCGCTTCCGGCGTCCGGTGGTGCCAGGAGATCAGTTGCGCATCGAGGTCGAAGTGCTGGCATGGCGGAAGACCGCCGCCCGGCTCGAAGGCAAGGCGTATGTCGGAGATAAAGTCGCGGCCGAAGCGGTCGTGACCTGTCGATTGGTGCCGCGCGCGATGGGCAACGACAATCAGGAGCCTCGGGAAGAAACGTAGATTTTGCAGAATGCCCATTCACTCCACGGCCATCGTTGACCCCAAAGCCAAGATTCACCCCTCCTGCAAGATCGGACCCTATTGCGTAATTGGGGCGGGGGTCGAACTGGGCAAGGGCTGCCGCCTGGTGTCGCACGTCGCCATGGAAGGACCGACGAGGACCGGCGTCGACAATAGATTCTTCCCGTTCTCTTCGATCGGCCTGGCGCCGCAGGACATCACGTACGCGGGCGAACCGACGCGCCTGGAAATCGGCGATCACAACGAAATTCGCGAGTTCGTTACCATCAATCGCGGCACGGTAAAAGGCGGCGGGCTGACGAGGATCGGCGATCATAACCTGATCATGGCCTACACTCACATCGCTCACGATTGCCAGATCGGCAGCCATATCATCATGGCTAACGCCGCCACGCTTGGTGGACATGTCATCGTCGAAGACTGGGCCAGCGTTGGCGCGCTCTGTCCCGTGCACCACTTTGTGCGTATCGGCACGCATTCCATTATCGGTGGAGGCACTACCGTCACGCGGGACGTGCTGCCCTTCTCGAAGACATCCGCCGAGCGCGGGACGCATGCGTATGGGTTAAACGCAGTCGGTCTCGAGCGTCGCGGATTCAGCAAAGATCGGATCAGGAAGCTGCATCACGTGTATCGTTTGCTGCTGGCGTCGAAGCTGAACACGTCGCAGGCTGTCGAGAAAATGAAGGCGGAGGCTGACCGTGGCGAAGACGTAGATCAGCTGATTCGCTTCATCGAAACCTCAGAACGGGGAGTAATCAAGTAGTGGGCGGCGGGCCCAAACTCGGCCTGATTGCAGGAAATGGCACTTTCCCGGTTCTCGTGCTCAATGCGGCCCGCGCGCAGGGATTCGACGTTGTCGTGGCTGCAATCAAGGAGGAGGCCTTCCCGGAGATCGGTACCAAGGGAGCCGCTGCCGTTCACTGGCTCTCACTTGGCGAGCTTTCGAAGCTGATCGATACCTTCAAGGCCGAAGGCGTCACCCGCGCCGTCATGGCCGGACAGGTCAAGCACAAGCAGATTTTCTCCAGCATCAAGCCGGACTGGCGTCTGGCCAAGCTGTTGCTCTCGCTCGGTACGCGCAATACGGATTCGTTGTTGGGGGCGGTAGCGAAAGTTCTCGCTGATGAGGGCATCATGCTCGAGAACTCGACGGCACTGCTCGAACCGCTGCTGGCGAAAGCGGGCGTGCTGACCAAACGCCCTCCCACCGAACAGGAGCGCAAGAACATTGAGTACGGACGCACCGTAGCCCGCCATCTCGGCCAGTACGACGTTGGACAGACGGTGGTTATCGCCGAGAGCGCTTGCGTAGCCGTCGAAGCGATGGAAGGTACGGATGCGACCATCGCACGAGCCGGCGAGATCATGCGTTCGCTCGAAGGTGACTCGACGCTCAGCCGTGCATTGACGGTCGTCAAGATCGCCAAGCCGAATCAGGATATGCGCTTCGACGTGCCCGTTGTCGGAGTGAAGACCATCGAAGTTATGCGGCAGGCGGGAGCGACTTGTCTGGCGGTGGATGCGGGTCGGTGTTTACTGCTCGACGGCCAGGCGGTTGTACAAGCAGCCGACTTAGCTGACATCAGTGTCCTCGCTAGCTGATGGCGTTTTTGACAAGCTTGTGGCGCCGCCGTTCCGGCGACGAGGTTGGGCATTTTGGCCGTCAAGCTGCGAGGGCAGGATGCCGGCGCTACATTGGTAGGAGACTCAATGTCTGAAACCGCTCGCATTGCCGATCAACTTCGCCGCGCCTTTCACGGAGACGCTTGGCATGGCGACTCGCTGCTGGAGATTCTCGACGGTGTCGGAGCTGCACAAGCCGCCGCACGTCCCATCAAGCATGTCCACAGCATCTGGGAACTGGTTCTGCACATCACTGCATGGGATGGCGCGGTTCGCCGCCGTCTTGCCGGGGAGGCAGTGGATCTTCCCGATGAGCAGAACTTCCCGTCGGTCATGGACACCAGCGAGGCTGCCTGGGGCCGGGCTCTCGAACGCGCAAAGCAAGTTCACAACGAATTGGTCGAGGCCGTGAAATCCTTCCCTGACGATCACTTGTCGGAGAAGGTGCCGGGAAAGAAAAACGAGCCGGACTGGTACGACTACTACTACATGCTTCACGGCGTGGCGCAGCACGAGCTCTATCATGCGGGCCAGATCGCATTGCTGAAGAAGGCCGGCTGAGCCGATATGCTCCGAGTGCGAAAGTTTTTGGGCTTTCCCATCCGCCCGCGAAACTGCGACAATACCGCGTTCCCCCTGCAAAGCGTTGGAGCCAATTTTGAGCAACGAATCTCCCATCAATGTTGCAGTTGTGGGCGTGGGCGCCTTTGGACGTAACCATGCCCGCGTCTATCGCCAGCTGGAGCAGGCCGGACGCGTGCGGCTGGTGGGAGTGGTCGATCCCGAAACCGCGCGCGCCGATGCGGCTGCCCGCGAATTTGACTGCAAGGCCTTCGGATCGATCGAGCAGATGCTCACCACCCACAGTGAAGTTCAGGCGGCATCAGTAGCGGTACCGACCGTTCTCCACCTTGATGTTGCCCGCAAGTTGATGCAGTCCGGGGTCGACGTGCTCATCGAAAAGCCGCTCACTTCCACGCAAACCGAAGCGAACGAAATGCTTCTCCTGGCGAAAAAGCACAAGCGCGTGGCCCAGGTTGGACACCTGGAGCGCTTCAATCCCGCTGTGCGTGCCACGCTGCCGCTCATTACGCAGCCGATGTTCTTCGAAGTGCATCGTCTTAGCGTGTTCACGCCGCGAGCGCTCGACGTGGATGTCGTGCTCGACTTGATGATCCACGATCTCGACATCGTGCTGGCCTTCGTGCACTCGCCGGTCAAGGAAATCCGCGCCGTCGGCCTGCCGATTCTTTCCGATAAAGTGGACATCGCCAACGTGCGCGTGGAATTCGAATCGGGATGCGTGGCGAACTTTACCGCCAGCCGCGTTTCGACCGAGCGGGTTCGCAAACTGCGCCTCTTTCAGCCCGGACAGTACATTTCGATTGATTATGGCCGCCAGGATGTGCTCATTTTTTCCGTAGGCGATGCTGCTGGAATGGCGGTAAAGCCCAGCGTGAATCCGCAGATTCAGGTGGGCAAGCCAGCCATTACGGCGGAGGAACCCCTGCTGGCCGAGATCACGTCATTCCTGGGATGCGTTCGAGATCGCAGTAAACCGGTGGTTTCGCTCGAAGACGGAGCCCATGCGCTCGAATTGGCTTTGGCAATTCTGTCGGCGATCAAGAGACATGCGGGAAGAATTGGCGTGGCGAGGTAGAAGCCGCGAACCGAGTCAGAATACCTTTGACTCACCTCTGACCTCCGACCTCTTCCATCCCCTTACTCCCAGAGTACCCTGTCCCCAGGTACTTACCGCGTCCTGCCGAAAAATGCGACAATAGACCAAGATTAACGGCCGCAACTCCCGCAATTTACGTAACTTTACGCAACGCACGGACTTGCGCGTGTCTCTAACCGTTTATAGTCGCAGTCGATGTCGGTCACGCAAATCCCGCCGCGAGATCCTTTGGCGCCACCCCGGGAGTCGCACGACCTGTCGGAAGCGCAACACTGGGAAACGGCCTATCGAGGTTTCAGCCCCGACGCCGTCCCGCATCTCCTCATCCAGTTGCAGGACGATCTTTCCCGCTCGCGCAAGCGGGAAGCGGTGTGGCTGTCCGTTGTCCTGCACCTGCTGGTGGTCATTCTGCTGGTCAACACCGAGAAGCTGATGGGGTTCTTTCCACGCCGCGCCTTAGTGTTGCCGGCAACGATTGATCTCGACAAACAGAAAGACGCCACCTACCTGGAGTTGCCGCCGGACGAACAGAAGCTGACTCGCCGCCCGGATTCCAAGATCATCTCCGACAAAGACCGCATTGCCTCCAGCAAGGCTCCTCAGATCAACCGCCAGGAGCTCAAGAAGCTTCTGGAGAGTTCGCGTCCGGGAAGGCCCGGCCAGCAAGCGCCTCCGCAACCGACGCCGCCTCCTGCCATCGCGCAGAACCAGCCTCCACCGCAGCCTCAGGAGACTCCTCACCAGAATACAAACTCCGGCCTTGTCGCGCCCGCTCAAAACAACCAGTCTGCCCAGCTGCAGGCGCCTCCTCGAGCGAAACCCAGTTTTACGACTCCGACGACGGCCGGATCCGCGATTGAGCAGGCTGCGCGAGCGGCCGCCGCCAACCGTGGTAACTACGGTGGCGGGGAGTCCGGGGATTACGGCCTCAGCCAGGACCGCAGCGGGGCCAAGGCGCTCGATCAGGCGGAAATCCTGACCGACACGATGGGAGTGGATTTCGGTCCCTATCTCGCCCGGATCACCCAAATCGTGCGCCAGAACTGGTATACCCTGATGCCGCCGTCGGTGTATCCGCCCACGTTCAAACAGGGCAAGCTTGCGATTGAATTTGTCATTCTGAAAGACGGCAAAACGAGCGGCATGGTGGTTCGCACCCCGTCCGGGGACGTGGCGCTCGACCGCGCCGCCTGGGGAAGCATCACCGCATCGACCCCTTTCCCACCGCTCCCGAAAGAATTCCCCGGACAGATGCTCGGGCTTCGTTTCCACTACTTTTACAATCTTGAAATCAGCGACATCAAGTAAACAGCGGTGGAATGGCGACGCGCTCAGGTGCGCAAATCGCTTTGATTGGCTACCATTAAGAGTAAAGTGGCGTTAGACTCCTGCATCCAAACTAAACATATGAAGATTCAGCGACTGTTGCCCCTGATCCTTGTGCTTTGCCCGACCGCCCTAGCACAGGAAGTACCGAGCGCCCTTCGTCCGCCCAAGGGCTCGTCCGTCGCGCTGGTCGTGTTTGAGGACCTGCAGTGCCCGGACTGCCGCCGCGCGGCCCCGCTCGTGGCACAGGCCGGCCAAACCTACAAAATCCCCGTTGTCCGCCACGACTTCCCGCTGCCCATGCACAACTGGTCGATGAATGCAGCCATTCTGGCACGCTACTTCGACACCCATTCCAAAGCAGTGGGGAACGCTTTCCGGGACTACATCTTCGAACATCAGATAGAGATTTTGCCGGACACATTGCGCGGCTTTGCCGAAAGGTTTGCGGCCGAGCGCAAGATTGAGTTGCCTTTTGTGGTGGATCCGGCGGGCAAGCTGGCGGCGTTGGTGAATGCCGACAAGGAACTGGGCAAGTCCCTAAATATCGACCATACCCCAACCATCTGGGTCGTCAGCGATAAAAAAACAGGGACGCCCTACGTTGAAGTGAAGGACCGCAGCCAGTTGTTTGCGCTGATTGACAGCATGAAGAAGCCGTAGGGGCGAATGCAGAGGTCAGATTGCAGAGGTAAAAACCTATATCTCAGGCCAGCACAGCTTGCAGGAAGAGCTTTTCACCTCTGCAATCTGACCTCTTACCTCTTACCTCTGACCTCGCATTCGACTATTCCGCCCATCTTTTAAACAGCAGCGCCCCATTCGTCCCGCCGAAGCCGAAGGAATTAGACATGGCGTAGTCGAATTGCGCCTTGCGAGCCTGGTTGGGAACGAAGTCCATCCCATCGGTGCCGGGATCCTGGTTTTCCAGGTTAACCGTCGGCGGCAGGATCTGATCGCGTAGCGCTAGAACGGTAACTCCTGCTTCCAATCCTCCCGCTCCACCCAGCAAATGCCCGGTCATGGACTTGGTCGAACTGACGGGGATCTTCTTGCCGAAGAGATTCCGGATGGCATGCGCCTCGAGCGTGTCGCCGATTGGAGTGGAGGTGCCGTGCGCGTTGACATAACCCACCACGTTGGCATCGAGCCCGGCATCGCGCAGAGCGTTGCGCATCACGCGGAATCCGCCTTCGTGCTCCGGGGCAGGCTGGGTCATGTGGTACGCGTCGGAACTCATCCCATAGCCGACGATTTCCGCCAGGATCGGGGCGTTCCGTTGCCGCGCGTGTTCCAGTTCTTCCATGATCAGAATGCCTGCGCCTTCGCCAATGACGAAGCCGTCGCGGTCCTTGTCCCAGGGACGGCTGGCGTGGGCGGGATCGTCATTCCGTGTGGAAAGAGCGCGCATGGCAGCAAATCCGCCGACACCCATGGGTGTGATGGCGGCCTCGGTGCCGCCCGCGATCATCACATCGGCGTCGTTGTGCTGGATGATGCGGAAAGAGTCGCCGACCGAATGTGCGCTCGTGGTGCAGGCGGTGGCTGTAGCTTCGTTCGGTCCCTTCGCCCCATAGCGCATGGAAACGTGTCCGGCGGCGAGGTTAATGATGGATGCCGGAATAAAGAAAGGCGAGATCTTGCGCGGACCGCCCTGCATGAGCGCGGTGTGCTCACGCTCAATCACGTCGAATCCGCCGATGCCGGAGCCGATGTGCACGCCTATGCGCTCGGCGTTTTCGGGCGTGACTTGAAGTTGCGACATTTTCATCGCTTCATCCGACGCTGCCAGCGCGAAGTGGATGAAGCGGCCCATTTTCTTGATTTCTTTTTTCTCGATGAAGTTCAGGGGGTCGAAGCTCTTGACCTCAGCGGCAATCTGGCAGGCAAACGCGGACGCGTCGAATCCGGTGATGCGGTCCACGCCGTTCTTGCCGGCCAGCAAGGCCGGCCACACCTCGGCAGTGGTGTTGCCCACCGCGCAAAGCAGGCCCAGGCCCGTAATGACGACCCGCCGCGCCAAATTACTTGCCTGCCTTCGCGTGTTTGCCGATGTAGTCGATCGCATCCGACACGGTGCGAATCTTCTCGGCGTCTTCGTCCGGAATCTCGATATCGAATGCCTCTTCGAAAGCCATGACCAGTTCCACGGTGTCGAGCGAGTCGGCTCCCAGGTCGTCCACGAATGAGGCGCTGGGCGTGACCTCGCCCTCGTCCACACCCAACTGCTCCACGATGATTTGCTTCACTTTTTCGTCAACGGCTGCCATTGTTCTCCTCGTTTCCAAGTCTGGGGATTGTGCGCCCGCATCATCTCGACCGGCGCGTCACTGAATCACTGCCGCGTATTGCTCAAAATTACGGAATGGGACCGGATTTAATAGTCTAAAAGGGATTCAGAAAGTATGCAAAGACCCGAGGGCAGTTCTCGGTTCTCAGTTCCCAGTTCTCAGAATTGTGATTGGACGGGTTTACTGAGAACTGAGAACCGCGAACTGAGAACTACTACTTCGAGTATTGATCCCGCAGCCAAACCTGCCGGCTGGTCATCGGAACTGCGCGGCCCCCGATGTAAACTTGCTTGACATCGGTCTTCACATCGAGCGGATCGCCGTTGGCTACCACGACATTGGCCGTCTTGCCGACGTCGAGCGACCCTAGTTTATCGGCCACTCCCCAAATCTCAGCGGCATTCAACGTGATCGCCTTGAGCGCCTCGTCGTAAGGCAAGCCGAAAGCAGTTGCGTATCCGGCTTCGTCTGGCAGGTTGCGGACGTTATGCGCAGAGTAAGAAGCAAAGACAATCTTGACGCCCCGCTTGTAAAGTTGCGCTGGCAGGCTGTACACGGTGTCGTAACGCTCGTTCTCTTTTGGAGCTTCGTAGATCGGGCCCACGATCACCGGCACTCTCAGGCTGGCCACATAGTCGAGCATGGGTTGGGAGTGGCTGATGTGATTCAACACAAACTTCAGCTTGAATTCGTTCGCCAGGCTGACCGCGGTTTCAAGATCGCTCGGACCGTCCGCCGCCACCACGATGGTTTTCTTGCCATCGAGATAAGGGAGCAGCGCTTCCAGTTTCAGATCACGCTTGGGGGCGGAGGGCTCGGGCTTCTTGTCGCGGGCAGCGTCGTTTTTCTTGCGGTCGTAGTCGCCCCACTTCGACTTGTAGTCCTGCGCGTCGAGGAATGCCTGCCGGAGTTGCGCAGCCAGACCCATGCGCGTCGAAGGGAACTTACGCTTATCGAAGCCACCCTTGTTGCGGCGTTCGTCGCCGGTAAAGTTCAGCGGCATTGCAAGGTCGCGGATTAGCAGCATTTCTGTAGCGGAGGCGCCGGCCAGTTGAATGAAGGAATCCTGTCCGGGAAGCGTGTCTCCACTGGAAGGAGCGACGATGGCATTGGTGATGCCGTTCATACGCGCGACCGGGATGAGCGTGGACTCAGCGTGAAACGCCTCCCACGTACGCATGTGGGGCATGATCTCGTCGCTCATCTCGATGAGATCGTTGGTCGAAGCCTCGGCCGAAATCTCTGTGAGGCCGAGATTGGTTTCCGAATCGATCAGTCCGGGATAGACCGTCATTCCGGTGATGTCCACGACCTGCGCACCGTTCGGGACGCTAACCGAGGCCGCCGGACCGACAGCCGTGATCTTCCCACCCTGCAGGACGACCGCACCGTTCTCAATCACGCCGTGCGTGATAGTCAGCAGCTTTCCGCCTTTGAGCACAACGGGTTTGTCCTGGGCAGAGGCTGTTCCCGCCCCTGGAAGAACTGTCATTCCGAGGAGCGCAACGACGAGAAATCTGCATTTCGCCGAGAACTGAGAACCGAGAACTGAGAACTGCTTCATTGTCCCTCCCGATAGTGCGTCATCCCGAAACCCGGCAACGAGCGGTCAAAGTACAGGTCACCATCAATCAAGACTTTGTCGGGAATGCCGTAGCTCGAAAGCGGATAGCCATCCCAGATCACCAGATCCCCATCCTTGCCGACATCAATCGAACCGACTCGATCGTCCACGCCCACGATCCAGGCCGCATTCAGCGTGATCATCTTCAAGGCTTCTTCTTCGGTAGCGCCGCCGTAGCGCATGGTCTTGGCTGCTTCCTGATTCAGGCGGCGGGTGTAGTCCTCGGAATCGCTCTTGATCGCCACCCGCACGCCCTTGCGCATGGACATGACGGCGTTCCAGGGAATGGCGTCCCAAGCCTCCTGCTTGTATCCCCACCAGTCGGCGAAAGTCGCAATGCCGATGTTCTCCGCGGCGAGCTTCTCCGGCACCTTGTAGGCTTCGAGCGCATGATGGAATGCTCGGATCTTGTAGCCGAACTCGTGCGCCATTGCAATCTCGGTTAGAAATTCGTCGGCGCGATAGCAGTGGATCTGCACCATCAGTTTTCCGCGCAGCACGTCGGCCAAGGCTTCGAGTTTCAGGTCGTGCTTGGGTGCGGTCGCATCTTTGTCGGAGCGTTTGACCTTCTCGTTATAGGCGTCCCACTCGCGCATGTAGTCCTGCGCCTGGACCAGGGCTTCGCGCTGCACCGCGAAATTGCCCATGCGGGTAGAGGGCAACTGCTCCCTGGTGCCATACACGCGCTTGGGATTCTCGCCGCTGGCAAACTTGATGGAGCGCGGTGCATTGGGAAAGAGCATCTCGTCGCGACCAGCGCCGTACTTGTGCTTGATGACGACGGCTTGCCCGCCGATCATGTTGGCCGACCCGTGCAAAAGCAGCGACGTGGTCACACCGCCGGCCAGAGCGCGGTAGATCGCCTTGTCCTGGTAATCGAAGGCATCTTTCATCATCATCTGCGGGGTAATCGGGCTGGTGGCCTCGTTCACGTCATCGTCGAGCGCGATGTGCGAGTGCGAGTCGACGATTCCGGGCGTGACGTACTTGCCGCCGGCGTCAATGACGGTTGCACTTGAGGGTTCATCAACGTTTTCGCCCACCGCCGCGATCTTTCCGTCCTTGATGTAGATCGATCCATTCTTGATGTTGCCGTGGGTCACGGTCATGACGACGGCATTCTTGATGACCACGTCATGATGGGTGGCTGGTGCGGATGTCTGGGGGAACGCGGCGTATCCCACCAATCCGAGGAAAACAATACAGAGAACAAGTCTGTCGATGAATCTCATGCAAAATGAACCCCGCAGAAGAATCGATGAGCAGCGAACTCGGATTGTAGGAGTCCGCGCCGGTAAGGGTCAATGTGAAATCCAAATCGGGTTAGGTTTCCCCTGTGGTCCTCCGTGACCTCTGTGGTTAAGGTTTTGCGTCGCCCACTTGCCCAGAGCGATGACTCGTGTGACGATTTGAACGTGAAAACATTGCTCACGTTGCTAGTCCTATTCCTTGCCCTGTCCGCTCTGGCTGCGGACTGTCCTAATCAGCCCAAGAGCGAGGCCGCGCTGCTCAATCTCGAACACAGCTGGGCCGATGCGCTCAGCCGCAAAGATGTGGCCACCGTATCCTGCCTCGTGGCTGATGAATTCGAAGAAGTTGACAGCGACGGATTACTGAAAACGCGCAGCCAGATGTTGGCGCATATCCCGGAGCGCAAGCCGGGAACGAACCGTCTCACGGAGATGCGGGCCCACGTCGAAGGCAACTCCGGCTTCACGCGCGGGCTGGCGGAACTGGTGGATGCATCCGGCAAGGTGGCGGCGCGCGTCCGCTTCACCGACGTCTTTAGCTATCGCGACGGACGCTGGCAGGCCCTCGTGGGACACGAGACATTGATCGGCGAGGCCAGCCGCTAGTGCGCGCTGTCATCCAACGTGTCAGCCGTGCGAGAGTCACCGTTGGGGGCGAAGTCGCCGGTGAGATTGGTCCCGGGCTGCTCGTATTGTTGGGAGTTGGGAACGGAGACACGCGCCCCGACGCCGACTACCTCGCCGAGAAGACGATCGGCCTGCGCATTTTTGAAGACTCCGATGGGAAGATGAATCTCTCCGTCAGCGAGATTGGTGGAGCTCTGCTGCTGGTCTCACAATTCACCCTTTATGGTGACGTGCGCCACGGCAAGCGGCCGTCGTTCGACGAGGCTGCTCCGCCACAGCTCGCGAAAGAACTGTACGAATATTTCGTACAGAAGATCCGAGCCGCCGGCCTGCGTTGCGAAACGGGACGCTTTCAGGAAATGATGCAGGTGGAACTCGTGAATGAAGGACCGGTCACAATTCTTTTGGATTCGAGCAAGGCGTTCTAATACGAATTTTCCCGCCGCAGAACACGGCTAACGCGCACTCGCCTTCTCCACCGCCGCCCGCAGTTCCTCGTACGGCATCGCTCCCGGATGGTACGTCGCCACTTGCCCCGCGCGATTCAGGACAACCAACGTAGGAGTTGTGCTCGCCCCGTAGGTGTTGAAGTTCTGCTGACTCAGCGGCACGGGCATATCCGGCAAGCTCGCGTAGTAGCGCTGGCGGACGGAGTCGATGTAAGCCCGTTCTTGCGCGGGCGTGGCATCGTTGCCCTGGGCGGCATAGCCGTAGAACTGCGTCGGGCCTATGACCACGAGGCCAGATGGAGCAAACTCCTGGCGCAGGCGGGCGATGATGGGCACTTCGGCCTTGCAGTCTCCGCACCAGTGCGCCCAGAAGAACAGGAGCACCGGCGATCCTTTCAGCGATGCCAGAGTCGGCGGCTTGACTCCCAGGTACTGTGTGGCCTGCAGCGCCGGCGCCGGTCGGCCTACAAGGGAGATTAAATTGAGATTCTTTTGCAGCCGCGGTCCGATGGAGGTATTCCGATACTTTGCCAAGGCGGCACGCAGCAGAGTGGCGGCCTCGGCGGGTTTTCCGGTTTCGGACAAGGCCTGCGCCTGGACTTCATAGGCAGCTCCCAGTGCGATGGGCAGATGCGGTTCGGCATCCAGTTTCTGTTTAGTCAGCAGCTGCTCGGAGAGAGTCCGTGTTTCCCGGGCATAGTCAGCGGCCTGGCTCCATTGCTTCATCGCTGCCGCTCCGCGTGCTACCCATGACAGGCCTTCCAGATACTCAGGGGTTACGCCGTGGCGCACCTTGTAATCGCGAAGTTCCGCCTCGGCCGCGGAATAGCTGTTCTGGCCGACCTGGGCCCGTACGTCCTCAATGATGCCTGCGCGCGCCGCCAGCGAGGCGATCCCGAGCAGAATCCCCACGGCAATAAGACGCCACGTTCCGTTTCGAAAAGCCATAACTTCATGATGTACGAGGCTTTAGAAAGATGCAAATCGATCCTGCGCGGAAGCCATGGGGCTCGGGATGCTTACCTTGGTAAGGGTAAAATGTTGTGGCCATTCGCCCCCCGAATATGTCACAATTTTGGTGCGTTTGATCTCTGCGGTTGTAAGCAGTACCCCGCTCTACAGCGTGACCTGCCTGCACTTTCAGCGAAACTCAGCGCACATTTCAACACAAAGGAACACAAGCAATACCATGGAAACAGGAACAGTAAAGTGGTTTAACGATGCCAAGGGTTATGGTTTTCTCAGCCGCCAGAATGGCGAGGACGTTTTCGTTCACTTCTCCGCCATCCAGTCAAATGGTTTTCGCAGCCTGCAGGAAGGCCAACAAGTCCAGTTCGATGTCGTAAAGGGGCCGAAGGGCTGGCAAGCGGAGAACGTTAAGCCCGTCTAAACCACCCAACAAAATTCGACAGAGGCGGCCGGCAGAGTCTGTTACGAAACACTAGGCGGCTTTGAAAAGTAATGAGAAGATGCCCTCGCGGGAGCGGGGGCATTTTTTATGGCGTATATCCGGGGCGAGGCGCGGGAACAGACGACAATGTTTCCTGTGACTTTGGACGAACTGATTCCATCGGAGCACATGTGTCGGGTGATTGAGGCGTTCGTGAGCCGGTTGAACATGGCGAAGTTAGGCTTCGTGCGAGCCGAGCCAGCTGAGACGGGGCGTCCGGGATACGATCCACGCGATTTGCTGAAGCTGTATTTGTATGGGTATCTGCAGCAGGTACGGTCGTCG
>JBKPCG010000061.1:0-18573 GCA_046727255.1 Acidobacteriota bacterium | reverse complement strand
ATTCGTCTTCTGACAGCACACCTCCCCCGCCTGAAACGGATAGCGCTCCCACATCCACCAGAACCGATTGATCGCTCCCCGATGCGTCCCCTCCACTCCCTTCGGCCGCCCGCTCGATCCCGATGTGTAGATCACGTAGGCGCGTTGAACACCATTCAGTTCCAGCGAAGGGTTGTGAAGGGGTTCGTTCCGAATAAGTGCAGCCTCGGAATCGAGCGCAATCACTGTCGGAACCGAGGTTGGGAGCCTTTTCTGGATCCCATTGCGAGTGACCACGCATCCGAGCCGGGCGTCTTCGATCATGAACGAGAGCCGTTCCTCCGGATAAGAAGGGTCCAGCGGAACATAGGCGGCTCCCGTTTTAAGCACGGCCAGGAGCGCAACCACCATCTCCGGACAACGCTCAACGCAAACACCCACGAGCATCCCCGGCCCCACTCCCTTCTTGATGAGGTAATGGGCCAGCCGATTGGCTTCCTCATTGAGGTTCTGGTAAGTCAGTTCCGTGCCTTGGACCCGCAATGCAGTCGATTTCGGAATACTCGTGACTTGCAGTTCAAAAGCGGTGTGAATGGGAAGAACTCGGGGATTTTCGGCGGCCGTGTCGTTCCATTCCACTACAATCTGCTCGCGTTCACTGGCATTCATGAGCGAAATCTGAGCTAGCGGCTGGTCCGGGTTCTCCAGGACGCAACTCACCAGGTTCCGGAAGTGGCCGAGTTTTCTAAGGATGGTCTGTTTCTCAAAGAGGTCGGTGTTGTACTCAAACCGGCAGTGGAACTCGTGGTCCTCGTACATTTCCACCGACAGATCAAACTTGGCGATTCCGGTTTCGAATTCGAGCTCCTTCATCTCGAGACCGGAAATTTCGAATATCTGCTTCGGGATGTTCTGGAAGGTGAACATCACCTGGAACAACGGAGTGACGTCGATGGAGCGCTCCGGAGCCAGTTCTTCGACCAACTTCTCGAAGGGAACATCTTGATGGGCATAGGCTTCCAGGGCACAGGCGCGAACCTGCCGCACCAGATCACGGAAAGTCAGGTGGTCGGAAAAATCAGAGCGGAAAACCAGGGTATTGACGAAGAATCCGATCAGATTCTCGATTTCAATCTGGCTGCGGGCAGCAGTCGGCGTGCCGACCAGAATGTTATCCTGACCGGTATAGCGCCACAACAACGCCTGGAACGCCGCCATGGACACCATGAACAGAGTGGCGCCTTCCTGTTGCGCCAGCTTTTTCAGTTCAGCAAGGATCTGGCTGTCGAAAATCAGTTCCTCGGTCGCTCCGTGCCAGCTATGAGTCGCAGGGCGCGGATGATCAGCAGGTAAGTCGAGGATGGTTTGGGCGCCCGCCAGCTTGTTTTTCCAGTACTCAACTTGCTTTGCCAGCACCTCGGCACTTACGTATTCTCGCTGCCACTGCGCGTATTCCACATACTGCAAAGGGAGTTCAGGAAGCTCGGGCTCTTTGTGGTTTACGAATCCCTCATAACAGCGGGCCAGTTCGCGGAACAGAATTGAGATCGACCAGCCGTCGGTAACGATGTGATGCATGGCCAATACCAGGAGGTATTGGTCCCGGCTAAGGCGCACCAGGAGAGCCCGGAACAATGGTCCCTTAGTAAGATCAAAGGGTTTCTTGCCTTCCTCGCCAGCAATTCTCAGCGCCGCCGACTGGGCCTCACACTGCGGAAGATGCGTCACGTCAACGATTGGAACCTGTACGTCAACGTCAGACAAAACAACTTGTCGAGCCTCGCCCTCCACCGTCTCAAATACGGTTCGCAGAGCCTCATGGCGTCGGACGACCGCGCGAATGGCTGAAGTCAAGGCGCTGACGTCCAGCGGTCCGGTGATCCGAAAGGCGCGAACGAGATTGTAGGCTGCGGTTCCCGGTTCCAGTTGATCGAGAAACCAGAGCCTCTGTTGGGCGAAGGAAGCTGGAAAGCCTGCTTGGCTCATTGTGATTGCCTGATGTTGCTTTGCTGTGCTACCTGCGGGACGGCCAGTCTGAGTAACCCTATTTCGATGCCGGTTCCCGGTAGAGGGTTGGAGATGCCCAAAGCGCTCTACTTCTGTCTATATCCAGCCGTCCAAAACCAAGTTCCGGCGATTCGCCCGCCCATCTGAGTCCGCCGGAGGGGAGCCTGATCCTCGCAAAACAAATTCCTGAGCGAAAAGAAAACGAAATTGCAGGATTCAGCATCTCACGCTCGATTCGTCTACCGCAACAAGTGCTGAATTTAGCACCGTCCGGTCTAATACGGCATCGTACTCGGATACCGATTACTTAGGAAGCGCCATGTCGCTCTCGCCACTAGGTTCAATTGAAGTTCCCGCAGTGCGTGTTGGCTCCCCAAGAATTCGTGACTCTCCTACCCGGCGCATCGCCTTTGACGACCGGAGTGATCGAGTAACGTTTCGCGTCCGGAATCGCCGACAGTACAGAATGATAGGCCAAATCTGATAATGGTGGCATAATTGCTTAGATTAGACAAAGAGCCTTCATACGGCCCAGACGGCTTTGGTGACAAGTTTGCGAGTGAGCAATTCAGACCATCTTTTGTGAGCAATCATGAATAGGTTGGGAGATTCTGAATCCATGCTTCACGGAACCCAAAACTTCGATATCAAAGCTGCGCAAGAAAGAGAGCTGCTGGCCGATCTGCTTTTGCGGACCGATTCTACTGAGCTGTATCCCGCTTCCCTCGCGCAACAAAGGCTGTGGTTTCTCGACCAACTTCAGGGTAAGAGTGCCGCTTACAACGTTCATTTGGGTCTCTGGTTGAGAGGAGCGCTCGATCTGTGTTCGCTCCGCGCCAGCCTCCAGGAAATGGTCAATCGCCACGATGGCTTGCGCACTGCGTTCATCCTGGAAGGCGATGAGTTGCGGCAAGTCGTTGCTCGTAATCTCACCCTGAGTGTTCCAGTTGACGATCTCACGGATTCAAAGGAACCCTATGCCGAGGCTTACCGCCTCGCAAAACAGGAAGTCGAAACTCCTTTTAGCCTTCGCTCTGCGCCCCTGTTTCGCGCACGTGTATTTCGCGTGACCGCTCAAGACCATGTGCTTCTGTGTACCATGCATCACATTGTCACCGACTCATGGTCCATACAGATTTTGGCCCGGGAGTTGTCGGCGGTCTATGGAGCATTTTCTACTGGAACGCCTTCGCCGCTTCCCGATCTTCCTATCGGCTACGGCGACTATTCGGAGTGGCAGCGTCAATGGTTTGGAACCGAGCAAGTCCACCAACAGCTGACCTATTGGAAAACCCGACTCGAGAACGCACCCCCCGTCCTGGAACTGCCGAAGGATAATCCGCGTCCTCCCGAACAGACGTTTAAAGGGGCCAGCCACACAGTTCAGTTGTCCGAGGAGATCGTTGCCGCTATTAAAAAGCTTGCACCTCGTTGGCAAGCGACTCCGTTCATGCTGCTGCTTGCAGCGTTCAAGGTTCTGCTTTATCGCTACAGCCGGCAGCCCGACTTGCTGGTGGGCGTTCCAGCCGCGGGCCGGAACCGGGTGGAAACAGAAGGACTGGTCGGATTTTTCGTAAATACGCTTGTGCTGCGCGATGATCTTTCTGGTAATCCTGTATTTGCCGATTTGCTGGCGCAGGTGCGCGAAACCACGCTCGGCGCATTCGCGAACGCGGAGGTACCGTTCGAAAAAGTGGTGGAGGCCCTTCGGCCGGAACGCAACCTTAGCTACAACCCGATTTTCCAGGTGATGTTCTCGGTGATAAAAGCAGCCGTTCAGTCCCATAGCTTCGGCGATTTGACTGCTTTTCCTTACGTTGTTACACCAACTACGTCGACCTTCGATCTCAGTACAACTCTGATTGAGGGAGTCGACGGGTTGTGGTGGGCACAAATCGACTACAACGCCGACCTGTTTCTGCCCGAACGTATTGCCCGAATGTTGGAGGATTACATCTCGCTTCTGCAAGGCATTGCGGTCGATCCGGAAGCCTGCATCCTGGATCTGCCGTTGGTGCACGGTGAGCCAGGTTTGGCGAAAGCAACATCGGAGATTTTTTCCACAACCAAGAAAAAAGAGGGGCGGAAACCTGTCTCCCTGGAACCCGCGTGGCGACGCGATTGT
This sequence comes from Acidobacteriota bacterium, assembly GCA_046727255.1. Taxonomy (GTDB): domain Bacteria; phylum Acidobacteriota; class Terriglobia; order Terriglobales; family Acidobacteriaceae; genus Acidiflorens. Next base: position 14,462 of record JBKPCG010000061.1, on the reverse strand, counting down.
CTTGATCCAGAAGAGCAATTGCTGGTCGAAATCTGGAAGAATGTGCTCGGAATTCCAAACATTGGGATCCACGACAATTTTTTTGAAATCGGGGGCCACTCTCTGCTGGCAGCCCGCTTAATCGCACAAATCCAGGATGTGACCGGACGAAAGATGCCAGTCTCCGCGATCTTTCGCGCGCCCACGCTCCAGGCTTTCGCGCGATTGCTCAGAGATAACTCCGCGACCGAACCCGACCCTCTTGTCATGAAACTCAACGCGGTCGATGGCGGGATCCCGTTCTTCGGTGTGGCCATACCCGCAGTGGACACAACCGGATTCGCCCAGCTCGCGCGAGATATGTCGCCAGTTCATCCTTTCTACAAGTTACAAGCCGCCGCTCCAGTATTCTGGGGACATCCGTTTCGCCGTGAGGAAATGCAGGCATTGGCGAAGGAGTACGTCGCGGCGATGCGATCGGTACAGCCCGACGGACCCTACTGCCTGGGCGCCATGTGTCTCGGGGTGCTAATCGCACAAGACATGGTTCTCCAGTTGGAGTCGGAAGGCGAAGAGGTAGCACTGTTTGCTATTTTTGATACCTGGGTCCTTGAGAATTCCCAAATTCGCTCGCTGTGGGCCATCGACTACTACTACCAGCGATTTCGAAGACTGTGCACTCTTTCCCTGAATGAGCAATGGGCTACCGTGCGCCGGACAGTTGGCCGGTGGATAGCGCCCATTTCGGGCAATGGCGGAAATCACGGAGATGGCTGGCGGAACGCGTATTGGCCTGGGAAGGACTTCCAGGCTCCTCGCTTTCACGCTCCGGTGCTCCTGTTTAAGCGACCCCGCCAACCTTACTTTCGCGTTCGCGATCCACAAATGGGCTGGGCAAACCGCTCCCTGGGGGGAGTGGACATCTGTGAAATCGAATGCGGGCATTTTGAAATGTTTCGCGAACCGAGCGTCCGCCTCCTCGGCCAGAAACTGGGCAGCCGACTGGAAAGCATCGCACATCGCAGCCAGGAGCCGCCTGCACCCGTATCGGTTACGCGGAGGGATCTAACCATTAGCCCCGATTCGGAAACATTGGCGGGTTCCGCGGCATAGCAAAAAAGGACGTACTCGGGATGAGCACCCCTCCAGAAACAATGTCGACTTCGCCGATCGTAGGTTCAGGGGATGTCGCAGCTCTCTATCCCTCCGAATCGCTGAACAATGTTGTGCGAACATCCGCTCGCCCCGTCAAGGTCATTCGTCCCCCCTCGTTCTCCATAAGTACGATCTTCACTGGCCTGCGGACATTGGCGCAATATTCTGACTTGCTTTACACGCTTAGTTTGTTTCGCCTGAGTGTTCGCTACAAGCAGTCGGTTCTCGGCTGGACATGGGCCGCCCTTCAGCCGCTCGCTCTGATGGGCATCTACACGCTCATCTTCACTCGGGTCACAACCGTTGCAACTGGTGGAATCCCCTATCCGGTATTTGTTTTTTCTGCTCTGCTGCCGTGGATCCTCTTTTCCAGTACCATCTCTAGCGCCGTAAATGGACTGGTTCTTTATCCGAACCTGTTGACCAAGATGTATTTCCCAAGGGAGATCATCCCCTTGTCATACGTTCTGGCCGCGCTTACGGATTTTTGCATTGCGTCGGTCATTCTGACGGGGGTAATGGCGTACTACAAGGTTCCCCTGACTTGGCACTTGTTATACGCGATTCCGATCGTTGTCATCCTCGGGGGCGTTGCGGCCGCGGTCGCGCTGTTCCTGTCGGCCATTCAAGTCCGATTTCGTGACATGGGCCTGGCCATGCCGTTTCTGCTTCAGATATGGATGTTCACGGTGCCGGTAGTCTACCCGCTGCAGTCAGTTCCGGCGCGCTACCGGGCCTTGTATCTACTCGATCCCGTTGCCGGCTTGATCGAAGATTTTCGCCAGGTGGTAGTCCATGGTGCGGTACCCGCGCTAAGCAGTTTGGCTTTCTGTGGCGCCCTAACCATTGTCGGTCTGGTGCTGGCCTATGCGTTTTTCAAGTCCTCGGAAGCAACTATGGCGGACGTGATCTGACATGATGGACATCAAGTTCGACAACGTCTCGAAGAAATACAAGCTTCGCGCCAATGGCGATGCACCCCGCCGGTGGTACCGGCGCGGGCTCATGCAGAGATCGGGCAACATGTGGGCGCTACGCAACGTCAGCTTTCAAGTAAGGGAAGGCGAAGCGCTCGGTATTGTCGGGCACAACGGCGCCGGCAAAACCACAATATTGAAACTGCTCTCAAGCATCACCGCCCCCACCAACGGGGAGATTACGATCCGGGGACGGCTGGCGGCACTGGTTGAGGTCAGTTCGGGCTTTCATCCCGAACTCACCGGGATGGAGAATATATACTTGCACGGCGCGATGCTGGGCATGCGACGCTCCGAAATCCGCCGCAAGCTGGACAGCATCGTCGAGTTTTCCGGCGTTGGGCGCTATATCGAGGTACCGGTGAAGCGGTACTCATCCGGCATGTATGTTCGCCTGGGTTTCGCGATTGCCGCTCACCTCGATCCTGACATTCTGCTGCTGGACGAGGTTCTCGCGGTGGGTGATGCCGCGTTTCAGGCAAAATGCCTTGATCGCATAACGGAGCTTCGCAAGGACGGCCGGACCCTTGTCTTTATCTCGCATGATCTGGCAGCGGTGTACCGCCTGTGCGATCGCGCGCTGCTGCTGAACCACGGCTGCATTCTCGCCGACGGTGCGCCCCGACAAGTGATCGATCACTATCAGGAAATGACGTTCGCGGACCAGGGTGCCTCACTCGAAGAAGATGGCAGCCCTGCTCGGCCGGCCGAGTGCACCAGCATCATGTTCTCCGCACCCGACTTTCCTGAAATTCGGACTGGTCACCCGATGGTGGCGCGGCTTGGCTATCGAGCTTCCACGAGCGTTCCAAACGCGGTATTTCGCGTCTCGATTTACTGGCCCAGCGGGTATTTGTGCGCTCAGCTCACCACCGAGTCGAAAGCTCGCGACTACCTGCTCGCGCCGGGCACCGGCACCATCGAATTCCGGTGTTCCAAGCTGCCCATTGTGCCTGGGCTGTACCGTGTCGACCTGGCGATTGAATCGAATGGACACGAGATCGACCTGCGTCAACGTTGCGCGACGCTCCGCGTCGAGCCCGGGGAGATTGTTTATGGAGACTTCTATATCGAGAACACGTGGGAAGTCACGGAGCCGGCCTCTCTCTCCATGATTACTTCCATGATCGAGTAGGGATCGTACTTCTAGCTGCCCCGCGTCAGTAGTGCGGTAGCATTGTGCCGTTGAAAGCGGCCGTCACTAAGGTAGCCGCGTACGCCAGGTCGACATCCAGCGGGGTATTGAAATTCATCCCGTATCTCCAGACAGCGGGAGCTTCGGGATGGACGCCGGAGAGCAACACGAATCCATTTCCCCAGTGGCCCTCGGTGAGGGCCGCTCTGCCGTTGGGATACTTGCCAACAACGCTTCCCCAGCCGGAAAGATCGGGGCCGTTCTGCCAGTAGACATCGAGTTTTTTTCCGCTCGGGAATGAAATGGTTACCGCCTCTTTGTGAATCCCCTTGTAATAATCGGCATACAGGGAGAACCACACTCCGGAGGTCAGGTTCAGTCCGTTATACTTGGAAAAACCGCCAAAGAACCCACCCGCGCACAATCCCAGATAGTTGAGTCCATTCTGCGCAACCGCGTTGCGGACGTTCATGGTCGCCTTTGACGTAAGATTGTTTCCTATTTTGATGGAGTCTCCGCCCGGGACGATGAACAGCTTGTACGCCGCCAATTGCGACTGGCTCATCGCGTCGAGCTGACTCGAGTTCGCCGTTTTATAGCCAAGTCCTGCCGTTTTAACGACGTTTTCAACGGCTGTAACATCGGTGGAGCTGGTGCCCGTTCCATTGAAAATCAGAACCCGGGTTGAGTTGAGCTGAACTTGCTGAGCCACGAGCGCTTGAGAATCCGCTCCAGTACCAACGTCGGGAATGGGAGTTTGTGCGCCAGTGTTGTTGGCGAGAGTGTTCGTAGTCGCCGTTCCACTCGGAATGACAATGTTCCATCCAAGAGACCCGGAAACATCCAGGTAGTCTGCACCCAGGAGGGCTGTGCCCAGCGGTCCGCCGAAATAGCTGACTCGGCTTTGGCCGGTAGCATCATTGACCAGAATGAGGTCCGGATGGCCGTCCCCATTCATGTCTTGCATCCCGGCTGCGGTCCAGCCAGCGAAGCTACTTCCACTAAGTTCCTCAGTCGCGGTAACGGTGATGCCTTTCGCACCTCCCAGATAATGGATGAGGACCTGTCGTGTCGAAGGATTCTGAAGGATCAGATCGGGATGGCCATCGGCATTGAGATCGGTGGCTCCGACAACATTCCATCCGGTTGCCGAAAGCGGGCCGATGGTTTCGCCGCTCAGGAAGTTCGTCCCCTGCGGACCGCCGTAAAAGTAGACATCGACTTGCCCGGTAGTCTTATTAACAAAGATGACGTCCGGGTGACCATCGCCATTCAGATCGGCAACTGCGCGAGCTGCCCACTCCGCCCCCGGCGCAGCCAGGGAACTGAAATCTCGCAAAATTGCGCCGTCAGGCCCGCCATAGAAAATGACTGCCAGGGCGCCAGTCGAACTCTCGGAATAGACCAAGCCCTTATCGCCGTTGTGATGGAAATCCCCGACGCCAACCAATACCCATCCCGCAGCGCCCGATGGAGCGAGGGTGGCCGCTCCTTGCAAATGTGTTCCGACATAGGTGTCGGAGATGACCTGCCCAGTGGACAACTGCACTTTATAGAATTGATTGCCGCTGCGAGCCGTGCTGGGTACGTTTTGCGAACTCACGAAAACGGTGATGGAGACAAGGACCGCCATCCACCGCAAAACCTGCGCACTAAGAATGAGAACAAAACGCATTACGATCTCCATTAAGGAAAATGCACGCTAACACTCGCGAGGCTCTAATGCAGCTTTCTCTGGCTTTCCGTGGATTAGCTTGAGTACCCCGATTTTACCCAGATGTTTCAGAGCAGGAAAAACACGATAGTGCATGTGATGGAGGTCCAAACGCCGCAGCCGCCCTTGTCCAGAAAGAGTGGTTTGGAATTGTGACTATTCTGTGATTCCTGTCTGTAAATGCAAGAACTGCCATGACTTCATGCAACTGTCGAACGATTAGAGCCCACAACTTCGGGTTCAGATTGATTGACTCGAGAATGTTGATCGGGCCGATCAGTAGCAGAAGTACCATGCTATCGCAACAAAGATGGCCGCCACACCACAACCGTAGAACGCCGCACGCCAGCCCAAAGCTACACCGGTCGGTGAAATAGTCGCTACGCTGCAGAATATTTATGTCCGCGCTGCGAGTGGGACCCCAGTTCCTCTGGCATCCTTCGCTCATTTCGGTCCATCCAACACGCCTCTGGCAGTGGCTCACCAGAGCCAATACCCTTCCGTAACGCTCTCCTTCAATCTCGCTCCGAACATATCTCTAGGCGAGGCAACGGCGGCGATCGACAAAGCGGAGCGTTCCATCAATTTCCCGGCTACCATCAACGCGAGTTTCCAGGGAACCGCGGCCGCGTTCCAGTCTTCGCTCTCGAGCCAGCCGATGCTGATTCTGGCTGCCTTGGTCACGGTGTATATCGTTTTGGGTGTGCTTTATGAGAGCTACATCCACCCCATCACAATTCTTTCGACTCTGCCTTCTGCTGGGGTAGGCGCCATTCTGGCTTTGCTGTTGACGGGCAGTGAGCTAAACGTGATGGGAATGATCGGCATCATCCTGCTGATTGGCCTAGTGAAGAAAAACGCAATCATGATGATCGATTTCGCACTGGAGACAGAGAGGACTGGGAAGGATCCCGCCGAGTCGATCTACGAAGCGTGCCTTCGCCGCTTCCGGCCCATCATGATGACGACGATGGCCGCACTATTAGGCGGATTGCCTCTGGCTCTGGGCACCGGTACCGGGTCAGAACTAAGACGTCCGCTGGGCATAACGATTGTCGGGGGACTGATCATGAGCCAGGCGCTCACTCTTTTCACCACTCCCGTGGTCTATCTATATCTCGATAGGCTGCGCCTCCGTGTGGTGAGCAAGGGCCGCGCATCGAATCCGAACGAATTGCCGCCGCTGTCTCCACGACCCACACCTGCCGCTTGATTCCCGAGGGTCGCAATCAATGCTCCGGAGCGAACGAAATTGCGACGGGAAAAGCTGTTTTTCTTAGACATGCGGTGCCCAGCCGTTCTCGTACTCGCGCCCCCACATCTTCATCGCTTCCGGATCGCCCTGGATCCGTCCGTCGTTCGGGTCGAGATGCAGTTCGCGGTTCACTTCCCACGCTACGTTGGAAAGCTGCAGCATAGTAACAGCGATATTGCCTACCGAGATCGGAGCGTTGAGCCTCTCGCCTTTGCGGATTCCCGCGATGAAATTCGCGAAGTGAGCGTCTGTCATGGAATCGCGGCCGAGCAGGTCAGCAGATGAAGTCGTACTGCCAGCCTTGAATTCGCTGGTCTTAGTCCCTTGGAGATCGTAGATTTCATAGCCATCGCGATCGACGAGTACGGTGCCCAGGGTTCCCATTATCGTCGAACCACGGTCTCGGCCGTAATGCTTCATTCCCTGGCAGCTCCTTCCCTCCCACGAAATCATCTTATCTTCGTACTCAAAGCTCGTCACGAGCGTGTCGTAGAACTGCCAGTCATCTTTGAAATGATATCTGCCTCCTGATGAGGTGACCCGCTTCGGATAATCGACGCCTAGCGCCCAACGGCAGACATCGACCTCGTGTGTGCCATTATTTAGCGTTTCACCGGTGCCATAGACTCTGAACCAGTGCCAGTTGTAGGGGTGCACATTGTCCTTATAAGGACGGCGCGGTGCCGGGCCTTGCCACAGGTCCCAATCAAGCTGCGGGGGAACCGGCACTTCCTTACCTGTACCAATCGATTTCCTGGTATTGACGTACCAGCATTTCGCAAAGTATGGCCTGCCGATAATCCCTTCGTGAATTCTATTGACGATCTCGATGGTGTGCGGCGAAGAGCGCTGCTGTGTGCCCATCTGCACGAGCTTGCGATACTTGTACTGCGCCTGCAGTAGCATTTCGCCCTCAGCAGGATTGTGGCCGCATGGCTTTTCCAAATACACATGCTTGCCCGCCTGCAGCCCCGCGATGGCCATCGGAGCATGCCAATGATCGGGAGTAGCGATGGTGATGGCGTCCACGTCTTTCTGCTCGAGAATCTTGCGAAAGTCTTTCTCCGCCACAGGAGCCTCGCCCATCTCCTGCTGCACACTGGCGGCGAACTTGCTAAGGATATTGTTGTCAACATCGCAGACGTGTGAGATGCGGGCAGAATTCCGGTTTGCCTTCAGGGATGAGAGATGAGCGTAGCCGCGGCCATTCAGACCAATCACGGCAAAATTGAGGCGGTCGTTAGAACCGAGAATCTGGACATAGCTCTTCGCCGTAGTTCCCACGGCAAGCCCCGCCGCGCCCACGGCAAGTGCATCGAGAAACTCACGTCGCGTAACCATGATCTCTCCTTATAGCTAGTCTGTTACCCTGCTGTTCTGTTGTCGGAGACAGCCGTTCCAATCTGTTGCTTAGTGGGAAGGCAGGTTGTGATCAGCACGAGATGCCAGCCTTCGTCAAAGTCTTCTTGAGTCCATCCATGCTGATCCGCGTAGAGGCTTCGGGCGTCCCTGCGCCGCTCCAGTGGGTTTCGAGACTCAGTCCGTAGTGGAAGCCATCGCGCTGCAAAGCCTGAAGTTGCCCAACCCAATCTACAATGCCGGCACCGACGGGAGCCCAATCGTATTTGTGGTCCGGTTTGCTCACCACATCCTTGCAGTGACAGTGTCCAATACGTTCTTTGGGCAGCAAATGATAACCGGTTGGATAAGGCATGCTTCCTATGGCCGCGGCGTTTCCGGGATCCCAATTCAGCATGAAGTTCTTATTTGGAATCGCCTTCAGCACGGCAGCCGACTCTTCGCCCGTTGCCGTGTTGCAGGACATTTCATTCTCGAGCAGGAGTACGATGTTGTCCTTCGCGCAACGCTCTACAGCCTTCTGCAGCTTGGCATTGATGGCCGCACGGTATGGCTTCTGATCATCTAGCCGCCAGTAGTCGAAACAGCGAATTCTGTCCGTATTGAAAGATTTGCAAAGCGAGATACATCGCTCAAGCAGCTTATCCTGCGCGCCGGCGTCGAAGTCCACGCGGAACTGGTCGCGCGTTTCACTCTGAGATGAGCGCGGAGCCCCAGGCCAGTCTGTCTTGAAAAGGGGGCTTGCAATGTCAGTGACCCGCAATTTGTGTTCATCGAGGATCTTCTTCGCATCCTCAACTTCTTTCGCGTTGAGCACGGTCACGTTCTTGTCCCACATCGAGCGCAACTCGATCCAACGCAGCCCGAAATCACCTGAAACGATCTGACATGCCTTCTCGAAATCCTGAGTCATTTCGTCGTTGATCACCGCCAGGCGGAAGGAGCAAACGCCCGCGCCTTTCTCAGTTGCCGGCGACGGTCCTGCCTGTGACGACGCTCCGGCGCTCTTGACCAGAGGCGGCATCATGGATCCCAGTCCTGCCAGTCCCAAGCCCGAAAGCACCCAGCGTCGCGTGTAGCCCATGTGCTCCACAATTCTTCGCTACGACCTTCACTCATCCGACTCTATCGCCGGTCGACACCAAACTATTGATTGACGCCGCTGGCCAGAAAACCTCCGTCGACTACTAGAGTCTCTCCGGTGACGAAAGAAGCGGCATCGGAGGACAAATAGACGGCAGCTCCGACGAGTTCTTCCGTCCTGCCAAAGCGATCCATCGGCGTGCGCATCAGGAGTTCACGTCCGCGTGGCGTGTTATCGAGTAATTCTGCATTCAGAGCGGTGCGGAAGACACCGGGCGCAATGGCATTTACAGTGACGCCCTTTTTTGACCACTCGATCGCAAGCGAGCGGGTCAGAGAGACAATAGCAGCCTTGCTGGCCGAATACGCGGCGACTTCAGTCAGCGCAACGAAGCTGGTGAGCGAGGCAATGTTAACGATGCGCCCGTAACCACGTTCCAGCATGTGCTTGCCGAAGATCTGGCACGCGCGCAGCGTGCCGTTGAGGTTCGTGTCCAGGATATCGGCCCATTCCTCTTCCGGCACGGTGAGAGTCGGCGCACGTTTAGTCTTTCCGGCGCAGTTAACAAGAATGTCGACCTTATCGAAACGTTGCACCGACGCCGCGAGTAGTTCTTCAAGCGAAGCGCGGTTGCGCACATCTGAACAAAGACGTAAAGTCTGGCGTCCACGCTGTTCGATCTCAGCCGCTGTCTCGTCGACTTGTTTCTGTCGGCGTGCTGAAGCGATGACGTCAGCTCCTGCGTCTGCGAGGCCCAGGCTCAGCATGCGGCCAATCCCGGTGGTACCGCCGATTACCACGGCGATCTTTCCCTCGAGATTGAAAATGTTCGTCACCATTTATGGTTTTTCTGGTAGAAGTGCTGGCAGACGCTCTATCTCACTGCTCAATTTGCCGCGGAAGGACCAGAGTCCCAATCCTGGATTTGGAATGAAGAAAATCTCTTCGCCGTCAAGCTGGTTGTAGCCATAGCGAAGCCTCTGCGGGCTGTAGCGCGTGAGCATAGTTTTCAAATCGCCATACTCAAAGCCGACACCTTCAATCTCTTCTCTACTGAGACTTCCGGGACACCACCTGATTGTAAAACGTTCTTCGGAGGAGCCGTGTATCAGGTGAGCAGCCGCGCTCAGATCGTTCGCGAGATCCTTATTCGCGCTCACCGCTTCAAGCGTCGCCGGAGTTCCACGGTAGCCGTACTTGCGGATCAGGCCATCGATGGCTGGATCTTCGCCAAATGCTCTTACTCCCGGCGCGAGGATGATCAACTCCGCATCGTCGGCCAGCGCCATGCGTGTGCGGTAGATCGCCTTGTTGCCCAGCCATGTGCTGTGAAATTCATGCGGATCGAGATAGACGACAGCCTTCCGGATGGCGGCGTCGAGTATCTCGAAGTTCACTTTCAGGCTCAGGTCGGCGGCGCGATGAAAGCACTCGGCATCGTCACCGATGAAAAGTCCGCGCACTGCCAGTCCATCGTCCGCCGTGCGCCCGACAACGGTAAGCACATAGACGATGGGCAAATGTTTCAGGAAACGATCAGCCGCGTAATTGAGAACGTTGCGCACCGGATTCTCAGCACGGCCCATGATGCGCTCCATTCCATAAACCGCGCCTAGGTAATGGCTGCGGTTGATCGAGTCGCGGCCCCCTGTGCCCACCAGAATGTTCTTGTTGTAATTCGCCATGCCGATCACTTCGTGCGGGACGACTTGGCCGATCGAGAGAATGAGATCAAAGCCGCCGCCTGAAATGAGCCGGTTCACTTGCGCAGGCCACGCATAGTTCAGCTTGCCTTCCGATTGCTCGTGGATGAATTCCGCAGGAACCTCGCCCACAGTCCCGACGTCGGTTCGCCAGTTATGCACGCGGAAAAGCTCTTGCGGCATGGCGCTAAACATTCGCGCGATCTGTTCGGGTTGCATGGCAGAGTGCGTGCCGAGAGCAGGCAGAACCGCTTGCAGCCGCTCGCCGTAATACTCCCACGCGTAGCGCGTCAGATCGCCGGCGCGGGAGTGCACGCGGCTCTGGTCGGGCGGTACAACGAGCACGCGGCTTCGTTGTCCAAGCTTCGCAAGACTTTCCGCAAGCAGACTTTGCAACTGTGGACAAAGATCGCTTTCGACACTGCCCATGGCGCAGTAGAGACTCATGCGGCGAACTCCACCTTCTTTAATCCGGGGGCCAGCATGTACAGAACGATCAAAGCCAACAGATAAGCGCCGGACGCGATGCCGAACAGGATCACATAACTGTGCGTCAATTGCAGGATGTGTCCTGCAAAGAAGGCGAACAGTGCGCTGCCGACGGATCCCGCCATGCCGCCGATCCCGACCACGGCGCCCACGGCACTGCGCGGAAACATGTCCGATGTTGTCGTGAAGAGATTTGCCGACCATCCCTGGTGTGCGCCCGCCGCGACGCCGATCAGGGCGATGGCGATCCACATCGACGTGACACTCGCGGCCGTGAAGATGGGCACAACCAGAGAAGCGCAGACGAGCATTGCCCCAAGCCGCGCGTAGTTGGGCGAGAGTCCGAGGCGGCGCAAAAACGCTGGCAGCCAGCCTCCGCCAATACTACCAACCACCGAAACGTTATAGACAATGATGAGCGGCAGCCCGAGATGCGAAAGGTTGAGATTGAATTTTGCACTGAAGTATGACGGCAGCCAGAACAGATAGAACCACCAGATTGGATCGGTCAGGAACTTGGCGACAGAAAAAGCCCATGTCTGGCGGCAGCTCAACAATCGCCGCCAACGCATGGAAGGAGCCAAGTCCTCGGCAGCTTCCTGGTAAATATGCCGCAGCTCACTGGCAGTCAACGTAGGATGATCGGTGGGCCTGCGGTAATAGCGAAACCACCACACAATCCAGAGCACGCTGAAGAGGCCAGTAGTTAGAAAAGCCGCGTGCCATCCGTAGCGCAGCGTCACCCACGGCACTATGGCAGGAGCCAGGATCGCTCCAACATTTGCTCCGGAGTTGAAGATGCCCGTCGCCAGTGAGCGTTCGTTCTGAGGAAACCACTCGGCCACGGTCTTGATCGCGGCGGGGAAGTTGCCGGATTCGCCGAGTCCAAGCAGAAAGCGCGCGAAGCCGAACTCCAGCACAGTGCTTGCCAGCGCATGGCCCATGGCGGAGAGGCTCCAGGTCGCCATCACCAGCATGTAGCCAATGCGCGTGCCCAGCTTGTCGATCAACCGGCCGGCCGCCAGCAGCCCAATCGCATAGGCGATTTGAAACGCGTCCACAATGTAGCCGTAACTGACCTCCGTCATGCCGATAGTTTGCTCGAGGGTCGGCTTGAGAATCGCGATCGCCTGGCGATCCATGTAATTGATCGAGGTGGCGACAAACAGCATGGCGCAGACCGTCCAGCGCACGCGTCCGAGCCCCGCGCGTGGAGATGACCCGGGAGATGCGCCGCTTTCCGTCTGCTTGTCGAAAGCTGTCGTATCCGCCATCCGGTGCTCCTACAGTCGATAAGCCTTCTTCACCAACCGATGTGCGAGATCCCGCGCCACCTCCAAGGCTTCGTCTTCCTCAAGCCGATGCTCAGTTACCAACTTCGCCAGGAAGGCGCAATCCATACGTCGCGCCATATCGTGCCGTGCCGGAATCGAGAGGAAGGCGCGGGTATCGTCGTTGAAACCCACGGTGTTGTAGAAGCCGGCCGTCTCGGTTACGCGTTCGCGGAAACGCGTCATTCCCTCCGGACTGTCGTGAAACCACCACGGCGGCCCAAGCTTCAAGCACGGATAGTGCCCGGCCAGCGGAGCCAGTTCGCGGCTGTAGGCCGACTCATCCAGCGTGAAAAGAATGATCGTCAGCTCGCGTTCATTGCCGAACTCATCGAGCAAAGGGCGAAGCGCGTCCACATAATTCGTCGGCATCGGGATATCGGCGCCCACATCGCGGCCGTATCGCTCATAGAGCTTGCGATTGTGATTCCGCGCGCTGCCCGGGTGAATCTGCATTACGAGTTTGTCTTCCAGACTCATCCGCGCCATCTCTGTCAGCATTTGAGCGCGAAAGAGCTCCTGTTGCTGGGCATCGGCGCGGCCGGCGATTACCCGACTAAAGAGTTCCGCAGCCTGTGCTGTGTGAAGACTCGCGGTTCGAGCAGTGGGATGCCCGTGATCGGTTGCCGTGCAGCCGAGTTCGCGAAAGCGCAGCCGCGTCCCTCGGAGTGCGTTCAGGTAGCCCGCCCATGTCGAAGTATCTTCCCCGGTCATCTCGCCGAGCCTTGCAATATTTTCCGCGAATCCCTCAAACTCAGGATCGACAACCGGATCCGGCCGGAAGGTCGGCAGAATCCTCGCCTTCCATTCTGAGTCGCGGATGGCCTTGTGATCGGCCAGCGAGTCGAGCGGAGAATCGGTGGTCGCAAGCACTTCCAGATTGAAACGCTCGTACAGAGCGCGCGGCCCGAACTGCGGCGTAAGAAGCTTTTCTGAGATGGTATCGAAATAAAAATCGGCGGTCTCTATCGACAGCCGCTGCTCAAGTCCGAACACTTCCTGGAATGCAAAGTCCAGCCACACGCGCGTCGGCGTGCCGCGGAACAGATAATAATGACTGGCGAAGATGCGCCAGACTTTCCGGGCATCCTTCAGCGTCGGCTGCCCAACTTCAAGATCTTCCAACGACACTCCCTGGCTGTAGAGCATTCGGTGGACGTAATGGTCGGGCTGCACAAAGAGTCTTGCCGGATCGGGGAACGGCTCGTTCCTCGCAAACCATGCCGCATTGGTATGTCCGTGAGGACTGACAACTGGCAAGGTTCGCACAGATTCATAGAGCGTCCTGGCTATCTTTCGAGTGCTGGACTCGGCAGGAAATAGACGATCTGGATAGATCAGCATGACTCCGACACGGCCTTGTCGCGCTTCGCACCGGCGAACGGCGATGCTGAGCGTCGCTCGGTCTGGCCACCAGCATACACGTCGTTAATTACTTTCCGGTCTCTTTCCCGATGCGCAACCTGTTGCCGAGCTCTCAGTGTGAGGCCCGAGTGACGGCTATCCGGTGGTAGCAAGCCAAGACTCTTGCAGATTTCTTTCACTTCGGTCTTGGAGACGCCGATGTCTCGGCCCTTTGCAAATCTTGGTAAAATCCCTGCAGCACAAAAAAAGCTTTCTTCCTTGCTCCGCGATCGCCCGGTAATCCTGAATACGGGGCAACGTTCGTCGTGGATGGCGGATGTCTTTGAGGATCCACGGCTGGGAACGCCGCTAATTCAATGATCTATTTGAACCTCCGACCCCCTGGTCCCGAACACAGCGCTAACTGATTGACCCGGTACCGCTTGCCTTCAATTTTTTGCCCAATATGGACCATTCGATGGACCCCGTTCTTGGACCCCCTCTTGGGGGCCGTATCCCTGCCGCTTGCGGGAAGCGCTGGGGAATCGTCATTGGACAGTTCACGGACAACCGAATTCATCCCCTGATGTAGTTTTGCAGCCCAAGCCGAGCGGAAGAGAGGTTTCCTACTCGCCTTCGCGCAGTTTCCTTACCCGAATAGCCTCCGCAGTTGAACGTACGCTACTGCGCGCCGAATCGCGATCAGTGGTTTTTGCCGTTGCGCGTTTCAGCGGATCAGGACTAAAATCCCGCCGAACCTGACCGCATCTTAAAGGAGGCAGCCATGTCAAAGATGGTCAGTTGTAGGGAGGTTGGGGTGGATTGCGACTTCGTAGCGAAGGGCGAGACTGAGCAAGAAGTTCTGCAGCAGTGCGCAGAACATGCACGCAAAGAGCATGGCATGACCGAACTTCCGGCAGACCTCGCCGAGAAAGTC
>JBKPCG010000060.1:0-20893 GCA_046727255.1 Acidobacteriota bacterium | reverse complement strand
CGGCATGCGCGATCTGCGCGACGTGGTTGTGCGCAGTCATACGTGTCTCAACTGTCACGTGGGAACCGAAGAGAAGTCAGTCGACCACCAGATGATTGCGGCCGGGCATCCTGATTTGACCTTCGAACTCAGTCTGTTCAGCGCGGTGATGCCGAAACACTGGAAAGACCCCGACGACACTCCCTGGTTCGGAACCAAAGAGTGGGCGGTGGGGCAGGGCATGCAGTTGCGTGACAGTTTGCAGCGTTTCGGCCGCCGCGCGCGCAGTTCCACCTGGCCCGAATATTCCGAGCTCGATTGCTTTGCCTGTCACCATAGCGTGACTGCCCCGAAAGACAGCTGGCGTCAGGATGTTGGCTATGCCGGCCGCACACCGGGTGTTGCGGCGTGGAATTCGGCGCGCTTCGTGGTATTTCGTTACGCCGCGGCGGAAACCGATGCCGCCACCGCCGGCCAGCTCGAATCGGAAATGGCAACGCTCAGCGGTTTGATGGGACAACTCAGCGGTGATCGTGAACAAATCGCGGCGTCAGCAGAGCGCGCCGCCGGGCTCGCACATTCTCTGGCCGGCGTTCTGAACCGCCGCCGCTACGATCAGGCGTTCACGCTGCAAGTCATGCGGAAAATCGCGGGCGATTTCCGCGCGATCTCCCAGCAGGGACAGCGCGCCGCCGGACAGGCTGCCATGTCGTTGGACTCGTTGTTCGCGGTCTACCAGCAGAATGCAAAGAATCTCGACGAAGCGGAAATTAAGGGTGCAATCAACGGCCTCTTCCAGCAGCTCGACGATCCATCCGCGTATAACGCGCCACGCTTTGCGACGCAAATGCAGAAGGTGAGCGCGCTCCTATCGGCGGAGAAGGGAAGCCGCTGATCAATGGCTGACAGACCGTCCGACAGGCCGAGTGCTAAACCTGTTACTCCTCCGTTAAGCGCAGAACACCAGCGACTGGCCGAGCCCTCCAGTGAGATGGTCGCGCCCTGGCGCAAGTGGGGACCTTATGTCTGCGAGCGTTCGTGGGGCAGCGTGCGCGAGGACTACAGTCCGGATGGTTGCGCGTGGGAATTCCTGACCCACGACATGGCTCGCAGCAAAGCCTATCGGTGGGGCGAAGATGGCATCGCGGGTATCTGCGACCGATACCAGCTTCTGGTGTTCGCGTTGGCGCTCTGGAATGGGCGCGACCCGATTCTCAAAGAGCGCATGTTTGGACTCACAGGCAACGAAGGCAATCACGGCGAAGACGTTAAAGAATACTGGTTCTATCTCGACAACACCCCTACCCATAGCTACATGCGGATGCTCTACAAGTATCCGCAGAGAGAGTTTCCGTACACGCAGTTGTTAGAGGAAAACCGCCGACGCTGGGGACAGGTTGGCGCACCCGAGTATGAACTGCTGGATACCGGGATTTTTGACGATAACCGGTACTTCGATGTGTTCGTCGAGTATGCGAAGGCGGGCCCGGAAGACATTTGCGTTCGGATCGAAGCCTTTAACCGGGGGCCGGAGGCCGCGGACCTGCATCTCCTTCCCCACCTGTGGTACCGCAATGCGTGGGCTTGGACTGATCCTCCAGGCAGCGAGCCCGTGATCGCTCTTGAGCGCTCTGCCAACCACATCACGCTGGCTGCGGATGATTTTCAGGCATCGGCTCTGCACAATTTGCAATTTCCATATTCACTCGGTCGTCGCTACCTGTGTGCTCCCCAGTCCGGAAAACCGCTATTCACGGACAATGAGAGCAATGCGGAGCGGCTTTATCAATGCGCGAGTCGCAAGCCGTATGTGAAGGACGCCTTCCATCGCCACATCGTGAACGGTGAGGACTCCGCAAATCCGGCTCGCTCAGGGACCAAGGCGTGTGTTCACTACGAATATTCAGTGCCAGCGGGAGAGTCGGTAGTCCTTCGCCTGCGATTGACGCCGGAGAAACTGGATCGACCTCTGGCTGACGTGGATCAGGTTGTCACGCAGAGAAAGAAAGAAGCCGATCAGTTCTATGCCACCATACATCCTCCCAAGGCCAGCGAAGAAGAAAAAGACATTCAGCGGCAGGCGCTGGCGGGAATGCTGTGGAGTAAACAGATTTATTTGTGGGACGTTAACCTCTGGCTCGAGGGAGACAACCCAAAGCTGCCGCCGCCTGAATCGCGGAAGCGGATGCGCAATATTCACTGGCGGCATGTGAACTCGATGCGCATTCTCTCGATGCCGGACAAATGGGAGTTCCCTTGGTTCGCGGCTTGGGACTTGGCTTTCCAGTGCATCAGCCTGGCACTGGTCGATCCGGATTTTGCGAAGGAAAATTTGTGGGTGTTGCTGTTTGAGCAGTTCCAGCATCCCAACGGACAAATTCCTGCCTACGAGTGGGAGTTCTCCGACCTAAATCCGCCGATGCACGCGTGGGCTTGCTGGCGCGTCTATCAGAACGAAAAGCATCGCACCGGCCAAGGCGACACGGAGTTTCTGGAAAAGTGTCTGCACAAGCTCCTCATGAATTTTGCGTGGTGGGTGAATCGGGTGGACAGCCAGGGGAACAACGTCTTCGAGGGTGGATTCCTCGGACTGGACAACATTGCAGTCGTCGACCGGGGCGAGCGATTTCCCGGCGGGGCGATCCTGGAGCAAGCAGACGCCACCGGCTGGATGGGCTTCTTCTGTCTGTATTTGATGCGCATCGCACTGGAGTTGGCCAAGCAGAACCGCGTCTATGAGGGCGTGGCCACAAAGTTTTTCGAGCACTTCATCTACATCGGTGCGGCGATGAAGAAGATGGGCGGCCGTCAATATCAGTTGTGGGACGAGAAGGAAGGTTTTTTCTACGACGTCCTTCGTTATCCGAACGGAGAGTTTCACAAATTCCGGCTCCGTTCGCTGGTCGGACTAATTCCGCTGTACGGAATTGAGGTGCTCGACCGGGAGGAATTGAAGGCTTACCCGAGCTTTTTGCGGGATGTGGAATGGTTCATTCAGAATCGTCCTGACCTGGTAGGCGATGCGTGCTATGCGGTGGACGACGGGCGAAAACGCTATGTGCTCTCGATTGCGGACCCGAACCAGTTTAAGCGGTTGCTCGAGCGCATCGCGGACCCGGGAGAGTTTCTGTCGCCATATGGTATTCGGAGCTTATCGAAGTATCACCGAGACCATCCGTTTCGATTTGGAGACCGCACGCTCGGTTATGAGCCAGCGGAAGCTGAAGTAAAACTCAAGGGAGGGAATTCCAACTGGCGCGGTCCGGTGTGGTTTCCGACCTCGTACTTGTTGATCCATTCATTCCTGCGATTCAGCGATGCGCTGGGTCCGCAATTCTCGGTGTCCATAGCTGGAAGCAATGGGGAGCCGGTCACGCCCTCTGCAATCGCGGAGGAAACTGCCAACCGGATGATCTCAATTTTCAAGCGAGGACAGGATGGCAAGCGGCCTTGCTTTGGCGCCTACCGCAAATTTCAGGAAGACCCGCATTGGCGTGAGTGTCTGCTGTTCAACGAGTACTACCATGGCGACACCGGCATGGGGCTGGGCGCTAGCCACCAGACCGGTTGGACGGGTTTGGTCGCCAATCTGATCGACGAATGGCGGCGTTGAGCGGCCCCTGGGGCACGTCATTCTTGCAAGGTATGCTATCGCTGAAGCGATACCCTCATCTGAATCCATCACGAAAGGGATTGCCGGAGTGATGCGCGTTGCGGGTGCGCAACGATTTGAGGACCGGTCAGGCTGTCTTTTTAGTCTTGAACGCTTTCTCAATAAGCGTGTAGCGGGCCGCTCCGATGATTCCGGAATCGTCGTTCAGGACGATTGTCACCGGCATTTCCTTTAGCAGCGGTGTCATTCGGCCCTTGTCCAGAAACGACTGCATGAAGATGGGATCTTTCATCCTGGAAACATTCTTGGCAGCCACACTGCCTCCGATGTAAATGCCCCCGGTGGACAAAAAGTTCAGGGCAACGTTCCCAGTCTCAGCTCCGTAAATGCTTACGAAGATCGACATCGTCTGGTCGCAGATCGGAGCTTTGCCTTCCGCCGCCAGTTTCGAGATCAGCGCAGGAACATCGGGTGCGCCCCCGATCTGATCTTTCAACCATTGGGGCTCATCGGATTTGTGCGCCTCTTTAAGAAAGTCGTAGATGTTCTTGATTCCAGGACCGGAGAGCAGCCGCTCGCAGCTAATGCGACCGTATTTTTTCTGAAGATATTTCAGTAGTTCCATTTCGAGCGCGTTGCGAGGTGCGAAATCAGAGTGGCCGCCTTCGCACCCGAAAGGATGGTGTCGGTAGCCGTCCCAGTAAAGGCCCGCCACACCTAGTCCTGTGCGAGCCGAGATCACGGCGCGGTTTCCTTCCGCATCATCGGAGCCTTCATTTAGCGTCACGAAGTCCTTGGAGTCGAGCGCGTCGATTCCGTAGGCGTAGGCTTCGAGATCATTGAGCATTCCCACCGAATCGAGTTTCAACTGCTTAGCCAAATCGCGAGAGTCGATGATCCAGGGCAGATTAGAAATCTTGCTCCGGCCGCGTCTCACCGGGCCAGCCACCCCGAAACAGGCGCGATGCACCAAAATCCCTTCCGTTTTGATGAAGGCATCGATGATCTCAGACAAGCCGGTGTGTTGTTGGCTCAGGTAGTTTTTTTCGACCGCCAGCTTAAGTCGGCTACCTTCGGTTTCAAAGGCGGCCAGACGGGCACGAGTAGCACCGATCTCTCCTGCGAGAATCATGGCTCTATTTTCCTCCATTGGCGGTCGTCGCGTTCCAAAAGTTCGTCGGCATCTTTCGGTCCCCAAGTTCCGGCGGCATAGTTAGGAAATTTACGCGGTGGCAGAGCTGTCCAGACGTCGAGCATCGGGTCCACGACGCTCCAGCCGGCTTCGACCATGTCCGCGCGCTGGAACAAGGTTGCGTCGCCGATCATGCAATCGTAGAGCAGAACTTCGTAGCCGGTATGCGCGTCGGCTCCAAAATACTTGGAATATTCGAAGCTCATGTCCACCGATCCAACTCGCAATACGGCGCCTGGGACCTTCGCGCCAAAGCTTAAGGAAATTGCTTCTACTGGCTGAATCCCTATTACAAGAGTGTTGGTGTGCAGTTTGCGGAATGCCGAATGCCGGAACAGTTCGAAGGGAGTGCTTTTGAATTGAATTGCGATCTCGGTGTGACGCCTGGCCATGCGCTTGGCGGTTCGCAAATAAAATGGGACTCCCGCCCAACGCCAGTTGTCGACGGTCAATTTCATGGCTACATACGTTTCAGTTCGCGAATCGGGAGAGACTCCCGCTTCGGTTCGATAGCCTGGAACTTTCTCGCCACCAACCATGCCTTCGCCGTATTGGCCGCGTACCGTGCGATTGAGTACATCTTCGGAATCCAGTGGCTGAATCGCATGCAGAACTTTGGCTTGCTCATTGCGGACCGCATCGGCCTGAAACGATGCCGGCGATTCCATCGCGGTCAAGCTGAGAAGCTGCATAAGGTGATTCGGAACCATGTCACGAAGCGTGCCGGCGGTATCGAAGTATCCGCCGCGTTGTTCCACGCCGACAGTCTCGGCATTCGTGATTTGCACGTGCTCGATGTAGCGCCGATTCCAGATGGGTTCGAAAATGGCGTTATCGAAACGGAACACCATGATGTTCTGTACAGTTTCCTTGCCCAGGTAATGATCGATGCGGTAGATCTGATTTTCGTCCAGCACACTCTTGATTTCGCGGTTCAAGGCCTTGGCAGACTCGAGATCGTGTCCGAAAGGCTTTTCGATGACAACGCGTCGCCATCGACCCTTCTCCTGGTGCGACAGGCCGGCGGTTCCCAGGTGCTGCACAATTTGCCCAAAGAATTTCGGCGACGTCGCCAGATAAAACATGTAATTGCCAGCGGTTTGGCGCTCCCGATCCAGATCGCTGAGCTGGCCGGCAAGGGTCGAGTAGGTATTGGGATCCAAAAACTCGCCACGTTGGTAGAAGAGCCGCTCTGTAAACCACTGCCAGGCTTCCGTTCCGCGATCTTCAGCGGGCAGAAACCCCGTTACCTGGGCTCGAAATTGACCGAGATTCAGATCGTCGACAGAAACCCCCAGGACGGCGAAGTCCTTGGGAAGCAGTTTTGCTTTCCCGAGGTTGAAAAGTGAGGGAATCAACTTGCGCTTTGTCAGGTCGCCGGCCGCTCCGAAGATCACCATCACGCATGCACCCGCGGCACGGCCGGCCTGATCGGATTGATTTTCTACAGTATCGGTTTCCACGCTTGCCATGGGATATTTGTTTACTCGATTTCTCGAAGTCTATCGCAAACCCGAGGTCAGCATTGTAGGGCACGGGAGACTCCTGCGCAGATTGTCAGAGAAATTTGTCAGGGTGCTTTAGAATCTCGCTCATGAAACTCTCGTACGCCTTCAACCAAAGCATTCTTGCATTAGCCATCCTAGTGTTTCTCTCCTGCGCCGCGTCTGTGTCCGGAGGGCAGCAGCATGCCGACTCGGTCGGCCTGTTCGAAGCGCACAGCGATGTGGGCGATAACCCGCGGAAGGGCACCGCTTCTTATGACGCTGCCAATGGCGAATATCGCATCACCGGGGGTGGTGCCAACATGTGGGGAAAGGTGGACGCGTTTCATTTTGTCTGGAAACGAGCCACAGGAAATTTCGCCATCACCGCCGACGTCTACTTCATCGGCAAGGGTGCGGAAGCACATCGCAAAGCCGTGCTGGCGGTGCGCCAAAGTCTCGACGCCAATGCCGTCTATGCCGATGTCGCGCTCCATGGAGACGGCCTGACCGCCCTCCAGTTCCGTCCCATCTCAGGAGCGGAAACTTCTGAAGTGCGGTCGAGCGTGAATGCCCCGGCTCGTATTCGTATTGAGCGGCGCGGGGCGCAGTTCCTAATGTCGGTGGGAAAACCCGGGCAGCCACTCGAGGCGTCTGTTCCCGCGACGGTCGTCCTGGACGGGCCGGTGTACATTGGGCTTGGCGTCTGTTCGCACGATGCACAGGTGCTGGAGACGGCCGTGTTTTCGAACGTCAGAATCCAGGAACTGCCGGCGACGAAGCCTGATCCCAATCCGGAAAACGTGCGCAGCAAAATCTCGGTTTACGATCTCGACAGCAAGAGTGTGCATGTCATCTACTCGGCGGACAAATTGTGGGAAGCGCCCAATTGGTCTCCGGATGGCAAATATCTAATCGCGAACTCGGGCGGAGTGATCCACCGGTTTGTGTTGGATGCCAAGGGCGAAGCGCAACCCGAAAAGCTCGCGCTCGACAAGGCATATGACTGCAACAACGACAAGGCCCTGTCCCCTGATGGCAAGCGGCTGGCATTCTCGGCGCAGCATGCGCCCGCGAAGGGATCACAGGTGTATGTATCCAAGCCTGACGGGACCAGCCCGCAAATGGTCACGGCGAATATTCCGAGCTACTTCCATGGCTGGTCGCCCGACGGGCAATGGCTGGCGTTTGTCGGGGAGCGTGGCGGAAATTTCGACATCTACCGCGTTTCGGCGACCGGCGGCAAAGAAGAGCGGCTTACGTCAAGTCCCGGCTTTGACGATGGCCCTGACTACTCTCCCGACGGAAAATGGATTTACATCAACACTGATCGCTCGGGCGGATGGGACATCTGGCGATTCCCCGCGGAAGGCGCCGGCACTAACGACGCCAAGGCGGAGCCTGTGACCAGCGATGCCGGGGAAGACTGGTTCCCTCATCCATCGCCCGATGGCAAGCATCTGGTGTTTCTAACGTTCCCGGCGGGAACAAAGACCCACGATTTTAAAACGGCAGTCCAGCTGCGTATGATTCCGTTACCGGCAAGTGATGCACCTGCACAACTGCCAAGGGATAATGACGACGCCATTCCAGTTCTCATCCAGCTCTTCGGAGGTCAGGGCTCAATCAACGTCAACTCGTGGTCGCCGGATTCGAAGAAGTTCGCATTTGTGAGCTACGAGTGGCTGCCGTAGGCTCGATCAATTCGGCCTGGCATGCACCTCGAGGTATTCCCCGTGCACGACTGTGCGACCGTCGGTCGCCTCATTGTGCTCGGTCCAATGGCGGAGAAGATCAGCGTACAGGGCCTGCTGTTTAGGGGCGTCCAGGCGTTCGAAGGCCATCTTGGTGGGTCCGAAGTAAGTCTTGAAAAGATCCACAACCTTCTCAGGTCCGTAGGGAAAGTCAAATTCCATCATCCGACGAGCCATCTGAAGCTGGGCGCGGGTTCCGAAGCGCTCCGCGACCACTGATTCATCTCCCCAAAGAACCGGCGGAACCACTCCCGGCGGAGGAGGAACGTGGCGACTGGTGACAGTGAATGACTTGCCGACAAATCCTCCCGGCGTCCAGTTGCCCATCGCGACCAGTCCTCCCGGGCGGCACACTCGAAGTAACTCGGAAGCAACGCGTTCAGGACGAGGCGCGAACATTGCGCCGAACATCGAGAGCACGACATCAAACTGGCCGTTCCCGTAGGGCAGTTGTTCGGCGTCGCCTTCGACGAAAGTGACTTTCAGATTTTCTTTGCGGGCGCGTTCTCTCGCCTGCTCCAGCAGGTTGGGAGCAATGTCGAGGCCAACAACGTTAGCCCCGGTGCGGGCGGCGGGCACAGACTGGTTGCCGGTTCCGCAAGCGACGTCCAGCACACGCATACCCCGATGCAGACCGAGGCGGCCGACGAATTCTTCCGCAGAGCGCTCGTTGATGCGGGCGATCTGGCCGAAGTCACCGGCCATCCAGGTGGACTTCATGCGTTGCTTGAGAGCAACAAATTCGGGAGAGTCCGTCACGTGCCATCCTCCTGGGAGATTTCCAAGAGTATCAGTACTGCGACGGTCCTTGCCAAAGGCACGCCCAGATGCTTTGCCGACGACTCGCTCAGACGGTACACTGCCATCTATGAATACGCCGCCACAACCAAATATCAAGTTTGCCCAGACCCCTGACTATCGCGAAGCCTACGCGAACAGCGTGCAGATCCGTGTCAACGTCTGGGATTTTTTCCTCGTCTTCGGAACCATGCAGCAAAGTTCGGAGACCCAAGTGGAATTGCGCAATTTTCAGGGAGTCTATCTAAGCCCGCAGCAGGCAAAAGCGCTGATGGCACTGTTGCAACAGAATGTCGCCAACTACGAGTCCGCGTTCGGCCCGATTCAACTCGATCCGCGCCAGCCGGGCGGACCCGTGCACTGATGCGGACTGCTCTTTCCGGCGCAGAACGCCCGCAACAGCCGACTGCCTCCTTTTGGACGCAAGACCTACTCCTTTTCGCGGCCACCTTTGTGGTGATCATGTTGTTGCATGCGCCGCTGCTTCGTCTCCCATATTTTTGGGACGAGGCGGGCTACTACATTCCAGCGGCGCGTGATTTGTATCTGACCGGCGCGCTTATTCCACATGCGACTCCTTCCAATGCGCATCCTCCGCTGGTGTTGGCCTGGCTGGCACTGGCCTGGCGGGTCGCGGGATATTCTCCATTAGTCACTCGGACGGCTATGCTTCTCGTGGCCGGCTTTTCTCTGTTCGGATTCTTCCGGTTGGCGCGTTTCGCTGCGAACCTCCCGGCGGCATGGGCGACGACTGCCCTGGTCGCGTTGTATCCGGTCTTCTTCACACAGAGTTCTCTAGCACACCTGGACCTGGCTGCGGCGGGATTTACATTTTGGGGACTGCTTGCTTATCTCCAAGATCGGCCATGGAAGCATGCGCTGTGGTTTTCGCTGGGCGCGCTTTCGAAAGAGACTGCGATTTTGGCTCCTCTGGCGCTCTTTGCGTGGGAGTTGTTCGCACGGCGGCTGCCAGCGCATTGGAATGAGTTGGCTCCGCCCTCTGGACGCCGCTCGCGTTCCTTCATCTTGCTTGTCCCCCTGCTTCCGCTGGCGTGCTGGTATGGCTATCACTACGTGAAGACGGGTTTCTTGTTCGGCAATCCTGAGTTTCTTCGTTACAACGTGACGGCGACCCTCGATCCGCTCCGCATTCCCCTGGCTCTCGGACTGCGACTCTGGCAGGTATTCGGATACTTCGGTTTGTACTTGCTCACGGTCGCAGGCTTGCTGTCGATGCGGCGGCGACCTTTGACGGCGAATGGCGATGATGCTCGACCACGAATACCGATCTGGATGCAGATGGCGTTTCTGGCCGTGCTGGTCGCCTATTTGGGATTCTTGTCGGCGGTCGGAGGCGCGGTGCTGGCGCGATACCTGCTGCCGGTTGTTCCGCTGGTGATGCTGGTAATGGTTTCGACTGTCTGGCGACGCGTACGCTACTGGCGGCTGGTCGTGGCATTGGTGGCGATCGCATTCGTAGCGGGACTCTTCACCAACCCGCCCTACGGGTTCTCGATCGAAGATAACCTCGCTTATCGCGATTACATCGTGATGCACGCGGAGGCCAACCGCTTTCTGGCTTTGCGATATCCGCGGTCGCGCGTGCTAACGGCGTGGCCGGCGTCTGACGAACTCTCGCGGCCCTGGCTGGGCTACGTGTCGCGTCCGTTTCCGGTGGTGCGGATCGAGGATTTCACGCCCGGACAGATTGCCATTGCTGCTACGGCGACCAACCAGTTCGACGTCGTGCTGGCGTTCTCGACCAAGTATCAGCCGGCGCATCCGCTGCTCCAGGACTGGGCAGTGTGGCAGTCCCTCAAGGAGAAATACTTCGGCTATCATCGCGACCTGCCGCCGGAGGAAGTGGCTCAACGCATTGGTGGACAAGTCGTGTTTCAAAAGAAGGGAGAAGGCCAATGGGTTACAGTAATTACGCTGGAGAGGGAAGAGGATGCGGCATTGCGGACGAGGAACTAACCGTCGAGGCGCGGAGCCGCGGCAGGCTGACATGGGTGTAGCGCCGGCATCTTGCCGGCCGTCGTGGCGGCGTCCCGCCGCCACCTTTGAGGGCAGCGCGAGCCGTTCTCACCTATCCAGACATTAGATGACAAGAGTGTGTCTTCACGACCACCCACACACTCCTCCCGGGCGCAAGCTGTAATGCTTCGCGCGCGGCCAGCGTCAAATGCACTTCGAATTCCGTGCCGCTGCAATCGACAGTGGCAGAAATAATGACATCTCGCTGCTCCATGCGGCGGACTGTCCCCGGTATGACGTTACGCGCGCTCAGTCCGCGCGGGGCCTCGCTGGCGAGCAGAAGGTCGCCCGCACGAATCCCGACGCGCAGTTTCGATCCAATGTCTGCCCGGACGAGCGGGGTTTCCAACTCCACGGGCCCCGCGCCCAGGCGGCAGGTCAGGGTGCCCCTTTCTTCGTGAAGCGACGTGACGTTTGCGTCGAAGATGTTTTCGAATCCCAGAAGTTGAGCGATTGTCTCCAGACGCGGGGCACTCATGACTTCGTGCGGACGCCCCTGCGCCACGATTCGTCCCGCGGCTAAGACGATGAGCTGTTCGCCCAGCGCAAAGACTTCCTCACTGCTGTGCGTGACATAGAGGATCGGAACGCGGTGCGACTGGTTCCATTGGCGGAGGTCGTCGAGGATATGCGACTTGGTAGGGCGATCGAGCGCCGCGAGCGGCTCGTCGAGGAGGAGCGCGCGGGGTTCAGTGACGAGCGTACGAGCTAGCGCCACGCGTTGGCGTTCGCCTCCCGAAATTTGCGCGGGACGCCGGTCGCGCAAGTGTTCAATGCGAAATGTGCGTAACATCTCGCGACTGCTCTCTTGCCGTTCTGCAGCGCTGAGCACATTTAGTCCGAAGGCGACGTTTTCTTCGGCGGTCAGGTGAGGGAAGAGCGCCAGATCCTGGATGACATAGCCGATTCGGCGCTTCCATGC
The DNA here is from genome assembly GCA_046727255.1 of Acidobacteriota bacterium. Lineage (GTDB taxonomy): Bacteria > Acidobacteriota > Terriglobia > Terriglobales > Acidobacteriaceae > Acidiflorens. The sequence goes on along the minus strand of JBKPCG010000060.1, from coordinate 9,114 downwards.
GGGGACGTCGCGCTGCTGCTCCGAGTCAAAGAGATCTTCGCTAACAGCGATGCGGCCTTTATCGGGGCGGCTCAGCCCCGCTATGCAATCGAGCACAGTAGTCTTACCGGTGCCCGAAGCCCCAAATAGGATGGTGAATCCTGCGGGCGCACGGAAATGGACATTGAGGTCGAAGGCTTGCTCAGGATTGGAAAAGCGCTTGGAGATGCGGACTTCGAGATCGGAATTGTGCGTCTGTGATCGTGCGGACTCGGCAGCCGGTACGGCTTTCACTTCCATGGTCCCACCGTCAACGACCGCCGGTTCAGTCCATACACGAGGGAGAGCACAGCGAAAGAAACCACCAGCAGCACGAGCGCGGTGTGATTGGCGGCAGCGTAATTGCCCGCCTGCACCTGGTCGTAGATGTCGATCGAGATGGTACGCGTCACGCCTGGAATGTTGCCGCCTACCATCAGGACGACTCCGAACTCGCCGAGTGTGTGTGCGAAGCTGAGAGCAAATCCCGTGACCAGTCCGGCTTTTGAGAGAGGCAGCACCACGCGTCGAAACGTTTGCATCGGCGATTGTCCTAACGAAGCGGACGCGTGCAGCAATTTCGAGTCCACGGCCGCGAACGAAGCTGCGAACGGCTGCACCGCGAATGGAAGGCTATACAACACACTGCCGATCATCAGGCCCTCGAAGGTAAAAGCCAGCGTGTGTCCAGTGAGCGATTCCCACCAGCGGCCGAGCGGGCTGCGGGAGCCGAGAGCCATCAAGACATAGAACCCGAGCACGGTCGGTGGCAACACGATCGGCAACGCGATCACCGCTTCCACCAGAAATCTCCAGCGCCAGCGCGAAAAGGTGAGCCAGTAAGCGATGGGTATGCCGATCGCAATGAGTAGTGCCGAGACAACGACCGCCAAGCGCACCGTCAGCCAGAAGGCCTGCCCATTCATATCAGTACGTCTCCGGGGGGAGGCTGAAGCCGTAGTTCTTGAGCAGGGAAGTGCCGTCGGGCCCGCGCACGAAATCGAGGAATTTGCGGGCGGCTTCCGGGTTTTTCGATTTCGAGAGCACGACGGCCGCCTGGTTCAGAGTTGGATAGGCGTCGAGTGGCACCGTCCAGTAGTATCCCTTGTCTTTCAGCACGGGCGAGAGGGCGTGCGACAACGCAAGCAGTCCGGCCTGGGCGTTGCCGGATTCGACGAACTGTGCGGCCTGCGAGATGCTTTCTCCGAGAACTAGTTTGGGCGCGATCTGATCATAGACCCCGAAGTGTTTGAGAGCGGCCTCGGCGGCGCGTCCGTAAGGAGCATGTAATGGATTCGCAATCGCAATCTTCTTGATCGAAGGATCGAGCAGCGCCCGCATGCCAAGTTTCGGCAGGTCGAGCGGGGGCTCATTCGGCACCCAGAGCACCAGTCGTCCAACGGCGTAGCGGTAGAGCGAGTCTTTTTGGGCGAGGCTTTTTTCGATGAGCTGCACGGGATAGGTCTCGTCGGCGGAAAAAAATACGTCGAAGGGTGCGCCGTTCTGGATCTGGTTAGTAAGGTTGCCGGAGGAGCCGAACGACAGCTTGACGGTTTGCCCGGTGTGCTTTGTATAAGCCGCGACGATTGCAGGCAAGGCCGTGCTTAGATCGGCGGCGGCGGCGACGGTAATCTCCTGGGCGGAGACGCAAATCGAAAACGACAGGACGGCGACGCGTGCTCCTACGCGCAGGGCGGTTAAGCGGACTTGGCCGTCCCTCCGGGACTTGTGACTCATATTGCTCGTTACCCAGCGCTGAAAGCGCTGGGCTAATCTGGGGCGCCCCTCCGGGGCTGCATTCGGCGGGGATAGTCTCTTGGTGTTTTTTGCGTCCGTTACAGGAACAGTCTTGGTCGTCAAGTCTCCTCGTCCAATGCCGAAAGCTAGTACTAAGTGCGTAAGCGTTAAGTGCCAAATGCTAGCAACTGCTTCACACCAGCTTGGTCTTCGCCAACGGCAATTCGCGCACACGCTTCCCGGTCGCGGCGAAAACCGCGTTGTACAATGCGGGCGCGAACGGCGGCACGCCGGGCTCTCCGACGCCTGCCGGCGGTGCGTCGCTCTCGACCACTTGCACGCTGATCTGTCGCGGTGCCCGGTTCATGCGGGTGATCGGGTAATTGTTGAAATTGTTTTGGTCGATTATGCCATTCGTCGCGGTGATCTCGCCAAACAGGGCGAGGCTCGTTCCGAATACCGCCGCGCCCTCGAACTGGTTACGAACATTGTCGGGGCTTACGACCGTTCCTGCGTCTACCGCCGTCCACACTCCCGGAATGTGTACCTGGCCCTTGTTATCGACCTCGACTTCCACAACGGTAGCGACGTAGGTCAGGAAGCTGCGATGGGCGGCGATGCCGAGGCCGCGTCCCTTTCCGATTGTTCGTTTGCCCCAGCCGGATTTGTCGGCGGCAATTTCGACCACTCGCCGCAGCCGGGCGGTGTCGTACGGATAGAGCTTTGCCTCCTGGGCGTCTTCCGCTTTGTGTTCGAGATTCACAATCCGAGGCTGGCCGATCAGGCCAAGTAAATACTCAACCGAATCTTTGTTGGCCGACTTTGCCAGTTCGTCGGCGAACGATTGAATCGCGAAGGAGTGATAGATGTTGGCGACGCTGCGCAACCAGCCAATCCGGACGTGATAGTCGGCAGGTCCGTTTTCCGCGCGGTGGTTGGGAATGTCGAAGGGCAGATTGTTCCATCCGAGACCCATTTCGTCGTCGCCATAGGTTGTGGCTGCGTCGAACGTTGAACCGATGGGAGGGAATACGCTGCGCTGGAGCCATGCTGTCGGCTTGCCGTCGGCTCCGACGGCAGCTTTCATGTACATCGCGGCGACTGAGTGGAAGAAGTCGAAGCGAATGTCGTCCTCGCGAGTCCACACGACTTTTACGGGCTTGCCGAGTTTCTTGGAGAGAACGGCTGCCTCGGCGACCTGATCTGGCTTTGACTTGCGTCCAAAGCCGCCGCCCAGGAGCGTGACGTGGCATGTCACGTCTTCCTTCTTGATGCCGAGAGCGGTCGCAATCGTGTCCTGCACGGCCTGCGGATTTTGCGTGGGCGCCCATGCGAGCACTTTCCCATCGCGATACTCGGCAACGGCTACCGGCGGTTCCATCGAAGCGTGCGCCAGGTGGGGCGCATAGTACTCCGCTTCGATGATCTTGCCGCCTTTCGCGAAGGCGGCGTCCACATCGCCGATGTTGCGAACGACCTTACCGGGCTTTTGAGAAGTCGCTTCGAGCGTCTTGCGGTACGCCGCCGAGTTGTACACCGAATGTGGACTGCTGTCCCATTCGATCTTCAGACTCTTGCGTCCCTTGAACGCAGCCCAGGTATTGTCCGCAATTACGGCAACTCCGCCCAACGGTTGAAACTGGTGCGGTGGCTTGACGGTGTCGATGGTGAGAGTCTGCTTCACGCCCGGGACTTTGAGGGCAGCCTTGTCATCGTAGGACTTGATCTTCTGGCCGAGAACGGGCGGATGCTCGATCGAGGCGAAGACCATGCCCGGCATCGTGGCATCCATGCCGAAAATCGCTTTGCCAGTGACCATGTCGGGAAGATCGAAGAGGGAATTGCTTTCCTTTCCGATGTAGCGCCATTCCGAGCGCGACTTGAGGTTGATATCTTCTGTTTTCGGAACCGGCAGCTTCGCCGCTGCGGCGGCCAGTTCGCCGTAACCAAGTTTACGGCCGCTGCCTCGATGCACCACAAAGTGCGGCTCGGTCGTGCAGTCTTTTGCGGAAACATTCCATTGCGCGGCGGCGGCGGTGATCAGCATGGCGCGTCCGGCACCACCCACTTGCCGCATCAGGTCGAAGGAGCTGCGGACGGAGTGCGATCCATCGGTATCCTGATCTCCGTACTTCGGGTCGCCGATCGCCTGGTCAATCTTGACCCTGGACCAATCGGCATCGAGTTCGTCAGCGACGACCAGCGGCAAAGCAGTGCGGCTGCCGCAGCCCATCTCGGAGCGGTGCGCGACAATGGTCACCGTGCCATCGGATGAGATTGCCATCCAAAGGCTAGGTTCGAGCACGGCGGACGGAACGGCCTCACTTTTCGCAGTCCGCAACAATCGAGGAGCGTAGCGTGCACCCAAAATCAAAACTCCGCCCGCGAGCGCTCCCGTAACAAATCGGCGACGGCTGACGTTCTCGATGACGCTCATGCGGTCTCCTTCGCAGCCTGGTGGATGGCCGCCCGAATCCGGGAATACGTGCCGCAACGGCAGATGTTGCCGGACATGACAGTATCAATGTCCTGGTCGGTGGGATTCTTATTGTCCTTGAGCATCGCGATAGCCTGCATGATCTGTCCGGTCTGGCAGTATCCGCATTGCGGTACCTTGATCTCCATCCATGCTTTCTGCACGGGATGCATCGGCGCAATGCCTTCGATGGTCGTGATGTCAGCGCCGCCGACATCTTTCATGGCCGTACTGCAGGAGCGGATGGCCTGGCCGTTCTGGTGCACAGTACATGCGCCGCAGAGCGACATGCCACAACCAAACTTCGTTCCCGTCAGCCCCGCCACGTCGCGCAAGTACCACAGCAGCGGCATGTCGGGATCGCCGTCAAATGTAGTTTCCTTTCCGTTTACTTTAAGGCGGATCATTTCCCCCTCCAGGTCCGGACACGTGAAGTGCAGAATTTATTTCCATATCCTAGTCGCAGAGCGGGAAATGTGGAAGGGTTTGGCCTTGGTATCTAGTGTTGGGTTCCCCCGTGCCGTCTGTGTCCCTCCTGGTTGATTTTGGTTTCGTCGGCACCGGAGGTGCCCCGTCATATAATCGTCTGTTATTTCAGGAGGAATTTTGGCCTACGACGATCTGCGGGACTGGATCAAGGCGCTCGATCGCGCCGGCGAACTCAAACGTATCCTCACCGAAGCCGATCCGATATTGGAAATCACCGAGATCGCGGACCGCGTTTCCAAGAGCCGTGACAAGCAGGGGAACGTTGGCGGGAAGGCTCTGCTATTCGAAAACGTGAAAGGCTACCCGGGCGGGAAGCTGCTCATCAACCAGTTCGGTTCGGCAGCGCGCATGCGGCTGGCGCTCGAAGTGGATTCGCTCGAGGAAGTCGCCGAGCGGATCCGCGGTTTCATGGACGTGAAGTCTCCGCGGGGCTTTCTCGACAAAGTAAAGATGCTGCCCATGCTGGCTGAGATGGGCAAGTTTTTTCCGAAAACCGTTCCCACCGGGCCGTGCAAGGAAGTCATCAAGCGCGATAACTTTTCGCTGCTCGATTTCCCCATCCTGCAATGCTGGCCGAAAGATGCGGGACGATTTATCACGCTGCCCTGCGTAATAACGCGCGATCCGAAAACCGGGAAGCGCAACGTCGGCTTGTACCGGATGCAGATCTACGACGACCGGTCCACCGGAATGCACTGGCAGCGACAGAAAGTTGCAGCGGAGCACTATCGGGAGCGGCTGCGGCAAAGTGTCGAGCATGAAAGTGGCGCGGGCGCTCAGAGCCGCGCCGCGGTGGACATCATGGCTCGCTCCTCTGGAGGCTCCATGCTCGCGGGCGGAGAGCGGCCTGCTGGAAGAATGGACGTTGCCGTGGCCATTGGCACGGAGCCGGCACTGACGTTTTCCGCGATTGTGCCTGCCCCGCCTGACGTCGAGGAGTACATCATCGCCGGATTCCTCTGTCAGAAGCCGGTGGAACTGGTGAAATGTGAAACCATCGACCTGGAAGTTCCGGCGGACGCCGAGATTGTGCTCGAAGGCTATGTCAACTTGGACGAACTCCGCACCGAGGGCCCTTTCGGTGATCACACCGGCTTCTATTCATTGGAAGACGAGTATCCAGTGTTTCATGTTACCTGCGTCACGCACCGCAAAGATCCCATCTACGCGACGACCGTCGTCGGCAAGCCGCCGCAGGAAGATGGTTGGATGGGTAAAGCGGTCGAGCGCATTTTCCTGCCGCTGATGAAGCTGACCATCCCTGAACTGGTGGACGTCAATCTGCCGATCGAAGGCGTGTTCCACAACCTGATGATCGTTTCCATTCGCAAGTCCTATCCCGGACAGGCGCGCAAGGTGATGAATGCCATCTGGTCGCTGGGACAGGCGATGTTCACGAAATGCATCGTCGTCGTCGACGAAGACGTGGATGTGCACGATCTCGCCGACGTCACCTTGAAAACGTTGAATAATATTGATCCCGAGCGTGACATCCAGTTCACGCTGGGACCGGTGGATTCGCTCGATCACGCTGCCCGCCTCGCGAATTACGGATCCAAGATGGGGATTGATGCCACACGGAAGTGGTCAACAGAAGGTTTTGCGCGGCCGTGGCCGGATGAGATCGTGATGGATGCTAAGACTCGGTCGCTGGTGGATGGGAAGTGGAAGGCGCTGGCGAAGGAGTTGGGGATTGAGTAGAGCCCCAGGGAGTCTTGCGGCCGAGACGGCGGCGTTACGAAACCTCCGTGATTGATCCGACTTCCGTTCCCGCTGCTTCCAAAGGCGGCCACTAACGCTATAATTGCGGCCCACCGATGCCTCTCTCTTCCGGAAAAATGCTGGGGCCCTACGAGATTCAGTCTCCGCTCGGGGCAGGCGGCATGGGCGAGGTGTATCGCGCCCGCGATTCTCGTCTGGCCCGCATCGTTGCCATCAAGGTCCTGCCCGAACATCTGTCTGAGAACCCCGAGGCAAGGGAACGCCTCGATCGGGAAGCGCGCGCTATTTCTTCTCTGAGTCATCCCAATATCTGCCATCTCTATGACGTCGGCCAGCAAGATGGGATCAGTTTTCTCGTCATGGAATATCTCGAGGGCGAGACGCTGGCCGATCGGTTGCGTAAGGGTCCTTTGCCCATCGAACAGGCTCTGAAATGCGGAATCGAAATCTGCCAGGGACTCGAAAGAGCGCACAGGAATGGAGTTGTCCATCGCGATCTGAAACCCGGCAACATCATGCTGACAAAGAGTGGCGCCAAGCTGATGGACTTCGGCCTGGCAAAACCAGCCGTGCCGCCCAGTCCGCCCAGTTCGGGATTAACGCAGACTCTCGCTACGCCGCAACATCCGCTGACAGCGGAAGGCATGGTTGTAGGGACATTCCAGTACATGTCGCCCGAGCAAGTGGAAGGCAAGGAAGCGGACGCCCGCAGCGACATTTTTGCTCTGGGTGCGGTGCTATACGAAATGGTGACCGGTAAGCGTGCGTTTGAAGGCAAGACGACAGCCTCGACGATTGCGGCCATCCTCGCGGGCGAGCCGCCGCTGATTTCGACGGTGCAGCCGCTGTCACCATCTGCGCTAGAAGGCACGGTGAAAAGCTACCTAGCGAAAGATCCGGACGAACGCCTGCAGACCGCTCACGACGTCAAGCTCCAGCTCAAATGGATCGCGGAGAACGCATCGTCCTCCCGTCAGGCCGCCGCTTTTCCTGCGCGCAAGCCCTGGGATCGGGTGGCCTGGCGGGTCGCGGGATTGCTATGCCTGCTTCTGCTCGGGGGCGCTTCTGCGTGGTGGCTGCGCGCTCGCGAGACGCCTTCCGCGATGTACTTCAACAGCGCGCTGCCTTTCCCGGCGGCTTATGTAGCGCTATCGCCGGACGGGCGAACGTTGGCGATGGTGGCCTTTTCTGATCCGGCCAACAAGAATGTGATCTGGATGCACCCCGTTGGAGGCCGGGGTGCGACCGTGGTGCCGGGCACGGAAGGCGCGTTCTATCCCTTCTGGGCGCCTAACGGACGCTCTATCGGATTCTTCGCCGACGGCAAGCTTAAGACCGTCGACGTTGCCTCCGGAAGATCGGCGCAAGTATTGGCCGACGCGCCTTTTGGCCGGGGAGGCTCGTGGAACTAGGACGGGGTAATCCTCTTTACACCGGACGCATGGAGCGGGCTGTACCGCATGTCATCGTCGGGTGGAACGCCGGTGGTGGTGACCAAACCGGATGTTTCCCAGTTCCAGGTAAGCCACCGCTGGCCTGTATTCCTGCCCGACGGGCGGCACTTCCTCTACCTCGCCTGCAATTTCTCAGGACGGCTTGACAAGAACACGATTGTTGTCGGCTCACTCGACTCCGATGAGAGGCGTCCGATCGCGAACGCGAGTACAAATGCTTTTTACGCCGAGCCAGGTTACCTCATTTATTGGCGCGACAACGCTCTTGTCGCCCAACGCTTTGATCTTCACAGCTACGCGCTCTCGGGCGAGCCGCGCATCGTCAGCGATGCCGTGCAATATTTCCCCCAGACCAACCTGGCCGTCTTTACCGTGGTCGGCAAGACCCTGGTTGCGCAAACCAGTGCAGGAAAGGGCGCCAGCAAGTCGCAGCTGATCTGGTTTGACCGTCACGGTAAGCAGGTGGGTACGGTCGGACCTCCGGAACTGGTCGCCAATCCCAAACTCTCACCCGACGGTAGACGCGTCGCCGTGGACCAGACCGACACCGACGGCCGGCACGTCAACATCTGGATTCATGAACTGACCAGTGACGCGGCGGCTCGCATCGGTTTCGGCCCGTGGCTGGAGCAAGTCACGGTTTGGAGTCCCGACGGGAAGCAGGTCATTTACACCGCGAATGAAAAGCTCTTCTTCAGCCTTTATATGAAGAACGCGGACGGATCCGGCTCGGCGCAGAACATCATGGACTTCGGAACTCCGCAGCAGGGGCCGTGGGACTGGTCTCGTGACGGGAAATACGTGCTGGCGCGGAAGGACCGCGAATTGTGGTACATGACCATGCCGGACCGTCAGACGCATCCATTGGTGCAATCACAATGGCTGATTCGCAACGCGCAATTTTCGCCGGACGGGAAATTTGTCGCTTACGCCTCCAGCGAGACGGGAAACTGGGAGGTCTACGTTTCGCCTTTTCCGGGATTCGCCAGCAAATGGCAGGTGTCGCGCGGCGGAGGGGAGGAGCCGCGCTGGAGGCGCGATGGTAAAGAGTTGTACTATCTCGCACCGGATGGGAGGTTGATGGCAGCAGAAGTCAAGACCGGCGCCGGGTTCGAAGCGGGTTTTCCGAGCGGGCTGTTTGTGACCCACACGCGGCAACCGATCTCGGCCATGGATTTCTTTTCCTACGACGTGACATCCGACGGTCAGAAATTTCTG
>JBKPCG010000059.1:0-8691 GCA_046727255.1 Acidobacteriota bacterium | reverse complement strand
TATGGCAAAAAACCTGGGGCCGAGCCGGGGCGGGCCGCGTCGCGGTCACGCGCCAATACCCGGGGGCTCGGGTACCCGCGCCCCCCCGCGTCTCTACAGATGAATTTTTGAGCGAGCTAGACTTCCCTCCGCCCTTCCATCGCCTTGAGCATGGTGACTTCATCTGTGTACTCAATGTCGCTGCCTACCGGAATGCCCATCGCGATCCGCGTCACGCGCAGGCCTTGACGCCGTAGTTGTTGCGCCAAATACGTAGCGGTGGCCTCTCCTTCCACCGTCGGATTAGTTGCCAGGATGACTTCTTCGATCTGGCCGCCTGCGACCCGCGTCAACAGATTGCCGATTCGCAATTGTTCCGGTCCGACTCCGTGCAGCGGCGAAATCGATCCGTGGAGCACGTGATAGACGCCATTGAAATGCCGGGTCTTTTCGACAGCCGCTATATTGGTCGGCTCTTCAACCACGCATACCAATTTCTGATTCCGGGTAGGATTAGTGCAGTAAACACAGGGATCCACGTCGGTAATGTTGTTGCACACCGAGCACAGGCGCAGGTTGGCCTTGACGTCGCGCACCGCGCCCGCCAGCGCCTCGGCATCGTCTTCGCTCGACCGCAGAATATGAAACGCTAGCCGCTGCGCCGTCTTGCTGCCGATCCCCGGCAGCTTCTTGAGTTCATCGATGAGCCGGGTCATCGGCTCGGCAAACTTGGACATGGGAAATTTGTGATTGGTGATTTGTAATTAGCGCTTGAAATTCAGACATGGCCTGTCGCGACGTTCAATTACAAATTACAAATTACCAATTGCAAATTAAAGCATTCCTCCGAGCCCGCCCAACATTCCTCCCATGCTAGCCTGCATGGCTTCATCCACCTTGCGACCGGCTTCATTGACAGCGGCCATGACCAGGTCCTGCAGCATTTCAATGTCGCCTGCTTTCACTGCTTCCGGATCGATCACGATCCCCAGCACTTGCTTCCGGCCATCCATTTTCACCGTGACCGTGCCACCGCCTGCGGAAGCCTCGACCACGGTCTCCTGCATCTTCTTCTGCAGGGTTTCGTACTGCTGCTTGGCCTGCGACATCAGCTCTTGCAAATTGAGTCCTGGCATAACCCTCTTTTTACCGCCGAGACGCCGAGTAAGCCGAGAAAGACTGTTCAGTGAGTTTCTCGGCGTGCTCTGCGTCTCGGCGGTGAAACTTTTATTGTTTCTCCCGATAGTCGATCACGGTTCTGATCTCCGCCCCAAACTTCTCCTGCATGCTCCGAACGACCGGGTCCTGCTCGGCGCGACTGCGGGCACTTCCTTTCGATGACGGGCGCCGTACCGGCGATGCCGCTTGGGCCGTTCCCCCAGGCAGCACTTGCATTTTGACGGGTCTTCCCGCAGCGCCGCTCGCCGCCGCGGAAGCGATGCGGCGCGCGTCGCCGGTAAACGACATATCAATCATCGTGGTCGACAGTGCCACTCTCGCCACCAGCGAATTTCCTTCCAAGCTCCATTGCGCGGCTTCCAGCATGGAAACCAGCATCGGCTGGCCGCTCAGCGCGTTCAGCACGACGTCGCGCAGTGACTCGGCGCTGATCTCACTCTTGGCTGCGGCTTGCGGTTCGGAGGCGACCTCCGAAACCGCAGGCGCAGCCGATCCCATGATGACAACCGTTCCACCCGAATTTCCAGGCCGCACCGCGCTTGCCGCAATCTCGTTTCCGCCCTCCGCCTTGGGCGTGTTTTTGCGCGCCGAGTCCGCCGCAAACGGCGACACATAATTCGAGCGCGCGGGTGCCTGCGGCTCCGCGCGCCGAACTTCCGGGGTCGATGCAAGCACAGGCCTCCCACCAGTTCGTGGTGTCGTCGGCGCGGAAGGCGTCACATCACTCAGCAATTGCTCCAGCGGCAGAAGGCGTTGCGCGTGCGCCATCTTGAGCAGACCGAGTTCCAGATGGAAGCGCTGATCCTGCCGATAGCCGAGTTCGCCATGCGTGCGCAACATGATTTGCAAATGCCGCGCCAGATCTTCCTCGCTGAACAGATCGGCAATTCGCGCCGCGCGGGAGCGCTCATCGTCCGAAATCTGAAGCAGCGACGAGTCCTTCCCCGCAATTTTTGCCACCGTGACATTCCGCAGAAAGCGCACGAGCTGCCGAGCGAAATGGGCAGGACTGTGTCCTTCGCTGATCAGTTCATCGACCAGCAGCAAAATCTTCTCGCTCGAACTTTCCGCGACCCCCTGCATTACGGCCTCGAGCGCTCCCGCAGGTGCCGCCCCGATCAGGCGCCGGACGGAATCCAGCGTGAGATGGTCCGCGGTCGAGGCAATTGCCTGGTCGAGAATCGAGAGCGCGTCGCGAATCGATCCATCGCCCGCCTCCGCCAGCAGCGCGATCGCATCTTCGTCGGCCGGAATGTTCTCTTTGCGTGTCAGTTCGCGCAGCTGGCCCAGAATGTCCGTAAACTTGACCGCTCGAAAGCTGAAGTGTTGGCAGCGCGACCGGATGGTCTGCGGAATGTCTTCCGGCTGCGTCGTGGCCAGCATGAACACGACGTGCGAGGGCGGCTCCTCGAGCGTCTTGAGCAACGCGTTGAAGGCCGCGTCCGTGATCTGGTGCGCCTCGTCGAGGATATAAATTTTGTAGCGGTCGCGCGCCGGGAGGTAGCGAGCGGCCTCCCGCAATTCGCGGATCTCGTCAATCCCACGATTGGTGGCAGCATCAATTTCGATCACGTCCACAGCATTGCCGGCCCGGATCTCCGTGCAGGATTCACAAATGCCGCACGGTTCAGGCACGGGCTTGGCCGCCGATCGGCAGTTCAACGACATGGCCAGAATGCGCGCCACGGTCGTCTTGCCGATCCCCCGGTGCCCGCTGAAAATGTACCCATGGGCGATCCGTTCCTGCTCGATCGCGTTTTTCAGGGTCCTGGTAACGTGTTCCTGGCCGATAACATCGGAGAATTTCTGCGGACGATACTTACGGGCCAGGACCTGGTAGCTCATGAGGAATTTCTGATTATACAGTCTCGGGGAAGCATGGTTCCGCCCCGAAAAGGCCAGGCTCCAAGCCGAAAGTGGAGCATGGTCTTGCGCGGAGGGTCCCGGCGCGGTAGGCTTCTTCACTGGGTTTTATTGCGAGACGAACAAGGAGATAGTTATGCAACTGCGAATGAGCACACGGACCGTGGAGGGCGTGCTGGTAGTGGACTGTAGCGGCCGCATCGTGTTTGGCGAGGAGTCGGGCAGCCTGCGGGACGGCGTCAAGAAGCTGCTCGGCGAAAGTCCCAAGGTAGTGCTCAATCTGCGGGATGTAACTTACATCGATTCCGGCGGCTTGGGCACACTGGTCTCGCTCTACACCACCGCCCGCAACGCCGGCGGCGCTCTGAAGCTCGCCAGCCTCACGCAGCGCGTGGACGACTTATTACAGGTCACCAAGCTGGTCACGATCTTTGAAGTCTTCGAGAACGAGCAGGCCGCGGTGCAGTCCTTCAAGTCAGGCGTGGCCGCGTAATTCCTCCGGGCCTCGTTAGGGGGCCCGTATCCTTGCATGATCCCGAAATTATTGTTTCTGTTGGCGCTGGGCTTTGCCGCGAGCGGTTGGGCTTCTCCGCCCCTGGCCCTGGCGATCGGACTGGCGTTCGGACTTCTCTTCAGAAATCCATTCGCTCAGCCCGCTGCAAGATTTTCTCGCCTGCTCCTCCAGGCGAGCGTAATCGGGCTCGGCTTCGGCATGAATCTGCACGATGTGGTGCGCGCCGGGCGCAGCGGATTCCTCTATACGCTGCTGGGTATTGCCTTCGCCATGGCCGCTGGCAAGGCTCTGGGCGCGCTTCTAAAGGTAGAGCGCAAGCCAGCCTTCCTGATTTCGACGGGGACCGCCATCTGCGGTGGAAGCGCGATTGCAGCCGTCGGCCCCGTCGCCGGAGCCAGCAGCGAAGAAATGGCAGTTTCGCTGGGGACGATCTTTGTCCTGAACTCCATTGCGCTGCTGACCTTTCCGTTCATCGGCGGCTTCTTCAAGCTGAGCCAGTCGCAGTTCGGGCTGTGGGCGGCGCTCGCCATCCACGACACCAGTTCCGTAGTCGGAGCGGCTGCCAAGTACGGGGCCGTTGCGCTGGCCGTGGGCACCACCGTCAAGCTGGCGCGCGCTCTGTGGATCGTGCCTCTGACGCTCGGGACAGCGCTGGCCCGTCACACAAAAGCCAAAATCCAATGGCCTTGGTTTATCGCGCTGTTCTGCCTGGCGGCTGTATTCAATACTTACGTCGGCGCGGGCTCAACGATTTATCCCTGGATCAGCAAAGCTGCCCGGATCGGCATGACGATCACTCTTTTCCTGATCGGGACCACGATCTCGATCGCCACGTTGAAACAGGTTGGCCCTCGCCCGCTGCTGCAAGGGATTCTGTTGTGGTTGCTGGTATCTGTTACTTCGCTGTGGCTGATCCGGATGGGATGGGTCGCCATCTGAAGCACAATGGCCGAGCGGTGCACTGTGCGCCGACGCCTTGCGACGCAAGGCGCTGACGTTACAGTGATCGCTAATTCAGGTCAGACAATTCCAGGGGTGTAGTCGCCATGGTGAGTCCACCCTGCACATTCACGGTAACCAGGGTTCGAATCTGCCCGGCTGCCAGGGCGTTGTAGGTCTGATTGATGATAGGGGTTTTGTCGCCTGCCAACGTGAAGATGACCTGATTCGAAGAGGGTGCCACGCTCTGATAGCTGCTTGCCTGCCCATAAGCCAGGTTGGAAATGGTTGGAGACATGCCGGAGATGTCGGTGCCGGGCGTAACAATGTAGACGTCGAGATTGGGTGGATTGGGTGGAACGCCATCCCAAGGAGCATCGTGGACAAGGCGCAGCTTGACGTTGCCGCTTGTCGGCGCCGAGTTGTCATCAGTCAGAACGACCGCAGCGATGCCGACGACGGTAGGGTCACTATTCGGCGGAGGGGTCATGAATCCTGACGCGATTGCCGTGTATTCCTTCCCGCTTCCGAAACTCACATTGGAGTTGATCAGGTCGGCGGTCGTTCCAGTCGCGCGCACTTCCACTTTGCGATTGCCCGCCGTCACGGTGAGATAGCCAGTAGCGGGCGATACGCCCCCAAACGCCAGATTTGTGACGACCGTTTTTCCGTCCACGGCGACGTCGACAGGCTGGGAATCCGGGGAGGCATGAACCAGGCGAATCTTGGAATGGTCCGTACCGCAGCTGGTGGCAAAGATGCTGAGAGTGCCCAGCGCGAGAAGGAGGGGCAGAATTTTCAGCATACGAAACATGTCGTGCTCCTGAGGGGCTTCTGAGCAAGTGTGATGCGAACTTCAAGTTCCAGGGTTTGTTGAATTCTATAATCTGTTGTGCATCGTCGCTCTGTGAGAAGACCACGCAAATCCGGGTCCGAACCTAAGCTCAAGACCGAGGCCAAGCGCGCGCGCATCGCGCGCTCCATCCGCTCTCTACCAAAGGGACGAGTGTCGACCTACGGAGCCGTCGCCCGCGCCGCCGGCTGGCCGGGAGCCGCTCGGCAAGTTGTCCGCGTCCTGCGGCAAGTCCCGGGATTGCCGTGGCATCGCGTCGTCGGCTCCGGCGGAGCCATCAAATGCCCCGGCGAAGCTGCCGCCGAGCAGCGGTTTCGCCTGCGTATGGAAGGCGTCACTTTTCGCGGAGCGCGAGTGAACATGAAACTCCACGAGCACAAGTTTCCGAAGACACGCCGGGCGTGAGGCCCTCAGACACCGGCATTCTTCGGTAATTCGCCTTCCAACAACTGGTGCAGACGATTCGCCGGGCAGCGCAACCCGACATAGAAGGTGCCGAACAGCGCGTACACCGCGCTCACTTCATCGAAGCGCATTTCGTAAATCAATTTCTTGAACACAATCGGATCGTCGGCAAAAAGATCCACCCCCCACTCCCAATCATCAAAGCCGATCGAGCCAGTGATGATCTGCTTCACCTCTCCCGCATAGCGGCGCCCGACCAGTCCGTGCTCGTTCATCTGCCGCTGACGTTCTTCCATGGGCAGCGTGTACCAGTTCTTGTCTTCGCCGCGCCTCCGATCCATCGGATAAAAACAGAGGTAGCGATTGGGCGGCATCGATGGAAACAGCCGGGGCTTCATCGCTTCTTTCTGGCGCGCAATGGTTTCCTGGATGGCTTTTTTCCATTCCTCCGAGTGCGGTTCCACGCCCCGCTCCGCCAGAGACCGGTAGGTCTTCAGTGTCGATTCGTACAACCCGAGTTCGATGACCGACAGATAAGAAGTTGTGGGTTCCAGAAAGTCGCTAAGCCGCAACCGCCCCAGATCAAGCTCCGCCTGATTAAGTTCGTCAAAGCTTTCGCGGAAATGGACCAGCATCAAGTCGCCTTTGTGCCCCAGTAGCGAGAACAGCGCCGATTGTCCGCTGGCCCGTGATTCCACCTGCCCCAGTAACTTCGCACCTTCGTCCGCGATCTGACGGCGCTCGCCTTCCCCCAGCGCGCGCCACGCGGTCCACCGAACGCGCATCATCTGATGCAGCACGGCATAACCTTCAATGGTCAGAGGCACAGCAGGAAGCTGCCCCTCAGCAACGGGAGTCGTCGCTGGATGCGTCGGGTTCATATGCCCACATTGTAACTGCCAGCAGGATGCAGCGCGTCCACGCGAAAGGCCGATCGCCGCTGGCAAGGTATCCGGACCGCCACGGCCCTGCGATTGCGGCGCGACGCGCCGGTATGCTACAAGCGCTATATGCGTAAATGGATGCGCGAGCGCATGACGCGCCGCAAAAAGGGTGACGGCAGTACGCCGAAGGAACAAACTAACGCGCCCGTTCCCCTGCAACCCAAGTATTTTGACGCCTCAGAGCCAGCACCCGAACCGCCAGCAGCCGTGTCACAAGCAGATGGCGAGCCCGAACCCGCGCCGCAACCCAAGGCCGAACGGCAACCCATCGCGCCCACGTCGGAAGGTCGCCCCGCAGAACGCCCCTCGCGCCGCCGTCGTGGCCGTGGAGGCCGCGGCCGCGGTGGTGCTCGCCCGAAGCTTGGTGCTCCCTCTGCCACACCGGCGGTCGCTGCCGAGCCTTCCACGGCGGAGCCAGTGGCCGCAACCTCTACCGGAAAAACTCCTGCCCCGCCCGCCCAGCCCAGCAAAGGAATAGTAATCCTGGCCATCGGCCTTCCCGGCTCAGGCAAGAGTTCCTGGTTCAAGCGTCACAACATTCGTCCGCTCTCGAGCGATCTGCTGCGCGAGTTGCTCTTCGACGACGCGCAGGAGCAGCGTTTTCAGGATCTGGTCTTCTCTAATCTGCGCTCTATGTTGAAAGCGCGGCTGGTGGCCCGTCGCCCCGTGAACTACGTGGACGCAACCAACCTCACACCCCACGACCGCCACAGCTGGATCAAATTAGCCAAAGACTACGGCTACGACGTACAAGGCGTGTACTTCGATGTGCCCGTGGAAATCTGTCTGGAACGCAACCAGAAGCGGGAGCGCGTAGTCGCCGAGGACGTAATGCGCAGAATGGCCGGCAAGCTGAAAGCGCCGACCTTTGAAGAAGGCTTCTCCAAAATCACGGTCGTGCGGGTGAAACAGAAGGAAGCATAAACCCCGCTTCGAGCTACGAGCTAAATAGCGACCGGTTGCTCGAAGCTCGTGGCTCGAAGCTCGTAGCAGCTATCCCTTCAAATACGGCAGCAACTCCTTGAACCCCGGCGACCCCGACGACCGCAGCAACTCGTAAGTCATCATCTCGGTCGATGAGATGACCGCTCCCGCTGCCCGCATGCGATCCAGCCCCACCCGCCAGTTCAATTCTGTACGCGAACTCACCGCGTCCGACGCCACCTGCACCACGTAGCCTTCGCGCAATGCGCCCAACGCCGTCTGCATCACGCAGATATGCGTCTCCATGCCGCACAGCAGCGCGGTTGTTCGTTGTCCGGGCAGCCGTTTCAACATGGAGCAGAACACGTCGCTGCCGAAACAGGAGAACATCATCTTGTCGATGGGCGTGGTGTCCGGAAGCAGGGAAGCGATCTCCGGCACCGTGTCGCCGAGACCTTTGGCGTACTGCGTACTCACGATCGCAGGAATCTTCAGAATTCCAGCCAGGCGGATCAGCAGCTGCGAATTCCGAACCAGCCGCTCCTTTTCCCAGATGGGCGGCAGCAGCTTGCTCTGGATATCCACAACGATCAGCGCGCACTGCTCGGCCTCTAGCGGACGGCGAGCAATCTCCGCATAGTCAGTCTCAAACTGGATGGTTCCAATGGTCGCCATGGCAAATCCTCGTTCCTTTCGCGATTGTAACCCGCGAAGGCGGTCGTGAGCGGGCGTCGGCGAGTGTTGACCCAATCAGTGGCGTTCCATAGAATCAAAACAGCCGGCAAAGAAGCTCTTTCGAAGGCTGGCGCACGCGCCGCTGCCCCCTCGTTCAACGGCTAGGACACCTGCCTCTGGAGCAGGTTATCGGGGTTCGAATCCCTGGGGGGCAGCCAATTCATTTTCCGGACTTTCCCCACATCGTCCTCGCCTACGTCCCCCGGTGCCACAAGTGTGCCATTTTGAATCCAACCCGAAACATCGCCCGTTTGTGACAGTTGAGAATCGACCGTCTATCAAATCCGCGAATCCGTAACCGTCGGTGGGATGGACGTTCGTAATTTGAAAGTCCTCAAAGGCGGTAGTCAAATCAA
>JBKPCG010000058.1:0-12556 GCA_046727255.1 Acidobacteriota bacterium | reverse complement strand
TTTGATGCGGTCTAGGAGATGGAGGCAGCCCAGATGCTAGTATCGTGAAAGGCCATGTAGAATCAATAACATTGATGCGATTCAGGGGTTTGAACCTGTTTCGCGACTCCCGGGCGAGAATCTCACTCTGCTTGAACTCGTAGTTGGCCTAATCAGGCGATAGCGCTCATTGAGAATTGGCCGATCCAGGTCAATGAGCGTTACCGCAATGTTTCGCCAATTGACCAATCGTCTCTCCCTGAAGTATCAACGTGCCGACGTCGAGCGTGCCAAGCCTTTCTGTTTAGTTTGTCGGGAGTTTCGCCGGTTGGACTCAATGAAAACGCCAACACTCTTCGCTGGCATGGGTTCCGCAAAGAAGTATCCCTGGACTGACCCACAACCGGCCGACGCCAACAGTTGGCGTTGATGAGTTGTTTCTACCCCTTCAGCGACCACTTTAAGATCTAGACTGCGCGCCAGTCCGACGATTGTCTTAACGATGGCATAGTTTTCGGCATCCATCGTCTTGACGAACGACTGATCGATTTTAAGGGTGTCGACTGGAAAGCGACGGAGATAGCTCAGAGAGGAATATCCGGTGCCAAAATCGTCGATACTCAGCTTCACTCCTAGAGTCCGTAGCTGCGACATCGTTTGTAAGGTCGCCGCAACGTCGTTCATGGCCAAGCTCTCGGTGAACTCGATGGTTATACACTGCGGATCAATCGCACTCTCCTGAAGTGCATCTTTGACGTGCCCAATAAAACCGGCGTGAGAGAAATGCTTTGAACTGATGTTGATGCTGACATATAACGGCGGGTCAGCAGGATAGCGCTGGCGCCAACTCGCCGCCTCTAAACACGCCTGGCTCAAAACCCAAACACTAATAGGAACAATCAGGCCGCACTGTTCTGCGATCGGGACAAAAGTGCTTGGTGGTATCGAATTCGATCCCGAGGGCTGCCACCGCAAGAGTGCCTCGAAGCCCTGTACTGCCCCTGTATCTACCGTGACGATCGGCTGATAGTGAAGTGTCAGTTCTTCATTCTCAAGAGCAGATCTCAGCTTGGCTTCGAGAAGAAGTCGACTCATGACTTGCTCGTGCATCACGCGGTCAAAGAGCTCACTGCAAGCCTTGCCTTGGCTTTTCGCACGATACATAGCGATATCGGCATTCTGAAGCACCGTCTCCGCAGGTGTCTCTGGTGATGTCAGCGCGATGCCGATAGACGTGCTCTTGAAGACCTCAAGTCCCCCTAGTAGGAAGGGTCGCGTAAATGAAGACTGGACTCTCTCGGCTATACGGATGGCATCGCTCGGGTCCGTAACGTCCTCCACTAGAACCGTAAACTCATCTCCGCCCATCCTGGCTATTATGCCGTCGCTGCGCATGCAAGCCCGTAGTCTATTGCTCACTTCTTTGATTAGAGTATCCCCGGTTGCGTGGCCATAGCAGTCATTGACGACCTTGAAGTCGTCGATATCAATGAAAAGTACGGCAGCGCCCTGTTGTGGATGCCTTCTCATCCGATCCACGACGCTTTGCAAACGTCCCAAGAACAAGGCGCGGTTCGGAAGGCCGGTGAGCATATCGTGGGTAGCGTTAAAAAGCAATTCTTCCTGATCATGTTTCCGTTCGGTTATATCTCGGGCGTTGTAGACAATGCCGCCGATATTCTGGTGCCGAATCAAGTTTCTAATAACGCACTCGAAATAGAGCCACATTCCGTCTGCATGTCGCAGTCGGAACTCAACTATCGGATTCTCTCCACACTCCACTGATCGCGATCCCATTCTCATGGCCTTGGCGAAATCGTCTGGATGGACCAGGTCGATCATATTCGTTCCCACCAAACGATCTCCATGCAATGCTAGAACCACGTGGACAGAAGGACTAGCGTACTTGATTTGCCCAGTGGGATCGGCGATCAGAATGATGTCGGTTGACTGCTCGGTGAGAGCGCGGAAGCGCTCTTCGCTCTGGCGGAGCGCGTTGCGTTCGGTTTCTTGCAACTGGCCAAAGTGCTCTTGTCTCTGGAGCCGGAGAAAAAGTATCAGCATGGCGGTCGCTGCCGAGATTATGGCTGCCAGCACTTCATTTCTAGCTCTCAGCGCAACACCTTGGGCCCATTTGTCCTCGGCCCCTATGGCACCCTGCACTTGGTGCTGCATCAAGTCATATTGGGGGCTGACATCCCGGAAATCGACCTGCTTCGCCTCGTCAAAGTTACCAGTTTGCATCAGGACCCATTGCCGGCCGGTCGACATAAGGTAGTCATCTAACACCGGCGAGACTTTCTCTAGGACAGAGGTGTGATAAGCATGAAGGCGCGCCGCCAGCACTGCGTTATGCAGTGAATGTCTTGCCACCCGCATCTCGGTTTCCGCTTCCGGGGTCAGGTGCTGCTCTTGCAAGGCTGTCAACGTAAGATTGTTAATCTCCCGCGTAAGAACTGCAATTGTATTGAGAGTTACTTGGGCAGAGTGGCCTTCGTCGACCTGATTACTGTGAAACCGAGAAAGAGCAGCCAAGACGACGGTGGCCGTCGCGAGAAAACCAAATACAAAAGCCAATTTCGGACGGGCTACTAGACTCCCGCATCGCAGGTTGATGCTGCTCTGCGCAGCCCGGATCATTTTGACCATGAAAAAACCGATCAGAATCCCTTCGCAAACGCGTCTGTGCAGAATGCTTGTGGGGAGTAACTACCTGATCCGCCGAACAGTAAGCGCCACATACTGCGATCGAAGATCACTTCCAATTTTGGCACGTCCAGATGAGCATGCCACATTACGAAAGCACGTTACGAAAGTGTTGATCTGAGACTGAGAGGTTCCTCGATCTTACCTTATGGAGTGTCAGTAGGATCTGACTTGGCCCTCCGCAGCGCGGCGAGTCTCAATTCCTTTTCTTCCAGAAGCGCATTCAGCTCGTGTACCAGCTCCAGCAATTTCTTGGGGTCTTGCTCAACCGCAGCCTGTTCGGAGAGCTGAATCCAGCGCTCTTTATTTGGGCCTTGCATAGTCGGCCAGATTATCAGAGCCAGGTAGGGGCACAATGGCCTGAGAGTCACATTCCTGGGTTACCGAAATCTTGGGGAACTGATCCTCGCGACGCGGGTTTCTTTGCTGGTGCGAAGGTGTACGATATTTGGGGCGGCTTGGCCTGTCGCCTGGTCGGGCGAGGAATGCCCCATGTCCCGCGCCTCCCCTGGGCCGTCTACTTCAGCTTAGCAATCATGATATTGAAGGCAACAATACGGCGGTGGCCGGAACTCCTACTCTGCGTTTCCGTGATCGGGCTCGCCTACCTTGCTTGGCAACGCTGGCTCTAACGATGCCTCGCACTTGCTGACTTTTCCTCCGACATTCTCACACGTCCACAGGCGAAAGCGTGCTATCTTGCGCGACATCGGCTCTGCTCGATTTGGTGCAAGAAACGGACCCTTCGCAAAAGTTAGAGTTCATGGTTCAATCGCTGGAATTCGAAGGCATGGGCGCGCAGATTAAGCTCTCGCTGGATAGCTGCGCGTCTTGCCGATCCGTCTTCTGCTTGCGTACCCGCTTGGCTCGGATCTCGGCGGCATCGCCAATCCACAACTCGAAGTTCAGTTCCGCTAGCAGTCGCTCAAACCAGCGCGCGTGTCCACTGGCTTCCATACCCACACGCACTTTGGCTCCTCGTGCTGTCAGATCGCGGTAGAACTTCTCCGCTTCCTCCCGATGCCGAGTCGCCGTTCTTGCAGCTCCCCAGTTTCGGTATCCACAAATGCAATTTGTTGGAAGCCCGATGGTAATCACACCCTACAATAATCATCGTTGGCTCCTTTCTCCCAGGCCGGAACGGTGGGACACGTTAATAGTCCAATTCGTGAAAATAAAATAGATGACAACCATGGAACGCCCTAGGATTGCTGGAAGCGCAGAAGAATTCTTGGTGTGCGCCGAGTTACTACCCGCCGTACGAAGGCGGTACAGCCCGACTTTTGCCTTATTGGAGATTCCCGAAGTCCTCCGCTCTGACGGGAAGGCTGGAGAGCACGGCACTGTTTATTTCCGAGACTACGCTGGCGAGACTTACAACGATAGGTGGAACGAGGGAAACGGCGGCGCTCCTCTTGGCACCGAACTGTTCTCAGACATGGTTCAGATCCTCAAAGACCTCCAAGAAATTGACGTTGATTGGCTTCTATCCCAGCACCCGGTTGGAAAAAGCGTGCAGCAGTCTGCGTTCGATCTTCACGGTTGGCTTTCATCGTTCCAGGAGCGCAAAACTGACGCCCTCAGTCTGGGCATCTCCGACAGTGAGTGTACACAGGCGGGAGAATTTGTTAGCGGTGGGTTCCAGTTGATACACCGCATTGTTAGCAACGGAGACTTTTATCCACGGAATCTAATCAAATTGCCAAACAGGATGGTTTTGGTTGACTGGGGTTATTGGCCCGGGTATCGAGTTTGTTTTGTAGATTACCTGGTTAATGTCGCAGCATTTGCGTTCATACACATGTGGGGTAATGGTTTGTGGCAAAGGGAATTTGTTCGCCACCTCATCGAGACTTTTGACCTTAAATTGGACGATCTCCGAACAGCCGTGTTGATTAAGTCCTTTGAGCAGGCGATGTTTTGGATAGCTTTGCCTCAATTGGCGCAGGCCCAAGTTAATCTTTTCAAGATGGCCCTGAAGAATCAGATTTCCGCCTGACTTGCGCTGTTTCTAATCCCGTTAGGTATGGTGGACCGCTTGACTCCGCCAAGAAGCCCACACGATAGCCTAGCTGGTAAGCGACCCGGTTTGCCAGCACCCCTGAACGCGCATCGCCCTCAACCTGCCCCGGCGCTGAACTCTGCGTTAGAATTTTCCTTGGATGGCCCATAAGAGGCGACGGAAGCATCTACCCTTCGAAGTCTTTCGAAAAGAGTTCTTGCGCCTGCTCGGTCGCAGGAGGGCGGATAAGATTATCCAGCGCATCCTGGAAGACGAACGGAGCAAGAATCTGTGCGTGCGCCTGCTGTGGGACTACCAGGACACGCCATGCTTGGCGGAAATGAGCGAGCGCTATCTGCATTTTCGAGAATTCGTTCTGCAAGAGGCTATCAATGGCGTGAGCCTAGCGAGCAACATCTTCGAGAGCCTGGAAAGACGGCCGCAGCAAGTGATGGAGATGAAAAAAGCTCTGGTCCTTCTGCGCGATCTCAGCAAGCAGCCGCACATCAGGCTTCCTCTGAAACAGTTGGGGCGCGATCGTGACTGGTCCGCCGTACTCCGGGCTAAAGACCAACTCGAAGCTCGGCTCCAATGCCGACTTCCCCATAAGACCGTCGCCATTCTCGTCAATGTCGCCGATGAGGCGTCGGATCGTCAGTTGCCGCTGCTCCTTCCGGACGCTGTAGAGGCAGCTCTGAAACGTCTCCGCAAGCGTCTGCTCTCTGCTTAGAGCCGTACACAAAATCCCCAAAACATTTCTGATTTGTGTACCCGGCACTTCGGTCCAGCAATGCTGTAATGACCCCATGAAGCAGAAAC
This sequence comes from Acidobacteriota bacterium, assembly GCA_046727255.1. Taxonomy (GTDB): domain Bacteria; phylum Acidobacteriota; class Terriglobia; order Terriglobales; family Acidobacteriaceae; genus Acidiflorens. The sequence continues at coordinate 7,050 of JBKPCG010000058.1, read as the reverse complement.
TTCCCGCAAACTCCTCCGACCGCCACGAACCTTTACTGGTCTCCCTCGTGGAAGCCGCCAAACTCTTGAGCGTCTCTAAGCCGACCATCGAAAGGATGATCGCGGACGGTACCATCCCGACGCGGCGATTGCGCCGTCGCCGGATGATCCCATGGGAGTATCTGGAGGAGTTGGCCAAGGTTTCCGAATAACACACGAAAGAGAACATAGGAGAATAGAAATGAATAATCGCAGCTCTGAAGTACACATCTTTGACTGCTTGCCCTGCGGGCGACGCGTAGCGCGCCGCACAATAAAGAGCAAAGCCCACCAGCAACAACTCGACGGACACTGCCGGCCAATTACTCAGGTCTATCAGGATGCCGACCTCGATGTGAACGGTCAGCCCGATTGGTCGAAGCCGCACGACTGCCCCAGGCTAACAGAGGAGGCGCGGTGAGTTCGCTCACCACCAACGATCTGAAGATGTTCAACGGGCTGGGTGTCAACCCAGCCTTGTTGGAACGCGCCAAGATTGACCGCGTGACGGATGCCGAAGCGCGGGAGCTGGGGCTGACCGGCGTCGGCTCGCTGGCGGGCATCATCTTCCCTTGCCGTAACGCGAACGAGACGAAATATTTTCGCGTTCGTCGAGATCATCCAGGCATCGACGAAGACGGCAAGCCCGTTGCGAAATACATGGCGCCGGCCAATGGCCCCGACCTCCCTCGCCATCTTTATTACCCACCAGTATCGGCTGAGCTGCTCGGCGACAAGAACGTGCCGGTGATCCTGGTCGAGTCCGAAAAAGCGAGCTTGGCGTTGACCGCGTGGTCGGAACGTACCGGTCAAGAGTACGTGACCATCGCCATGGGCGGCTGTTACGGGTGGTCTGCCGGTAAAGACGAGGAGACCGGGGAAAAGATTCTGCACGCTGACCTGCAGGTCTGTCGCGACCGCCCCACCTATATCTTGATGGACTCCAACAGCGCCACCAGCGAGAACGTGCGCCGTGCGCGGCGAGAACTGCGAACCGCATTACGGAAGATCTGCGCCGAGGTTCAGATCCTTGATCTGCCTGGTGGCCCTCGCATCAATGGGCCGGACGATTTTGTCGGACGGCAAGGTGATGAGGCGCTCGCTTCTGTTTTCAACGACCAAAAGGTTGGGGCCGCGGTACTCCAGGAAGTCGAGTCTTTCTTGCGGCGCTTCATGATCATGAGCGAGGCGCAGCATGTGGCTGCCGTCTTGTGGATCGCGCACACGCACGCTATCGATGCCTGTACGTACACCCCATATCTGGCCATCACCTCCGCTGAAAAGCGCTGCGCTAAATCCCGACTGCTGGAGGTGCTCGAGTATCTCGTGCGGGAACCCTGGCCCACGTCGGGAACGACGGCACCAGCCCTTTTCCGACGCATCGATGCCAAGCGCCCCACGCTATTGCTGGATGAAATCGACGCCTTAAACAAGGGCAATCCGGAAATGGCCGAAGCGGTACGCGGTGTGCTCAACGCCGGCAACAAGGCGGGAGCGACGATCAGCCGTTGCGTGGGCAAGGGAACCGAGATGCTGGTCAGAGATTTTGCCACGTTTTGCCCCAAAGCGGTGAGCGGCATCGGAGCGCTTCCCGACACGATCCGCGATCGCTCTCTCCCGATTCGGCTGCAACGCAAACTTAGCTCCAACAAAGTGGAGCGCCTGCGGGCCCGTCTCGTGAAGCCGGAAGCGGACCCTCTAAAGGAGCGCGTTAAGAACTGGGTTGAAGGACAAGTTCCGCAACTCACGGATGCGCGTCCGCAGATGCCGGAGGAATTGAACGATCGGCAACAAGACGGCTCCGAGATCCTTTTTGCGATCGCCGATTGTGCCGGCGGCGAGTGGCCTTCGAGAACTCGGAAAGCTCTGCTCGAACTGTTCCGCTCCGTAGATGTGGGAGACGATTCGAGCCGGATGAGGATGTTGTCCGACCTGCGCGACATCTATAACCAGTTTCCGCTGGCCGATGCTTTCTCGACCGCCGAACTCCTGGAAAAGTTGAAACACATCGAAACCAGCCCTGGTCGGATTGGAACCGGGCACGGGGACTGACCTCCAAAGGTCTGAGTGATCTGCTGAAGCCCTTCGGAATCTTTCCGGGGCAGTTTCGAGAAAAAGGTGACAGAAACAGAGGGTATCGAAGGGCCGACCTAGAGGAAGCTTGGAGCCGATATCTGCCTCCGGCCCTTTCCCCTATAAGCCACCCGAGCACCTGTGCCACAACCAATATTCATGCGGGTCCGGACGGCATTCCTGACCCGAGTCAGGAACCCCAGCGACTCGGTTTGCAGAACGAGGTTTCGATCAATAAAGACGCGGGTCCGGCACAGGTGCTCGGGTTGAAACCACAGGTAAGCCTTCCTGCGCCTGAAACCAGCCCCGACACGGGGGTTATGCCGTCGTTTCTCGGCACGAAGCAGGTAGAGATCACCGACGATCGACAGATCTTCTATGGGAAACCCCCGGACCTTCGACCAGGTAGAGGATGCGACGTCGGCTTGGCCGACGATGAGGACCGCAAAAGGCGTGACCGATTCCGAGCACGAAGGGGAACACGATGAAACGACTCTTCGAAGTCCCCACGAGCGAGATCGCCGCGAAGAACACCTGCCCCTGTGGCCGCTCCAGAGACCATCACTGCCAGGTGGGCGCCTCCGGTCTCTGGATTGGGCAAGGTCGCTTCAAAAGGTTGGTTCGTTGCGTTCACTCCGGGGACTTCGCCACGGATGAAAGCGCGACCTGCTCCGGTGGGTCCTGCGCGGTCTCGGGGTGTCCTTGTATCGGAATGCCGGTACCAAGGTTGCGAAAGAAGAAGGAGAAGACCGATGTATAACCCAGCCGCGTTCTTTTCGAAGAAAGACGAGCGGCAAGAAACCGCGGCGAAGTCGCCCCTCCAATATCGGGCGAGAACTTTCAGCGACGTTGCCGTGCGCGTCAGCCAAAGCCATAAAGGCGTGCCGGCGATCGCGCCTCGAACTTCACAGTTTGATCTGTGTCGGCGTTGCGGGGAGCAGAGGGCGGATCACCGCCAGAAGAGCTCGGTCCGAGCCTGCCCAAGGTTTCAATCGCTGTTCTCACGGGCTCGCAAACCGCTGGCTGAAACCATGAACCGAATTTCAGAAGGAGATGCCACTATGCAGAAAACAACGGGCGTGCGGCGGATGTTGCTCACGCGAAAAACGACGCCACAAGACATCGGTCTTTCAGGCGGCTGTGAGGAGCAGGCTTCGACGCTGTTTGAGAGCTGGAAGCTTCTCACACGCGGCCATGACGTTGGCACCATTGTCGCTGCTACAGGTCTGAAGGCGGCTTTCATCAGCGCCATGGCGGATCTGTTCGAGGGATGAGCCGGCGATTCTCCAAAGCGAGATGGGCGCTGTTTGCTCGCTGCCGGCCAATGCATTAGGCGATCAAACATTCCCACAAGAGGCGTTCCGGCGCTGCCTCTTTTCAAAAATTGCGCTGGCCGAGGCCGCGACCAAACCAGGCCGGCCTCGATTTTGATTTCCAAAGGAGTAGCAATCATGACCTATATCGCACACCACCATTCGGGGTCGGCGGCCCAGTTTCGGCAAACGTCGATTTAACGAACTCAAACCAGGGCGCGAGTCCCAACTTCCCGCACAGCCCGAATTTTTCGACTGGGCGAAGTTCGACGCAGACGTATGAGCAGACGGCCAACAATCAGAACATCGGCAAGCAACCGCCGCACTGAAGGACGTAAGAGAGTAGATGACACCGGAAGTTCACAGCTCGACGCTAGCCCCGCAAGTTGACCGTGCTACACTGCCCTCGGCAATCGAGGGCGCGCTTTCCGTGGAGGCTCAACGGATGGCACGCCGTAGATATCAACAAGGGACAGTGTTTCTGAGCGGATCACGCAATCCGGCTTGGGTAGGTCGGTACCGTGAGGATGTGATCGAACCGGGTGGACAGGTCCGGCGCGTCTGCCGCAAAGTTGTTTTGGGATATAAAACCGAACTCCCCACCAAGAAACTTGCGATGCGGGAATTGGAATCGAAACTGGCGGGTATCAACAGCTACGGATATCGGCCAACAAAGATTGCCTCTTTCCGGCAGTTCGTCAAAGACTGGCGCAAGCAGGTACTCATCATGCATCGGCCGTCTACTCAGGCCAGCGTGGACAGCGTACTAAGAACCTGGCTGGAACCCTACTTCGGCCCGTTCGCATTGCGCGACATCAACACTCAATCCGTGCAGGCCTACGTTCAGAACTGCACGCGGAAAGCAAAAACCGTCAAGAACACAATCCTCGTGATGCGTATGGTCTGGAATACCGCGAAGGCATGGGGCTATGTTCAGCACGACCCCTTTGACGGGCTTGTGATGCCGAAGCGAAACCAGATCAAAGAGGAAAGGTACTTCACGCTGGATGAGATGAAACGAATTCTCACTGCGGCGGAAGAACCGTACAAGACGATGTTCTGGATTGCTGCAGAAACGGGAATGAGAACCGGAGAGATTCGGGCCCTGGATGTTCGGGACGTGCGCTCTGGTTATCTGCTCGTTCGCAAGAGCGTTTGGCGTGGTCACACCAACGCCCCGAAGAACGGGAAAGAGCGCGCTTTCCAGATATCTCCCGCGCTGGAAGGTCGCTTGCGTGTCTCTTGTGCCGGTCGCGATGCTGGCCTTTTGTTCCATGCCGCTGCCGGTCAAGCATGGAACGCGTCTACTCTTTCGCGGCACCTGTACAAGACGCTGGACTCCCTTCGGATTCCACGCGCTGGGATGCACGCTTTCCGGCACGGTAACGAATCGCTGATGGATCAACTTGCAGTTCCTATGAAGGTGCGCCAGGAGAGACTCGGCCATGCTGCCGGATCGAAGCTGACGCTCAACTCCTACACGCACGCCAGTGGTGAGGATCACCGGTTGGCCGCTGAAAGACTCGGAGAACTCCTCTCCGGGTCTGTGCAGTGAATAACGGTTGTGTCGAACTTGCGTCCACTTCTGTGAATTTCCCGCAGAAAGCGGGCCAAGTACGAAAGTAACCTACCCAGCAACGCCAACTCAGCGGAAGATGAAGTGTCCGAAAGTTCCGGACGCATCACCATCATGCCGCAAAAGCTCATGGATGTTCTCATGCTGGGTCGCTGTTCGCACGAGTTTGCCTGGCCTCGCCGGGCCGCCAATGGAGAGTATTACCAGGTTTGCCTGCTCTGCGCCGCTGCCTATCAGTACGACTGGAAGACGATGCGCCGCGGCAGCCGGGTAGAAACCCCGGCGCCTGAAACGGTAGGAGTCAAGCGGCGTTCGAGTCCGAAGCAGCCCACCTGGGTCCCCAGGGCGCGCCGTCTGAAGTTGGACACTCCGATCCGGTTCCGGGTAAAAAACCTGAGCAGCTGGTTTGAGGGCGTGATCCAGAACATCAGCCAGTCGGGCATGCTGTTTCATGGACCTCAGCAGCTGCCGGCCAACGCGCTGGTCGAAATGGTCTTTGAGATGCCCGAGGAAATCTCCGGCCAGAAGAACAGCAGCGTGCTCTGCCAGGGAAGACTGATCCGCTCCAAAGAAGCGCATGCGACGGAAGACGGCTTCGTGCTGGCGGCCTCCATCTTGGACTACAAATTTCTTCACCAGGACTAATTGCTAGCGGCATGATCCGCCGTGAGCACGCGGGAGAGGTTAAGTCCTTCTCTGAGAATCTTTTTTGAGGCTCCTGATTGATCACTCCCGTATCCTAAATTTTCCTGCAATCGGCGCCCGCGCTGCATCTAAACTGACTAGAAATATTCCCCCTGAGTAAGGAGTGCGTGATGAAACCTCGGATAGGCATTCATGTCTGGACAGTTCTCCTTGTAGGAGTTCTCGCGTTAGGGGCAGCCTGCAGCAAGGTTGCCGGTGATAGTGAAGTGACCAGCGAAGTGCAGAGCCGGCTGAACGCAGATTCGGGTTTGCAGGGAAAGCAGCTCACCGTTCAGACCGCAGGCGGCGTGGTCACGCTTTCGGGCACGGTCGACAACGACGCGGAGCGCACTGCCGCATCCCGCTATGCTTCGTCGGTTCCGGGCGTCAAACAAGTCGTCAATAATTTACAGGTAGAACCGGCAACCGCGATGGCGGACCAAATGAACCAAACGCCGCCGAAACCCGAGAGGGAGCCCTCCAAGCCCAGGCCGAGTGTCCCGCGTCAACGAATGGTTCCGAGGTCGCGTGCGATGGCGGACACGGCTTCAGAGCCAGCAACGGCCCCGATGCAGAATTCGAATTCAGAGCCGGCGCAAACAGCGCCTGCGCCCGTACCGGCAGTAACTCCGGCACCCCCGCTCCCACCGAAGAGAGTGACCATTCCCTCGGGGACAACGCTCGCGATCCGCCTGGTGGACGAGCTGGATTCAGAAACAGCACAGCCCGGACAGACCTTTAAAGCCACACTCGATTCTCCGCTCTCAGTAGATGGAGAGGTCGTGGTGCCCGCCGGCCATGACGTGCAAGGTCACGTCATCGACGTGAAGAGCGCCGGCAAGTTCGCCGGGAAATCGGAACTCTCTCTGCAACTGGATCGGATATCGGTGGGGAACAGATCCTACAACATTCAGACCGACCAATACCGGCGTGAAGGCAGCTCGCGCGGCAAGAGTACTGCTACCAAGGTTGGAGCGGGCGCTGCAATCGGCGCCATCATTGGCGGCATCGCCGGCGGGGGCAAGGGCGCAGCCATCGGCGCAGCAGCCGGAGGCGGCCTCGGAGGCGGCGTGCAAGCCGCTACCAAGAGTCAACAAATTAAACTGCCGACCGAAAGTGTACTGACCTTCACCTTGCAGTCATCCGTGACTGTGACGGCGACGAATGAAGGCCCGAATCCCGGACGTCACAAACTCGAACCTCCACAATAGAGCTCAAGCAAGAGCACTTCAGAAAGGGCGCCCTTGGAGTCTGTTACGAAACACTAGGCGGCTTTGAAAAGTAATGAGAAGATGCCCTCGCGGGAGCGGGGGCATTTTTTATGGCGTATCTCCGGGGCGAGGCGCGGGAACAGACGACAATGTTTCCTGTGACTTTGGACGAACT
>JBKPCG010000057.1:0-25381 GCA_046727255.1 Acidobacteriota bacterium | reverse complement strand
GCCAGGACAAAGCGCCGGCTGCGAACTAGCTGCCAGGCGAGACATTCCATGATCCAGACGATCGACCACGGAGTAATCCGGGAACTTCGACTTGACCGTCCTCCGGTCAACGCATTGTCTCCGGAATTGATCAGTGCGTTGAAGAAAGCAATTCAGGCTGCGCCTGGCAACGGCGCCCGGGCGATGATTCTCTCCGGCGCGCCCGGAAGATTTTCCGGAGGACTTGACGTTCCTGTGCTGCTCGGTCTGGATCGTCCGGCGATGGCGGCTCTCTGGCGGGATTTCTACTCGCTGCTCGGTGCAATTGCGGGATCGCCGATTCCGATTGTCGCAGCCCTCACTGGACATGCTCCGGCGGGTGGAACGGTGCTGGCATTGTTCTGCGATTGGCGAGTGATGGCCGAGGGAGAGTACAAGATTGGACTGAACGAAGTGCAGGTCGGCATCCCGGTTCCGCCTGCGATCCTGGCAGGCATGCGGCGGCTGGTCGGGCTGCGGTCGGCAGAACAATTGTCGGTGAGCGGTGCGTTGCTCTCGCCGAAGGAGGCTCTCAGAGTCGGACTGGTTGACGAACTGGTTGCCGTGGAGCGAGTCGTGGACCACGCAGCGGAGTGGTGCCTGCGTCTGCTGGCGCTGCCTGCGGAGGCGATGACCAGTACGCGACACCTGGCGCGTGCCGATCTGGCTGGTATTTTTGAAGTCAACCTAGAGCCTGAACTGCAGCGCGTAATTGCAGGCTGGTGGAGTCCAGAGACGCAGGCGACGTTGCGCGCGCTGGCGGAACGATTGGGGAAGAAGACGGGCTAGATGCTGCCCCGAGCCTGGAAGCGGGCAGGAAGACTTCAATGCGAAGTTTGCTTTTGGGTGGTGGCGCAGCGGTTCACCGCTGCGATGACTGCGCATCTTGAACCTCGGCTTTTAGCTGCCGCTGTCAAGGCGCCAATCGGCAATCGCTTCTCTGCGGCCATCCTAGCGTTCCACCGCCATAGCGACCGCATTCCCCCCGCCCAGGCACAGCGCAGCGATACCGCGGTGGACATCCCGGCGGATCATCTCGTAGATCAGCGTGACGAGCACACGCGCCCCACTTGCGCCAATCGGATGGCCCAAAGCAACCGCGCCGCCGTTCACGTTCACGCGGTTCATGTCGAGACCGAGCTCGCGGATGACTCCCAGCGCCTGCACCGAGAACGCTTCATTCAGTTCGTAGAGATCCACGTCGTCTTTCTTCCAGCCTGTCCTCTCCCAGATTTTATGGACCGCGCCGACCGGAGCCATCATGACCCATTTAGGATCGATGCCGCTGGTGGCTTGATCGACAATGCGGACCATGGGACCTGCGTCTAACTCCTTCGCGCGCGCTGCGCTGGTCACTACCAGGGCTGCGGCTCCGTCGTTTACGCCGGGAGCGTTGCCGGCGGTAACGGTGCCATCCTTTTTGAACGCTGGTTTGAGCGAACGTAGGACTTCGATGGTCGTGTCTTCGCGCGGACCTTCGTCTTTGTCGAAGATCACGGCGGGCTGGCCTTTCTTCTTGGCCGGGATCTCAACGGGAACGATCTGGGACTTGAAGCGGCACTCTTTCTGCGCTGCGATGGCCTTGCGATGGGAGTTCACTGCGAACTCGTCCTGCTCTTCGCGGGTGATGCCGTATTTCTCGGCGACGTTTTCGCCGGTCAGACCCATGTGGTAGTCGTTGTAAATGTCCCACAGGCCGTCGTGGACCATGGAATCGATTAGCTGTCCGTTGCCCAGTCGATATCCCTTGCGCGCGTTCGGAAGCAGGTAGGGCGCGTTGGTCATGGACTCCATGCCGCCGGCGACGACGATGGAAGCGTTGCCGGTCTGGATCGCCTGCGCCGCGAGTGCCACCGCTTTCAGTCCGGAGCCGCAGACTTTGTTAATTGTCATGGCACCTACTTCGGGAGGGAGTCCGCCGAAGAGTGCGGCCTGGCGCGCAGGATTTTGGCCGAGGCCCGCGGAGACGACGTTGCCCATGATGCACTCATCCACCTGCTGTGGCTCGACACGAGCATGCTTGACCGCTTCGCGGACTGCGATCGCGCCCAGTTGTGGAGCGGTCAAGTCGCTCAAGCTACCTTGAAATTTTCCGATCGCCGTGCGGCATCCGGAAATGATGACGACATCAGTAGAACCGGCCATACATGCGCTCCTTCGCGGTGTTCTTCGCTTGCAGACTACCTATCATTATAGATGGATGATGAGTGCGCGGAGGTTCAGGAGAGATCAACACGCGATGGTAGCGTTGAAGGTCGCAATCGTGCCTGCGTTGCGGAGGAATTCGCAGTAGCGAGCCGTTGTGCGCGCCGCTTGTAATGGAGTGTTGAACTTTTTCTGTCGCGTGCGTGAGAGAAGTGACTTTGGTGCATCGTTGCGCGACGCTCTCACGCTCATTTTTCTCTTGACTTCACTGTGCGTTGACTCTATACAATCAAACAGTTGCAACAGAAGACCGTTGCAAGATTCCATGAACAATGGAAAGGGAGAATAGATCCATGGCAACCAAAAAGAAAGCAAAGAAGAAAAGCAGCAAAAAGCACTAAGCACCTGCAACAAGGCAACGAACGGGGACGCGATGAGCGTCCCCTAAGTTTTTGGGGATGAATTTCAATCCGCCGCGCGATTACGTGGTAAGCAAGCCGGGGCAAGCCCCGTCTTACACTCAAGGACGGTCTCCACGCTCAATTTGTACGAGGGGATTTCTTTGGCGAGGCCAGGATCACTTTTTCGGTGGCGGGACAAAGGTTGCGATACGGGCAAAAAGCGCAATTGTAGCTTGGTTTGGCGTCAAACTTACCGTGCGCAATGTTCTCAGCCGCCTCCAGCACACGCAATTTCGCCTCTTCTAGTTGTGCATCGTTGCGTGCGGTTGCGATCGCGGTATTGTTCTCGAGGTTGTAGAAGACGAGCTGCGAGACCCGATGTCCCCAAACCTCTTTGGCGGCGAGCGCGTAGAGCGAGAGTTGCAGGCTTTCGTCGGCCTCTTCCTGCGACCTCGGCTTGCCAGTCTTGTAGTCCACGACGGCCACGCTGTCGGGACCGGCGCGGTCGATTCGATCCACGCGTCCTCTCAGTTTGGTTCCGCCCACCTGCAAATCGAAATTCTGTTCGGTATTGAGCACGTCGGGCTGAGCCGTCGAGCGTATCAATTCCAGAAATTGCTGCAGTTGCTCGGTCCCCTGCTTCAAATACAACTCGTATTGGTAGCGGTCGGGGATTCCCGCGTCGGCCAGTCCTTGACGCAATAATTCCAGAAGTTCCGTGTCGGCGATCTCTCGGCCGAAGCGGCGTGCATCGTAAAAGGTGCGGAGAACGCCGTGCATCACCGCGCCGTAATGCAAGGCCGCGGAGACATCACGGGGCAGGTTCCACTCCCGCTCCAGCTTGAAACGAAGGGGACAGCCCTCATATGTGGTGATGGCCGACGCACTCAGGCCGGTCACAAAATTGGCGGACGCCGGCATCAGCAGCCAGGCCGCCACGTTCGAGTGTTCGAGAGCTATCTTTTCTTCTTCGGCGAACAAATCGTCCTGCACCGCCGCCGCCAGCCGCGAACGCCAGAACTTACGGTAGGCGGGGTTCGGCATGAAATCGCGCAAGAACTTAGTGGGCGTGGGGTCTTTCTTGGCCCGGCCCTGGTGCGTGTAGATGGTGAGCGTATCCCTGGCGCGCGTCATGGCGACGTAGAAGAGCCGCCGCTCCTCTCCCTCGTTCAACGCTTTGTCGTCACCCTCAGATCCGGAGGAACGCAACTCGTGCGGAAGGTCGACCAAAGGCTCCCGCCAGGAACATGGAAATGATGGCGACGAGCCGCGGATGATCGCGACATGGCGGAACTCGAGGCCCTTGGCGGTGTGTACGGTCAAGAGGCGGACGGCGTCGGCGGTGGTGGGCGGAAGAGAAATGGCGCCGCGCGCCTGCCCAAAATAATCGAGATAATCGAGAAATTCTGCCGCACTGCCGATTTCGACGATCGGTTTTCCCTGCCACTGTTCAACAAACTGGAGAAATGCGGTCGCGGGAGGTGAGGTCGACAAAGCGAAGTGGCGCATCACTATTTTCACGGCGTCGGCGGCGCGAACCCCTTCTTGCTCAACTTGCTCATGTACCTTTTGAACGCTCGCGAGGACCACTGGACCGTTCTGCAATTTTTCCAGCACCTTGCGGAGATCGAGTTCATCGCGCCCCACCGCCCTCATGGCAGCGCGCAGTTCGTGCGGATCAATCGAAAATTGCGGAAGAGCAGCGACGCGGAACAGGCTGGCCGCATCGCCAGGGCTGACGGCGGCGGTCAGGCACGCGATCGCGTCACGGACTTCGGGTGTGTGTAGCACGTCCAGGGCTTCGATGGAGAATGGGATGCCCCGCTCGGTGAACTCCTTGACCAGTTCCTCGCGATGGATGTGTTGGCGGTAGAGAACGGCGAAGTCGCTCCACGCGCAGCGCTGGTCCTTTCTTTTTTTCTGGATCTGGCGAGCAAGATCGGCGGCCTCAACCTCGCGGTCTCCCCAGGTGACGATCTCAACCAGGGGTGCGACAATCGGCTCACCCTGGACAATGCATTGTGCTTCCCGCTCGGACGCGAGTGGCGCCCGCTGGTAAGAAATTGTGCTTCCCTTTTGCGAAAACACCGGCGGGTTGTCGTTCACGATGCCGAATGCGCAACGGAGAATCGGCGAAAGCGACCGCCGGTTCTTTTCAAGCGCGACCAGTCGGGTGGCCGGAAAATGGCCTGCGAAAAGATTGAAGGCGGCACTGGAGGCGCCGCGAAATCGGTAGATGGCCTGGTCGGGATCGCCGACCGCAAATACGTTCGCTGTAGATCCTGCGAGGAGAGACAGGATCTCGACCTGAGCAAAGTTGGCGTCCTGGAACTCATCGACCAACAAGAAACGAACGCGTGTGCGTTCTTCTTCCAGTAGTACGGGATCGTCCTTCAAGAGCTGATAGGCACGGGTGATCATGTGTCCGAACGTGCCCAGTCTTTTCTCCAGGAGCATTCGCTCTACGCCGGCAAAGACGCGCGCAATCTCACGGCAGCGGCCAAGCAGCTCGCTGGAGTCGAGTTCATCCTGCTTCTTGGATTTGGTCACACGTTGAACGGGAACTTCGCCGCGTTCCAGGCGGGACACATAATTGGCGTACTCGTCGGGACCGATGAGTTCGTCCTGGCAGCGCCGCATGAAGTCGAGCAGTTCGTCGAGAAACTGGCTGACGTTGGCAGCACGGACGAAATATTTCAGGCGCAGGTCGCGAATGTGCCGCCGCAGATAGACCCAGAGGTCCTTTTCGTCGAGTACGCCGAACTTGGCGCCACGGCGATGAAGCAGGCCGTTGCACCAGGCGTGGAAGGTCAGTACCTGGAGGCCGTCGCTGTCCTTGCCCTCCAGTTCTGCCCGCACGCGCTTCTTCATCTCTTCGGCGGCGTTGTCGGTATATGTGAGCGCGAGAATTTCGTTGGGGCGGGCGTGGCTCTCTCGGATCAGATGGGCGATGCGCTGCGTCAGGACCGTGGTCTTGCCGGTGCCGGCGCCGGCGATCACCAGCATAGGGCCATGGACGTGCTCGATAGCCTCCCGCTGGCGTTCGTCGGGCTGAACCTTCGTGACTGACAAAACGGGAGTACTCACTTGCCGGAGCATATCAGAGGTGGGTGTGGAACGGTGAAGCTCACCGCAGCGCGTCAAGAGCGAGGGTCGTGGCGACGATGGCGGCGGTCTCGGCGCGCAGGATTGTGTCGCCGAGCGAGGCGGTGGTCCATCCGGAATCGCGGAACCGCTGGAGTTCGTCGGCCGTCCAGCCGCCCTCCGGGCCGATTGCCAAGGTGAGGACGGATGGCCGAGGAGCGAGAGCATCGCGCAAACGATTGTCGTTTTCGTACTCGGCCAGGACGATCTGGCAGGCGGTGGGGGCAGGCGAGAGCCTGCCCTGAGCCTGTCGAAGGGACGCCTGCCCGACAGCCGGCGAGACGCCGGCGCTACACAAATCTTTCAGCTTTATGGGGGCGCCGATTTCGGGTGGCGCGACACGACGGGATTGTTCCGATGCCTGGCGGGCCAGACGCTGCCAGCGTTCCCGGCGCTTCGTGGCGGCTGCGGCGAGATGCGAGTCGGTACGGTGCGCGACAATCGGTATGATTCGCGTGACACCCAGCTCCGTACATTTTTCGATCGCCCATTCCATGCGGTCGAATTTGAAGATGGCGAGGGCGAGAGTGAGGTCGGGTGCTGGAGCAATGAACTGTGCTTCGCCGAGGGCGAATTCGACGCGCTTGTCGGAAAGAGAAGTGATCGTCCCGCGGCGCACAGAGGTACCCGTGGCAATGTCAAATTCCTGCCCGATTTCTGCGCGGAGGACGCGCGTTAGGTGAAGCGCGTGGTCGCCGATGAGAGCGGCGGTGTTTCCGCTTGTTTCATCGGCGATCCAGCGGCGGCGAGTCATGAAGCAGTTCTCGGTTCTCAGTTCCCAGTTCTCAGTAAGCCAGACAACATTTCGGATCAATAGTGGCAAGTCGCGTTCAACAGCTGAGAATTGAGAACCGGGAACTGAGAACTGCCTTACGCGAAGATATCTTTCATGCGTCCCAGCAACGACCGGCGCTGTGGCTTGTTTTCCACTGGCGAGAGTTCCCCCAACTCGCTCAGCAGTTCGCGCTGACGCTTGTTCAGTTTGCCGGGGGTTTGCGCGCGCACTTCCACGAACAGGTCCCCTTTGCCGTGCCCGTTCAGGACCGGCACACCGCGGTTGCGGATTCGGAATGACGTTCCCGACTGCGTGCCCTCGGGGATTTTCAGTTTGTAATCGCCTTCCATGGTCGGGACCATGATCTCGGTGCCCAGAGCGGCCTGCGGAAATGAAACCGGCACCACGCAATGAAGATCGTTGCCCTCGCGTTCGAAAAAGGCATGCTCTTTGACATGCAGGACAACGTAGAGGTCGCCGGCCGGTCCGCCGAAGACGCCAGCTTCGCCGAGTCCGGAAAAGCGTATGCGAGTGCCGTCTTCGACGCCGGCCGGAACTTTGGCTTCGACCGTGCGCTCACGCACCAAGCGTCCCTCGCCCTTGCACTTCGGACAAGGATCGGTGATGACACTCCCCGCACCCTGGCAAGTGGGACAAGTGCGGGCGATGCTGAAGAATCCCTGCTGATAGCGAACCTGGCCACGGCCGTTGCAGGACCGGCATTGGACGGGCGCTTTGCCCGGAGCGGCGCCCGATCCGTGACACCCGTCGCAAGCCTCATGGCGGCGAACTTTGACGTGCTTTTCAGCGCCGAAGAACGCTTCATCGAATTCCAGGTTAAGGTCTTCGCGCAGATCGGCGCCGCGCTGGGCGCGAGTGCGCCGGCGGCCTCCACCCCCGAATAGATCGCCGAAACCAAAGAATTCTCCGAAGATGTCGCCGAAGTCCTGGAAGATGGCGGGGTCAAAGCCGGCGGGGCCGGCCGCGTTGCCCACACCCGCGTGTCCGAAGCGATCGTAAAGCGAGCGCTTCTCGGAGTCGGCAAGAATTGCGTAAGCCTCGGTGAGCTCTTTGAATTTATCTTCCGCATCGGGATTATTGGGGTTGCGGTCGGGATGGTAGGTCATCGCCAGCTTGCGGTAGGCGCTCTTGATCTCAACCTCGGTGGCCGTGCGGGTGACACCGAGCACCTCGTAGTAGTCGCGTTTGCCGTTGTTGGCCAGAAAAGTAAGGAGTCCTTTGCTCGATAAAAAGTGGCTAGTGATTAGTGATTTGTGGACGGAATCTGCTTTGTACCAATCACTAACCACCTAATCACTAACCACTGGTGTTTCGCGCGACCCGCACCATCGCTGGGCGCAGCAGGCGTCCTTTGTAGTTGTAGCCACGCTGCATTTCGTCAAGCACCTGATGGTCTTCAGCCTCGTTAGTGTCGACCATTTCGATGGCTTCATGCACTCGAGGATCAAACGGCTTCCCCACAGACTCAATCGGTCGAACGCCCATTTTCTGGAGCGCATCCTGGAACTGGCGATAAATGAGCTCGAGACCGCTGCGAAGATCGTTGGAATCGCCCGCCGGGGCCTTCAGCGCAAGTTCGAAGCTGTCGAGAACTGGAAGAATTTTCTTGATGACATCGGCGGCGGCGAATTCGCGGAAGTCCTGTTGCTCGCGCGCCGCACGTTTGCGGGCATTGTCGAATTCGGCTTGCAGGCGGGCCAGACGGTCGAGCAGCGCGTCCCGTTCGGCACGAAGCTTGTCGGTCTCAGATATTGCGCCCCCGCCTGCGACCGCGGCTGGATCCGATGCGCGAGCCGTTTCCTCACCCTCTTCGGCGGGAGGCAGTTCGTGTTCCAGATCGAGGTTCGTGTTTTCCGTCTTTCCGTTTCCTTTACCCATACTTCTCAATTACTCCGATTCATTCAAAAGTTTGTCGAACAGGCGCGCGATATACGAGACCGCCGACATGGTGTGCTGATAGTCGAGCCGCGTGGGCCCGATCACCGCCAGCGAACCCATGACTTCTCCGCCCACGCGCGCCGGCGCGCCAATCAGAACAAAATTCCGCATGGAGGGCATTGTCTGATCGAGACCAATGACGACCCGCACCGCTTCCTGTTTCGTGTCCAGATAGGCGCCCAGCAGCTTGACGACTTTTTCCTTCTCTTCGAGCGTCCGCAGCATGTCCTGAAGACGCTGCCGGTCTTCTTCACCGGTAACGAGGTTGGCGGCGCCTTCCACGAACACTGCCTCGGGCGCTTCACTCGTAGTGAGCGCGCCCTGCTGGTAAAGCTGCGCGATGGATCCCATCAGCCGGTCGTACTCACTGCGCTCTTTTTCGAGGCGCCGGGCGATCTCGGCCCGCATGTCTTCCATCATCCAGCCGCGAAAGTTCTCGTTGATGTAGCGCGCCGCCAGGTCGAGTTCCGACTGCGGAAGATCGAGGCGCAACACGCGGTCGCGAACGACGCCCGAGCGCGTAACCACCACGGCGAGAACTTTCTGATCGCTCAAACGCGAAAAGTAAACGTGTTCGAGAGCGTTGCGCGGCCCACTTGAGGCCACGGTGACGCCGACACTGCGTGAAATCAGCGAGAGCACGTGCGAGGTGCGTTCCATGAACTCCTGCACATCGGTGACGCCGGCCAAGGTGTCCTGGATGATGCTTTCGTTTTCGTGCGACAGCCGGGTCTCGCCACTGAGCTGCTCAACGTAGTAGCGGTATGCCTCGGTACTCGGAATGCGCCCGGCAGAGGTATGCGGCTGATCAAGAAAGCCGGCATCGGCCAGATCCGCCATCACGTTCCGGATTGTGGCCGCGCTCAGTCCCTCGCGGCTGGTGCGCGCAAGCGTGCGCGAACCTACCGGCTCGCCGGTGGCGATAAAGGTCTCTACGATGGCGGTCAGGATCTCTCGTTCCCGCTCGCCTGCTGGTCCTGATGGCATGTCGATTCGAGTCTGGAGCCGGAGGCTCTACCTAAACACTTTAGATGCAGAGGCTTAGAATGCGGATTCATGGCCCCTTTTGCGATTCTAGGGAGCGCTGTTGAGGGTGTCAAGGAGCGACGGTTATCCGCGGGCTGGAGATGCGCCATCTTCTTATGTATGGTGGAGAACCTCTTATGGTCGAAAACGACGGTTCGTCGAACCGGGATCGCAAAGCGGACACCAAGGTTTCCCGACGCGACGCCTGCAAGCTGGGATTGGCAGCTGCGGTAACAGCTGCGGGAGGCGATGCGCTCGGCGGACTGGCGTCCCCGGCGACGGATCAGGATACTGGTAGGACTCCGAAATCCATGAACAACAAACCCCATATTGCAGTGATCGGCGCGGGGGCATTCGGTGGATGGACCGCGCTCTATCTTCTTCGCGGTGGTGCGCGCGTAACCCTGCTCGATGCCTGGGGGCCGGGGAACTCACGTGCTTCCTCGGGCGGAGAAACGCGAGTGATGCGCGGAGCCTACGGGCCCAATCAGCCTTATACGCAGGTGGCTGCGCGGGCAATCGAGCTCTGGAAAGACCACGAGGCGCAATGGAAGCAGAAATTCTTTCATCCGATCGGCGTGCTATGGATGGTGGAAGGCGACGGCCAATTTGAGCGCGGGTCACTGCCCATGCTGAAGAATGCGGGAATTCCCTTCGAGCAATTGCAGACGAACGAACTGTCGCGCCGCTGGAAGCAAATCAATTTTGCGAAAGTCGAGTGGGGGATCTGGGAGCCGCACAGTGGTTATGTGCTGGCACGCGCCTCCACGCAGGCCGTGGTCGAGCACTTTGTGGCGGAAGGCGGGGAGTATCGTCAGCAGGCGGTTTTAGCGCCCGGGCTGGACGGTGAAGATTGGCAAGGCCTGACGCTTTCGGATGCATCGCAGCTGACGGCCGACCGGTATGTCTTTGCGTGCGGGCCGTGGCTGGGCAGGCTGTTTCCGCGGACCGTGGGGCCGCACTTCGTCTCGACCAAGCAGGATGTGTTTTTCTTCGGCACTCCCGCGGGCGATTACCGTTACGACGAAGGTAACTTGCCGGTGTGGGCCGACCACAGCGATCACTTCATGTACGGAATTCCCGGAAACCAAAATCGCGGCTTTAAGCTGGCAGACGACACGCGCGGGCCGGAGTTCGATCCGACCTCGGGACAGCGACTGGTCGACAACGACCGGCTGGCCGAGGCGCGAAAGTATCTTGCTTATCGCTTCCCAGGAATGAAAGACGCGCCGCTGATCGAAACCCGCGTATGCCAGTACGAAAACACGACGGACCACGACTTCATCGTAGACCGTCATCCTGCCAACGCGAACGTATGGATTGTCGGCGGCGGATCGGGGCACGGATTCAAGCACGGTCCAGCGCTCGGCGAAATGGTGGCGCGGCTGGTGCTAAAAGAAGAAACGACAGATGCCGTGTACCGGCTGGGCAGGTTCGAAGCGCAGAAGATAAAGCCGTGAACAGCGCTTGGAATATGAACGGTCCCGCTTTCTTTCAAGATAGAATCCAGCCATACTAGGACCCACCGGCCATGACGGAACATTATCGCTTCTCCGACATCCGTGAAGTGCTCGCCAAATCGAATGAAGAAAAATCCGGCGATCAGCTCGCCGGAATTGCCGCTACTTCGGAGCGAGAGCGGGTCGCCGCCAAGCGCGCCCTGGCCGACATGCCGCTGATTGACCTGCTGAACAATCCAATTGTTCCCGCTGAAACTGACGAGGTAACCCGGCTCATTCTCGAATCGCATGATGCCTCAGCTTTCCAACGAATCCGCAGCATGACCGTGGGCGCGTTTCGTGAGTTCATCCTCAGCGACCAGACGACGGAGGCTGACCTCAAGTCCCTCAAGTGCAGCATCACGCCCGAGATGGCGGCAGCCGTCGCGAAGCTGATGAGCAACAAGGATCTGGTGCTTGCGGCATCCAAGATTCGCAACGTCACGCGTTGCCGAAACACTATGGGCAAGCGCGGCGTTCTAGGTATTCGCCTGCAGCCGAATCATCCATCCGATGACGTGGGCGGCATTTTGTTAGCTGCATTCGATGGCCTGCTGTACGGTTGCGGAGACGCCGTCATCGGAGTGAATCCAGCCACTGATTCCGTCGAGGCCGTGTCAGCCATCTTGAGCGCGCTCGATGGTCTGATTACGGCGCTGGGCATTCCGACGCAGGCGTGTTGCCTCGCACACATCACCACCCAGTTGACCTGCATGGATCGAGGCGCTCCTGTCGATTTGCTGTTTCAGTCTGTCGCCGGAACCCAGGCAGCCAACGTCAGCTTCGGCATAAATCTTGGCATGCTGCGAGAAGGCCGCGAGCGCGTTCTCGAACATCATCGCGAGCGCAATGTTCCCTGGGCAGGGGACAACGTGATGTACTTCGAAACCGGTCAGGGCAGCGCCTTGTCGGCGGAGGCTCATCACGGAGTCGACCAATTGACGCTCGAAGCGCGAGCTTACGGTGTCGCTCGCGCTTTCGATCCGTTCCTCGTCAACAGCGTGGTCGGCTTCATCGGACCCGAGTATCTCTACGACGAGCGCCAGATCATTCGCGCCGGCCTGGAAGATCACTTCATGGGCAAGCTGCTAGGACTGCCGATGGGATGTGACGTCTGTTACACGAATCACGCCGTCGCCGATCAAAACTCCGCCGACAATCTCATGCTTCTGCTGGCGGCCGCCGGTTGCAACTACTTCATGGGCGTGCCCGGTACTGACGACATCATGCTCAACTACCAGTCAACCAGCTTCCATGACGCGGTAGCCGTTCGCAAAATCTTTGGCCTGCGGCCCGCCCCCGAATTCACCGAGTGGCTCGAACACACCGGTATCTACCAGGACGGTGAACCAAAGCCTCTCGACGCCGGCGGCAGGCAAAAGCTCTTGCACGGACTCGAAGGCGTCTTATCGGCGTCGGCCCCAGCCTGACGTGAAACATGGACGACGATCACAATCTTGCCGCGACTCCCGCCTGGCCTGAGATCGTCCGTAAAATCCGAGCGCGTACGCCGGCCCGCATTTTTGTCGACCGTGGACCTGCCTATAGCACCCAAATGGAATTGGAACTCCGCGGCGCGCATGCTAGTGCCGTCGATGCAGTCTGGACGGAGTTTGACCTGCACAAAAATCTCCCACCCGACCTCATCGCGCAATGGAATCTCTTCCAGGTTTCGAGTCAAGTCGAGTCGAAATCACAATTCTTGCTGCGTCCTGATCTTGGACGCGGTCTCAGTGACGCCGCCAAAAGCGTCATCCGTCAGCGTTGTCCCAGAGAGCCCGACCTGCAGATCGTGATCGGCGACGGCTTATCGGGGGCTGCCCTGTCCTCGCAGGTGCCCGCTCTGTTTCCGCTGCTGCAGCAGCAGGCCCGCGCTCAGGGATGGTCGATCGGGCAATCTTTCGCGGTGCGCTATTGCCGGGTCGGGATCATGAACGCCATCGGTGATCTGCTCTCGCCGTGGGTGATGGTGTTGTTGATTGGAGAGCGCCCCGGTCTTGCGACCGCGGAAAGCCTCTCTGCCTATATGGCGTACAGCCCTCGCTCTGGACACACCGACGCAGACAGAAACCTTATCTCCAACATTCACGCTCGCGGTGTTCGTATCGAGGATGCTGCAGATCGCATTTCAAATATGGCAGTCCGCATGATGGCACTGAAACTGAGTGGAACTACGGTGAAGGAGGAATCGGCACCCTTGCGATTAAAGTGAAGGCACGCGAGATTTGGGTAGCTTCTTAGATCCAGTTTGATCCTCGCGTCACAGCATCACTCGACCGCATTGCGGGCAATCACTTCTCGATACCACTCCGCGCTGAGCTTGGGCGTGCGTTTCTGCGTCTTGAAATCAACGTAGTGGATACCGAACCGTTTGCTATAACCATCGGCCCATTCAAAGTTGTCCATCAGGCTCCAGAGGAAGTATCCCTTGATCGGGTAGCCTTCCGAGGCAGCCCGATGCAGGTGCGTCAGGTGATTACGCAGATACATCACGCGGTCAGTGTCTTCGATGCGTCCATTTGCATTGAGTACATCATCGGCCGAGCAGCCGTTCTCGGTGATGTAAAGAGCCCGAGGCTTCCAGATGTCGCTGACGTTGCGAACCGCCCAGTAGAGCACTTCCGGCCCGATGAACAACCACGGAGAAGCCATGTGCGGATAAGAAGTCTGGCGCTTCACCGTCGCGAAGCCGGCCGGTGACGCGTCTGCGCGCACATACTCCGGTGTGTACACGTTGAGGCCGACGAAATCGAGCGGGCTTCCGATGATTTTCATATCGCCGGCCTCGACCTTGGGAGCGTTCGCCCCCTCGCGCTCGAGATAGCCGTCAGTGTACTTGCCTTCCATCACCGCCGTGAGGAAAGGTGCATTTCCCTCGCGAGTCGCACGCCGGGCGGCCTCGATGTGCTCGCCACTCTCGATAACCGGCACATAGACGGTGGCATTCTCTGCGAGACCTATTTGCGTTCCTGTCCGGGCGTTGGCGCGAATGGCCTGTACCGCCAAGCCGTGGGCGAGGATCCCGTGGTGGCGAATCTGGTTCACTTGGGCAGCGGGCAACGTCAGGCCCGGCGCAAACTGTCCGATCTTGTAGCTCAGGTCGGTGAAGCAGACAAATTCATTAGTCGTAAAAAAGTGCTGAACGCGATCCGATAGTTGCTTCGAGATATAGGCCGCATAGTCGGCGAAGGCTTTTGCTGTGTCGCGCGACTGCCAGCCGCCAGGCAATGTCTGAGGCAGATCCCAGTGGAAGAGCGT
Organism: Acidobacteriota bacterium; assembly: GCA_046727255.1. GTDB lineage: Bacteria > Acidobacteriota > Terriglobia > Terriglobales > Acidobacteriaceae > Acidiflorens. The sequence goes on along the minus strand of JBKPCG010000057.1, from coordinate 11,156 downwards.
GATATAGGGGGCGATGTTGTTCTTGAGCAGTTCGTCCACCACGCGCTGGTAGTACGAAAGGCCTTTTTCGTTCGGCTGGCCCGTCCCCTTGGGAAAGATCCGCGACCATGAGATTGAAAAGCGGTACCCGGTCACGCCCAGGTTTTTGAGCAGCCTCACATCTTCTTTGTAGAGGTGATACGAATCATCGGCGACATCGCCGGTGTCTCCCTGAAAAGTCTTGCCGCGCGTGTGCGAGAAAGTATCCCAAACGGATGGTCCTCTGCCATCTTCATTCGCCGCTCCCTCCACCTGATAGGAAGCGGTGGCGCAACCCCAAAGAAAATTGACGGGAAATTGCTGCAGCCTCGCAGCGGGCGTTTGAGCGAATGCAATCCGAGGGAGGAAGGAGCTGGCGAATGAAGCGGCGGCAGCACCGGCCAGTGTCATTCCAAATCGGCGACGCGTGAGATTTTTCATGCCGGAGAAATCGTATCACTACGACAGCGTTTAGCGTCGTAAAACGAGGTAGGCCCGGGACTCGAGTACGTCATTCCGCCAGCGACTCAATCGCCTGTGCCGCGTCCGCCGGAAGGGTCAGGTCGCGCGCAGCCAGGTCCTGCTTCATATGCTCGGGATCGGAAGTGCCAGTCAGCGGCAACATCCCGACTGCGCGTGCGAACGCGAACACAATCTGCGCTGGAGTCGCATTCGCACCCCGGGCAAGTTCTGTGATCAGAGGATGACGCAGCACCTCGGTGTTCGCGGTCAGAAGCGAGAAACCCTGGTAGATAATCTTTCGCTCCCGGCAAAACGATCGCACATCGCGATCCCATCCGACTCGAGCGAAGCAGCGGTTTTGCACAAATGCGGGAGCTTCCGTATGAGCGCCGGCCATCTGCTCAAGATGCTGTAGAGACACATTGCTCACACCAAGGAATCGAGTGCGGCCGGCATCGCGTTCTTTCCTCATCGCCTCCCAAACCTCTGCGTCCGATTCGGTCCAGTCATAGCCTGACGAAGGGCCATGCAGCACGTAGCTGTCGACATAGTAGGTCCCGAGATGTTCGAGAGAACTGGCCATCGACTGAGCAACCTGAACTGCAAGACCAGCTGCGGGATCGTAGGGCAGCCGGTGGTCTTGCCCACGTTGATAAGTGAACTTCGTCTGCAGAAAAAGATCCGCGCGCGTGACCACCCCGGTGAGATAAGCGGCAGCCAATCCTTGACCCAGTCCTGCTTCAAAGTAATGCCGTCGCTGGTTAGCCGTGTCGATGGCCCGAAATCCCATACGGATCGCGAGTTCAGTCAGGCTTGCAGTGCGATCTTCCTTCCAGGCGGTGCCGTACAGAAAGTCGGGAACATGTGAGGCTTGCTCGATGGGCATCGCGTTATTCTGCCATGCCCGACCGAACAGAGACGGATAGCGCCGCGACCTGACCACAGGGAATGCCCGATCGTTGCTGATTCTGATTTGACCGCAATTTTCGGATGGCCTTCCTACATGCCGGCCATTTAGTCTCGTATCCACATCTTGGAGAGACCCCATGTCCGTGACCCGCCGCAATTTTCTGGTTGGCAGTTCGCTCTCGGTCGCCGCCGGAGCACTCACGCCGCTGCTGGCACATGCCGAACAAACGAAGACGGCCCCCGCTCGGTACGACGATTGGGGAGCGGTGCGCCGGGAGTTCGATCTTGCGCCCGACTACACTCATCTTGGCCTTTTCTATCTGACGTCTCATCCCCGTCCCGTTCGCGAAGCAATCGAGAAGTATCGCCGGCAACTCGACGCAAACCCATTTGTGACGGTGGAGTCTTCACTGTTCGAGAGTCCCGAAAAGAATATGCCGCTGAAAACATGCAGCACGATTGCCGGTTACATCGGCGGCGACGCGCAGGATATCGCTCTCACCCAGAACACTACCACCGGTCTCTCAGTCATCTATCACGGACTGGCGCTCCGTGAAGGCGATGAGGTGCTTACGACCGCCCACGATCACTACGTGCATCATGAGTCGATCCGGCTGGCGACCAGCCGTTGCGGCGCAGCCTGGCGCAAGATCGCACTCTTCGATTCCTATAGCTCAATCTCGACTGATGAGATCGTAGATCGCATTCGCAAAGGAATCGGTGCCAAAACGCGAGTTGTGGGTGTGACGTGGGTCCATTCGGCTAGCGGCCTACGGCTTCCGATCCGCCGCATTGCCGATGTAATTGCTGAGGTGAATGCCGGCCGAGACGAAAACGACCGCGTGCTCCTGATAGTCGATGGCGTTCACGGAATCGGAGTGGAAGATCCAAAGATCGTCGCGATGGGCTGCGATGCGTTCGCTGCCGGCACCCATAAGTGGATCTTCGGACCGCGAGGAACCGGCTTCGTTTGGGCGAAACCCGCGGTGTGGGCAAAAATGCGTCCGTTGATTCCAACCTTTTATGCCAACGAAGTGTTTGAGGCATGGGGAGAAGAAAAAGAGCCCGACCATCCGCCGCGCGCCGCCTGGTTCTCGCCGGGCGGCTTTCAGGCCTTCGAACACCACTGGGCGCTGCCGGAAGCTTTTCATTTCCACGAGAACATCGGTCCCAGTCGCATCACCGCTCGCATTCACGAATTGAATCACCAGATGAAAGAGGGACTCGCGCGCATGCCGCACGTTCAGCTTTACACCCCACGTGATGAGAACCTCTCGGCGGGAATGGCCTGCTTTGATGTGAAAGGGATGAAGCCAGGAGAAGTCGTGAGCCGCCTTCTGGAGCAGAAAATCGTCGCTTCCACCACTCCTTATCGCGTTAGCTACGCGCGCCTGTCGTGCGGTATCGTCAACACACCGGAAGAGGTGGAGAAAACGCTGGGCGCGATCCGTCGGTTTGCTTAAGTCGCTCTCGTCGGAACCAGATGAGACTCGCTACCGAGTTCCTGAGGACGATTTACTTTCAAGAAGCGACGCGAGAAGCCTTGCCAGTTGGGCCTTCTGCTCAACCGTATTGCTGGAGTCAGGATTGCCCTCCGTGAGGGTTGCCAAATTGTGCGCCAGCGTCCGCACCGCCACATCCTGCGGAAGATACACTGTGTCTTGCGGGAGTGTCAGCTCCCAGCCGCGTTTGTCGAGGCGACGCAACGACCATCGTTGGCGATTCGCGAGCCTGTTAACCTTCGCCCCACCGAGTGCGAGAGACGCGACTTGATTGATCTGAACCTCTGCCCATCCCTGGCTCCCTTTGGTGCGCACCGTTTCGACTTCGAATTGATCGAACACTGTGAGAGATTGAGACACCTTGAATAAGTCGCGTCCCCGAAGACTCTGTTCAGAATCGCCGAAGGATTCAAGGAGAGCTGCGCTCACCTGATCCGCGCTGGGCTTGGCCGATTTCTGTACCGGAATAAATACGGACGCGACCAGCGGTTGGATTTCGGGAACCCTTCCGGACAATGCTCCCACGTTCGAAGGCTCTTGCTGTTCGGTGGACGAGAGGTTCGCAGCAGTCTGCCCGCCCGGCCCTATTCCCAAACTAGTGGGCTCCAGACTCGCGGTCCGTACCGGCGTGGCGAGCGCACGCCACGAATTCGCCTTGACGTACCGGAAAAAACGGGGACGGCCACGCTTCTTCCAATACGGCGAGTCGTAGGCTTCGACGCCGCGCCCTGAACGCAACAGACTGAAGAAGGAATGCTGGACTGGATTCACCACGATCCCGACATGTCCGCGCCAGACCGCCAGATCACCGGGTTGCGGACTTGCTACCTGCCTGAATTCGTCGATTCCCGCATAGAGTTCTGCGGAACTCACGTAGGAATATGGGAAACCCGCGCGTTCATAGATAGATTGCACTAAATGAGAACAATCAGAGGAGGAGTTGCCGCGCTTACGGGAGTCCAGGGCGGCGCCCAAAATCGCCAGGCCCTCGCTGAAGTTCAGCGGGCGAGGCACTCCCGAATTCTGGAGCCGGTCACTGTCCTTTTCGCTGTTGGTAATCCGGTAGCCGGTGTTGCGGCTTTCCTGCCTATCTTGCGCGAACACGAAAGGCCCCGCGGCAGTGCAGAACAGAACCAACAACCAGGCGCCTCTTGTCTTGATAGGCATACCCCTCACTTATAACGCGGCTTTGAAGAGCGACACAGGTTACCGGAGTGCTCTCACGTGAGCGCAGTGTCCTTCGTTCAGATGCACCTCAGGGGCCCGGAGTTTGTTGGCTGCGAGGCCAAGCGAATGAGGCAGTTAAGCCTGTTCCTCAGTCCATCTTCGGGTGCTCCAGGCGGCGCCGTTCAGGAGACGGTTTGGCATTGGAAGGAACGGGCTGATCGCCGTTTGCGCCGATGGGTTGATTATTCGCAGGCGAACTAGCCATCGCTTCCAGATCGGCTGACTTGTACTTGGGCTCGCTGATATAGCCGTGGATGTGGTTTTTGCTGATGCCGTTGATCACCAGCTCGACCGGCAGTCTGCGGTCCCCTGAGTAGAAGACCACTGGTTCATAAACATTGACGTGCTTCTTTGACAGTTTGAAATCATCTACCAGCAACTCCAGATCGGCATAAGCATGTTTCGTGTTGGCTTTGCGCAAGCGGATGCCCACCGGACCCTCGTGTTGAAACTGTCCACTTTTTTCGAGGTCAAATTCGTAGTAACTCCGTTCCCCTTTCTTTTCCAGCAAAACGAGCTCTTCGTGGGTGGTGGCTATCGAGCCCTGCAGTTCGGTGCGCGTAGTCGAGAGATCCTGGCGAGTCGACTCGATCTGCTTGCCCTGGTCATCCAACTGTGACTGCATTTTCTTCCAGCGCGAGTCGTCGATCCGCCGGTGCTGACTCGCGGCAGCCACGGGCTTGTGATAAATGACCCGGTGGGACGGCGATGATTTTTCCGGCGTCTGTTCCGTATTCATCGCGTTGAGCTTCGTGGTGAGCGCGCTGATCTGATCGCGCGTCGCGTTCAATGCCGAGCTCATTTCGCTGTTCTGCGCGCCCAGTTGCTCCGCGACACTGCGCTCATGGAAAGAGTAGGCAACGGCACCAGCCAGCACCAAAAACACAGCGATAACGATCAAAAATCGAGTCGCAGCGCTCGGATTGGAAGGCATCTCTTCGGACATGGGAGTTCTCCTGAGTGCCTTGTGTCAGCAAATTGGGTACCAGGTGGGATTTCGCCTAACCCTTTGATAATTCTGGAATTCCGCCGGGATAAACCACGCACGAATTTCCCCTCGCCGTGAAATCCTTTCCATACCATGACCCGGTGCCCCAGGGATTGCGCCGGCTAGAGGTGATGCTACTGGATCTGGACCACGCTTGCAGAGCTGCTGGCCTTGATCTCGTCCACCCGGGCCACCACCTTGCGAGCAAACTCGAATAACGACTTCGCATGCGGAGAGTCTTCGCCCTTAAGCACCGCTGGAGAGCCGGTATCGCCAGCCTTGCGGATTTCGGGATCGAGTTCCACGCTGCCCAGAAACGCCACGTCGAACTGTTTCGCAGTCTTCTCCGCGCCGCCGCGCGAGAAGATGTCGATCTCGTGCTGGCAATGCGGACAGACGAAGTAACTCATATTCTCGACCATGCCCACGATATCCACCTTCATCTGGCGGAACATCTCGATGGCTTTGCGCGCATCCTGCAGGGCCACGTCGGAAGGCGTGGAAACGACAATCGAGCCGGTTAACGGGACGGTTTGAATCAGCGAGAGCGCCACATCCCCGGTCCCGGGCGGAAGATCAACGACCAGATAGTCGAGCTGTCCCCACTCCACCGATCCCAGGAATTGGCGGATGATGGAATGCAGCATCGGTCCTCGCCAGATCAAGGGTTTATCCCCGGGATTGAGGAATCCGACCGAAATTACCTTGAGCCCGTGCACGGTGAGGGGCTCGATGCGATTGTCCCCCAAGACTTTAGGCTGCTCGCTCAATCCCAGCATCAAAGGAACGTTCGGTCCGTAGACGTCGGCATCGAGGAGACCGACTTTGTGGCCCATCCTCGCGAGGACGATCGCTAGATTAACAGCCAGAGTGGTCTTGCCGACTCCCCCCTTGCCGGAGCCGACGGCGATGATGGCATTGACGCCAGGGAGCGGTTGCGGACTGGGCGGCTGCTGGCCGGGATGATGCGAATGAGCGCTCAAATTGCTCCTTTAGGTAGGCGACCCACCGGATCGGGCCGCATACTCGATTATACGGGATTGCTCTATGCCGCCCGCGGGGCACCTTGAATCCTTAGAAGGACCAGAAACAGAAGGGACCGGAAACGATGAAACTCGGTAAGAGACTTGCTCCTGCTGCGGCGATCTTTATCTCGACGATCAAGATTTTGGCAATCAAGAGCGTCCGATCTTGCGTCGTCCTGGCGGTCGCGATCATTCTATTCGGAACTACGATGGCACCCGCCTACTCCGTCTTGACTCATGAGCAGGTAATAGATTTGCTATGGAAAGACCGAATCGAGCCCATGCTCCGAAAGCGTTTCCCGCAAGCGACCGACGAGGATTTGCGGAAGGCTCATGCCTTCGCCTATGGCGGTTCGCTCCTCCAGGACATGGGATACTACCCGTTTGGAAACAAATCCTTCAGCGACCTGGTGCATTACGTGCGCACCGGTGATTTCGTGATGGCCTTGATGCAGGATTCTTCGGACTTGAATGAGTATGCCTTTTCGCTGGGCGCGCTGGCTCACTACGTTTCGGACAACAGCGGGCATCCGACGATCAACCAGGTCGTCGCCATCGAATTTCCGAAGTTGAGAAAAAAGTTCGGGAACCAGGTGACGTATGGGGATGATCCGAAAGCTCACATTCGCACGGAGTTCGGCTTCGATATGGTCCAGGTCGCCAAGAACCGGTACACCAGTGACCGCTATCACGATTTCATCGGCTTCGAGGTTGCCAAGCCGCTACTGGAGCGCGCCTTCTTCGAGACCTACGCTCTGAAACTCTCCGACGTATTCGGAGATGAAGATCTGGCAATTGGGACTTTTCGTCGCAGCGTGAGCAACATAATTCCGGAAATGACGCGTGTCGCCCTGCTCTCGCGGAAAGATCAAATGATCAGGGAAGATCCGAATTTCGATCGCAAGAAGTTCCTCTACTATCTGTCGCGCACGGACTACCAGAAAGAGTGGGGGAAGGGATACCGTCGGCCCGGCCTGCGACAGCGCATTCTGGCCTGGATTCTGAAAATTATGCCCAAGATCGGGCCCTTCCGTGCGCTACAGTTCAAGATTCCGACCACCCAGACCGAAGACATGTACATCAAGAGCGTGAACCAGACGGTCGAGGATTTCCAAACAACCCTCCGGCAGGCGGATCGAGAGGCGCTGCATCTCGAAAATCGTGATTGCGATACCGGGAGGGATACGTCTCCCGGGGAATATCGCCTGGGCGATAAGACGTACGCTGAACTGCTGGATAAACTGGCGGAGCACCACTTCGATCAGGTTTCGCCGGATCTGCGCGCCAACATCCTTAGCTACTATGCCGATCCCAAGGCCCTATTGTCATCGCGCAAAGATAAGAAAGGTAAAGATAAATATAAGATGGACTGGGCGAAGATTGAGAAGCAAATCGACCAGCTCAAGGCGTATTCGGGAAGCGTCGCCAGCAAGTAGGAATAGGGCGGACCAGGTGCCCGCGCACCGCTCCTTTGCCGGCAAGACACCGACGCTACTCTTTTACGGAGTGCTGACTGCTGACCACTGACCGCTAGTAGTATCCTTCTCCCACCTGCACTTTTCCGCGGAACATGCGGTAGATGAACACGAAATATCCGATAGCAAGGACCGCGCCAAAGGTCCACCACACAAGGCCGACGCTGAGCCCGTGGCTGCCAGCGGCTGTGTTGTAGATGGTCAGGCTATACTGCCGGTCCCGGGCGGGTAGCACGACCGGATAGAGCGCGAATGCAACGCCGGCCAGCATCCCGGTGATGTAGAGGCTCGAAGCCACGAATGCGAGCTTCTCTTTGCCCTTGGGATTGGCCCAGAGCATCGCGGCGAGACTGCCGAAGACGAGAACCGGGATCAGCAGGCCGATCTTGTGTCTGCTGTAGTTGGTCATCACTTCCGCCCGGATGAAAACCGTGGCGACCAGACTGCTGCAGGTCAGAAAAAACTGCACCGGCCAGCACAGCAGCGCAACCCCGCGCGCGCGGCGGCTGAGGTCCTCGTCAGTCTTGAGAGCAACATAGAGCGAGCCGTGGGCAGTCAGCGTCACCAATGCCATCCCACCGATCAGAACGGTGTACCAATCGAGAATGCCGGGCTGCGAGCTGAGTTGGAAGTTAGTCCAGAGTGGCTCGAAAAAGTAGCCGGTGGCATCGAGCGGCACTCCGCGCACCACGTTCCCGAGTGCGACGCCGAAGAACACTGCCAGCAAAATACTGGAGCCGCTGAATACCGCGTCGAAGAAATTCTGCCAGACCGGGTCGCGAACATGGGCGCGGAACTCAATTCCGACTCCGCGTAGTATGAGAAGCCAGAGCACAATCATCAAGGGAAGATAGAAGCCGCTGAAGCTCGAGGCATAGAGCGCCGGAAACGCGAAGTAGAGTGTGCCGCCGGCGGCAATCAGCCAGACTTCATTGCCGTCCCAGACCGGACCGATGGAACCCAGCACCCGGCGGCGTTCGTCGTCGGTTTTGGCTACGGCCAGGTAAATTGCTCCCGCGCCAAGATCAAATCCATCGAGCACGACATAGGCCGTGATCATCGCTGCGACAATCCAGAACCAAAGGGATGCCATATTCACTCTGCCTCCGCGGCGTGGAGCGCTATTGGCTCGATTTCGCCGACCGGTCCCGTCTCCAGTTCTCTCCGCATCAGAAGCAGGAAGAGAATGCCGAGCACGGTATAAAGACCCATGAATCCGAGCAGAGTAAACATCCCGTTGCCGGCGGAGACGGTCTTGGAGTAGCCATCGGCGGTGCGCATCAGTCCATATACCAGCCATGGCTGGCGTCCGAGTTCAGCCGTCATCCAGCCGGCGGTGTTCGCGATGTAGGGTAAGGGTGCGGAAAGCAGCAGGATCCAGAGCATCCACTTAGTGTGAAACAGCCGGTCGCGAAACAGCAGGAACGCCGACACCACCATCACAGCGATGAAGATCGTCCCCAGTCCCACCATGATGTGGTAGCTGTAGTAAAGCAGCGGGAGGTTGTCCGGCCAGTCCTGCCTGGGAAAATCGTCGAGTCCCCGCACGTGCGCGTCCCAGCGCCGGTAGGTCAACATGCTGAGCATGCCGGGGACCTCCAGCGGATTGTCAATCTTTCCTTGCTGCTCGTTGGGCTGACCCATGATGACAACCGGCGCACCGCGCTGGCTCTGGAACAGTCCTTCCATGGCGGCGAGTGTGACCGGTTGATGCGTGGCAACCATCTTTCCTTGTCCGTCGCCGGTCGGATAGAGCTGCAGAATACTGAACAGGCAGCCCGCGATGACCCCGGTCTTTAAAAAGATGCGCGCGTGCTCAGTGAACCTGTTCCCCAGCAGATAGAACGCGCCGACGGCCGCCATAACAAAAGCCCCGGTGATGGCCGCCCCGACCATCGTGTGCGCGTACTGCCATTGGGCCCATGGATTCAGGACGAGATCCCAGAAGCTGGCGAGTTGCACAGAGCCATCTGGCGCGAAGACGTAGCCAACCGGATACTGCATGAAAGCGTCGGTGGCGACGATGAAATAGCCCGACAGCCAGGAACCAGCAAAGACGGCGAAGGCAGAGAGCCAATGCATCCGAGGGCTCAGCCGCTTTTCGCCGAAGAGAAAGAGGCCCAGGAATGCCGATTCGAGGAAGAAGGCGAACATGCCTTCCATGGCAAGCGTCTGACCGATTACTCCGCCGGCGAACCGGGAGAAGTGCGACCAGTTCGTGCCAAACTGGAATTCCATCGGGATTCCCGTCACCACCCCCATCACGAAGTTAATGCCGAAGATTTTTGCCCAGAAGCGAGCAGCCTGGCTGTAGACCGGATCGTTGTGCCGCAATGCGATCGTCTTGAGGACGACGATCAGCAATGCCAGACCCATCGTCAGCTGGGGAAAGAGATAGTGAAACGTGATGGTGAATGCGAAATGGATGCGATGGATGAGAAGCGCGCTGTCCATAGAGAAAGGTAACAGGTGACAGGTCTCAGGTGTCAGCAAAATCGGAGCCCGCCACTGAGCGACTACCCTACTAACTAACTGCTGGGAACCTGTTTTCTGCGCGCCAACTCCGAGCGGCGCAATTCGCGGCGCCGGAGAGCGTCTTCATAACGGCGCTTTTCTTCGTCGGTTTCAGGAATTACGGGTGCAACAGGGAGGCGGCGGCCGGTGGCATCAACCGCGACGAAAGTTAAATATGCCGAACTGACGTGCTGATTGCTCTCGGTGTGGTAATTCTCAACCCAGACCTTCACTCCGACCTCCATGGAAGTACGGTAGACGCGGTTCACCGACGAGCGCAGGATGACGATGTCGCCCACACGAACGGGCACGAGAAAGTCGAGATGATCGATGGACGCTGTGACCACGTACTGACGCGAATGACGATGAGCGGCCATCGCCGCGGCCATATCGATCCAGTGCATAAGGCGTCCGCCCAGGAGAGCATTGAGAGGGTTGGCGTCGTTGGGCAGGACAATCTCCGTCATCTCCGACTTGGATTCGCAAACGGGCCGTGGACGCATTGGTTTGTGGTCGTTCATAGCACACTACGAAGCTTTGCGGTTCGCCCGGGACCCAACCCCGGAGGGGCGACCCAGCTTAGCCCCGCGCTTCAGCGCGGGGTACAGTGCAACAACAACTAAAGTCCCGGAGGGACGACCCACGTTCGCACCCAAACGCTTCAGCGCTTCGATAAGCACATTCTCTTGATCGGAGGCTTTGGCCTTTGAAATCAAGCTTTGGATCCTTCTCATGAAGCAGCTACTCCGTCACCAACCCTCTGCTCTGCGCTTTGGCGGGAGCGATAGGTTTCCAGATAGCACGCCGCCAGTCGCTGCACCCGTGCATCCGCGTGCGGATTGAGCCATCGCCCCTCCGCGCAATCGAACGAGAGCTTCCCATGCTCGACCGGAGCGTGCGCCAACTCACAAACGTACCAAAGCGTGATCTGGTCGGAGCTGGTATGCGCGACAGAAAAACGGACGGCATCCCAATCACGCTCGCGCGGGAGATGCGGGCAAGCAGTGGCATTACCCAGATTGCACAGCTCGTGCAG
>JBKPCG010000056.1:0-8300 GCA_046727255.1 Acidobacteriota bacterium | reverse complement strand
GGATTCGTTGCCGATATCAATGCCTGCGGCGTCGGGATGCACGACTTCCAAACTGAGATCTTCGCTCTGGATTTTCCGCGTCATCTCACGCCGTTGTTTGCGGTTCATCTTGTGCCAGTTATTTGGGGTTGGGCGGCAGCTTGCTTTCTTGTTTTTTTCTACTCGCTTGGATTTCATGCTACAACCGGTCTCATAAATAGGCCCTTCCTTTATTCCGACTTGTTAAGAGAAATATGCTTCGCCCCACGTGTTGCCTGGGCGTCTGTGTTGCGGATGACCAGAACAACTGGCCGGACAACTGCGTTGACGATATGGTCTAAAGAGCGTCCAAACTGCAGGGGCATCTCGTGATTGAAGAACTCGGCTTGTGAAACGATGAAGCAGAAGGGATTACGTCGATGAAATTGGGAATGGCATTGATGGCAATACTGCTGACGACGGTTGGCCTATCTGATGCAATGTCTTTCGACTCATCCGCGAGCGCCTCGGATCCCTGGCATGTAGCAGGAACTCCCGCGGTCATTTCGCAAGAAGTTCAATTCGGCAACGCTGGTGCAAATCTAGTTGGGACAGTCTACCTTCCGAACATTGGAGATCACCTGCCTGCTGTAGTGGTTTTGCATTCTGCAGGAGCAGCGACGCGAGAAGCAGCTCTTTACCGCCATCTACGGGAAGGGTTGCCTGCGTTGGGGTTTGCGGTGCTGATCTATGATCGCCGTGGGAGTGGTCAATCTTCCGGGAGCCTTCAGAGTGTTGACTATGAGACCCTGGCGGACGACGCCGTTGCCGGGCAGCACGCGTTGGCAAAGCTTTCCCGCATTGATCCGGCCAAGATCGGTTTTTGGGGACTGAGCCAGGGTGGTTGGCTTGCCGTGCTGGCGGCGGGGCGTAGCCGGGACACCGCCTTCGCGATTTCCGTCTCAGCGCCGCTCGTCACCGCAGATGAACAGATGCAATTCGCGACGAGCAACTTGCTCACGGTTCGCGGCTTTTCGCAGGAAGATGTTCGAGAAATGCTTGAGACGCGAAGGGCATGGACCGGTTATCTACGGGGCACAAACCCAAGTGCGGTAGCAATCGATGCTCTAACCAAGGCACAATCCAAACCTTGGTTTGATCTTACTTACATGCCCAAAGTGTCTGACCTCACTAATGATCCGGCGATCCGCAGGACGATGGATGATGACCCGGTGGCGGCTGTTCTGAAGGCTAAGGTTCCGCTGTTCTTTCTCTATGGAGGTTCCGATCCATGGGTTCCCGTCGCCCAATCCATGCAGCGGCTAAAGGCGTTGAGTGGTCAGCTACACAACATTGAGAGTGGGATTATTGCCAACGCAAACCACGAACTGATGTTTCCAGTGAAAGAGACGATGCAAGTGGACGCCGATACAAATCGCAACGACGCTCCGCAATCACCCACATACTTTATTTTACTGGGATCTTGGCTCTCCCGACGCTTCCCGAACCGGTGAACAGTTGTGCGTCTGCCGGCGTCGCGTAATGTAAGGGCGCACGTATCATTCGGATAATCTGGGTTGCAAGAGGGCCTCGATCTACCGAGCGGTGCGACCGGAGCGAGAGTCCGCTCACAGATACCTGAAGAGAATCCTCATGCAGCCGAGTCGGACCATTCCAAAGAAGTTTTCAATGTGATACTCCCAACGGGTGACCAGACGGCGAAATTGGTGCAGCCAGGCAAAGAGCCGTTCCACCCGCCAGCGTTTCCGATAGCGCCGAAGTGGGCGACCATCTTGCGTGGTCTGGCGGCGGTCTCGACGGTGCGGGGCAATCATCTCGATGCCATACTCCCGCGCCAAATAGTTGTCCAAAGCGTCGCTGTCGTACGCTTTGTCGCCAATTAATCGTTGAGGAAGCGTGTCGAGGAAGCTGTGACCAAGGACCTCCTCAACCAATTGCCTTTCGTGCGGCGAGGCGCTTTGTACGCTGACCGCCAAGGGAAGACTGCGCACATCGGCGACAGCAAGGATCTTCGTCCCCTTGCCACGCCGGGTTGGCCCAACCGCCAAGCCCCTTTTTTAGCCGACGCAAAGGTGGCATCGACGAAAGCCTCGTCCAACTTCAGCCGCCCGCGGACGTGAAGCTCCCCTGCTAGCTGACGAAGAATTCGCTCCAGCTTTCCTTCGCGGACCCAATTTTGGAATCGGCGGTGGCACGTCTGATAGGGCGGATACGCTTTCGGTAACTCCCGCCACTGAGCGCCCGTGCCTAGTATCCACAACACGCCATTCAACACAGACCGAGTGTCTTGCCACGGTCGACCACGACCATCAGCCCGTCGTTTCGGTCTCAAGAGAGGTTCGATCAGTTGCCACTGACCATCGCTGAGTTCCCATCGTCCGCTCATGCCCTCACTTCTGACCGCCTTCCTGCGCCACGAGAATAGCTAAGTGGGTTCTGGTCTTTATGAGACCGGTTCTAGTCTTTCCACACTGAATTCAACTCGGCCCGGCCCGGTCGGCGACCCTTACACAGTCTCTCCATCGGGGTCGGGCCGTTGTTCCTTTCAGATCAACCCCGCCACCATCTACACAATCGCCAGTACCGGAGCCATGCTCCTTTATCGGGCAGGAACGCGCCAGAGACGTTATGCGGCCTTAGCTGCCGAGTCTCGTTGTGCCTCAGATTTTAATTCGCACCAAGCTGCTTCCCACTCATCCCACACTTTGCTCACCCAGTTTCTGAGTCATACAACCACCCCAACGGGGTGGGCCTTGCTCCTTTCTCCCGAGCCGGTTGGTTGGCTTTAGCACCACCAACTTTACTCGGGCGTGGGAGCCGACATTGTCATGGAATCAATTCATTGACCCTCAGTCGGAACCGTCTCAGTACGCCATGACAGCCAAGACACCCAGACCGGTTAACCAAAATGAAGCCACTTCGAGGACCCAACACAGCCATTTGGACGTTGCCCGGAACTCCGTTGAAAGTTAGCGACTCTCGACCGTCATAGGCTACGCAACCTTCACTTCCTCGGCAACAGCCTTCTTCGAAACCGTGTTCGCCAACGAAGTCAACAGCGACGGAATCTCCCGGTAGCCTTGCACCTTGCGGAACTGGAGCTCGGCCACCAGCAAACCAGAGCCGACCTAGCGTTCGGTCATGGCGTAGGCATTCTGTAGCTTCTTCTTGACGGACGGCTTGTGCTCCTCGGGCAAATGATCGATCACGTTCCGCCGCTTGTGTACCTGGCAGCGCTGGATCAAAGCCGCCTCGCCGGCATGACGGCGCACCGCCGCCGCCAACACCTTGCCTCCGTCCAGCACATACAGCCTAGAAACGCTGAAGTCCAGCCCGCGCGCCGCCAGATCCTGGAGCAACGCGCTCACCCGGCTGGCGTTCTCCGTCGCTCCTTCGCGCAAGCCCAACACGAGTTGCGCCCGTCCGTGCTGATGCCCAAGGCCACGATCATCTGCCGATCCCGGAACGGCGTGCCGTCGATCAGCACCGTACACAGTCGCAACTCGCCCAGCGGCCGCTCCATCAACTCCTGCAACTTCTCCCGGCTGGCCTCGATGAAGCCGTCGCTCACCGCCGACTTCTCCACCCCGTAGGCTTCACGAAACTCCTTCACCACCGCTCCATAGTTGCGTGTCGACAGCCCGCGCATCATCTTGTCCCACACCGCGTGCTCCCGCGGCGCACTACGCTGGAACAACTCGTAACTGCCCAGCCGTTGCTCGCGATTTTCCTGGCTGCGCAAACGGGTTCTCCGAATCGGCACCTTCTGCCCGTCCACCACGCAGTAACCGTCTTCTTTCCCCCAGCGATGAGCGCGACGCTCGGGGTGCTGTTGATGACGCTCTCCGGCCAGGTGCCGAACTTCCTCCTGCATGACCAAGTTCATCAACGCCAATCCGGCCTCGCGCAGCAGGTGCCGACTCCTTCTTGCAGAAGTCCCACGACCTCGGCCATCGGAAAGATCATCTGGATGCTGGGATTCTCTTCGCGGGCCAACTGGCGGAACTGTTGCACCGCGCGTTGTTGGTCGATCTGGTATCGTCTCTTCATAGCGACTCTCTCCTTTTTCTTGGCAGAAAAACTACCCTCGGTCATTATGACCGGGGTTGAGAGTCGCTACTTTCTACGAACTAACGGGCATCCTCGCCATTTGGGTTCATTGCGAAAGGCAAGAAAGCCAAGGACCATGCAGAAGGCCGAGCCAGAAAAACCAGCCAAGTAATGCGACTTCTGGATTCTGCCAAGGTGGAACGTGAAGAGGTCTCAACTGGAAATGTATGAATGAACCAGCTGGGACAGCAGCGAATGCGGTAACAACTGCAAGCAGTGCGAACGCAAAAGGGGTGCAGCGGTTCTACCCGACGCGCTCGATACGCTTTCGTCCACCTGAGACCGTGACGATCAGTGGCATGAAGCTAATCAAGCAGGGAACCAGCACCTCTGTCATAGTCAAAGATTATTCTGCCGGCTGACTGGCGTAAACAGCGATAGCATTGACCGGACTGGGCATGCCCTGGATCCCAGGCCTACGAAGTCCGGCCAGGAGAGAAGCTCGAAGCTCTTTTAGGATAAGGCCGGATGATTGCAGGCATTCCTGCAGCGTGGACAACAGTCCCAGTCATCCAATCCTGCCAGGAGGATGATGAGGATGCATCACATGCGCCAAGAGGATCTGCCTTTTGTCGGTAGTTCGCATGAGTTTGTCGGAGCTGAGCAGGGCAACACTAGTGTTTCGGTGTTCCTGTTCCATGGGAAGCCCGGTTCCGGGCCGGGTCCGCATCGCCATCCTTATGACGAAATCCAATTCATCCGCGAAGGCCGAGGAGTATGGACGGTGAACGGCAAGAGCTTCGAGGGCGGTGTCGGCGACATCTTTGTCATCAAGGCCGGCGAGATCCACAGCTTCAAGGCGATCGGCGATTCACCTTTGGTACAAGTCGATGTCCACCGCAGTTCCCGCTTCATCCAAGAGAACCTATAGTCACTCTCGCCTCGGCACGGTACTCGACGAGGCCTCCATGTAGCGTTGAAAAGAAGGTCGTTATGACCGTGAGGGTCGGCGTCGGTTGGCCGAAATCATCGTTTACACTCACAACCCGGTCAGTGTTGAAATCGTACTCGAGCTTGTTGGTAGGCGTGCATCACTTCCCCTCTGCGAGGCAGCTCGAGAGCTCGGCTTGGATCTGTTCGGTTCGACGCTGACCCTCGGCTCGATCCTTGTTGACCTTGGTTAGTTTGAGCTTCACGCCGTCGATCGTACGGTTCCGACGTTGGATCGCGGTGTTGTCGTCTGTACCCTCGAGCTGATCGATCACGTCTTGGTCGAGTTGGATCTCCTGGAGTTCGGTGTTGATCGTCGCCGTCGAAGGTTCGAGGGAATTGAGCTTCTCGAGGTTGGCGCGGTAGCACGCGGCCCGGTGAGCTCGAGAGTCGTATCGGCGCACGCCGTAAACGATCGCGACGACCAGGGACAAGAACAACAGCAGGAATAGCCTCACAGCGATCGGGTGCTTCTTCACAGTGAACCTCCTGAACGCTCGACTGTGCGTCGAGCACGAATCGCATAGCTTCTGCGAGTGGATCGTCCTCAACGGCTACTGTATCGCCTGGTGGCTGAAATGGCGATATTTCGCCAGTTGTGCGCAGATGGCTCTTTGGGCAGGTCCTTCCGTAACGTTCTACCGTGCCCGATGATGAAGGATTTGCCCTTACGTCTCCGGTCCCGGTCTCATTTTTCCTCTTTCATTTTCTTGCAGACTAGCTTGGTGTGCCCCGTTTTTGAGTCGATCACGGTGGTGACGAGCAGACAACTGCAGGTTACCGTGTTCGCATTTTCCTGCCTGACTACTACACAATGTTCGATGAGTTCGGCAGTGGGTGGTGGCATCTGGCTCCGTATTGGGAGCGGGGTCGGCGCAACCGTCTGCTTCTTCGCCGCGCAACCAACCAAAAGCAGGCAAAACGCCAGCCAAGCTTTCCTCATGCCCTTTGTTCTCGCTCGCTCGTGCCTGCTTGTCGATGACAATCTTGGTTACACGCCCCCGCGCGAACGGAGGGCAAGCCGCTGCCCCGATTCGTGGAATGCTAAAAATTCCGGCTGGATAAAGAAGTAGCGACACCAGCGAAAACAGGGCTACTGAGAATCCGTCTTCACCTGCATAGCGGCGGGGTCGGTACTTGCGGATTCGAGGTCCTCGGTATGCAGACACTTTAGACGGCGCGCACTATCGATTAACTTTTATCTTTTAACTTTTATCTTTGAGCGACGCCATGTCGATTACGAAGCGATAGCGCACGTCGCTTTTCTGTACGCGCTCATAAGCTTCGTTAACTTTCTGGATCGGGATCACTTCGATATCGGAGGTGATGCCTTGCTTGCGGCAGCAGATGAGCAATTGCCGGACGTTTCGGGTTGGGACGGTTCACCCTTCGAATCGCCCACATGTCAATGCTGGTGTGGGGAGTCTGGCCGGACGATGCGTTCTACTTTCCCACTGGACGAAAAATCGCGCAAAGGCCGGAACCTTGCGGCCAATCCGTCTTGGCCAAACACATATGGGTCGTCCCGGCACAACCCAAATTTACAAAAGCCGCAGTCTCCGTGCCGAGAGGTGCGCTCCGGTCAGCAGCAGCATGCCTGTCAGGAACGCCCAGAACATCAGGCTGACGGAGATTGCGAAGGGGCCGTAGACTTCGGCGAAATTCAGCCAGGGTAGAGCAACGATGTAGGCATACTTCAGGGCTTCGGAGAATAGTCCCATGAGCACAGCGGCTGGCAGGACGGCGCGCGCCGGGACTTTTCCGTTAGGCAGCAGCCAGTAAATCAGAAAGAAGATTGCGATGCTGGCGGTGATCGCGAAAACCTTCATGCTGAGGAATCCGACTAATTGTATGAACCACGCGCCGTGTCCGTGCAAGGCCGACTTCAGGAATGTGACATTGCCGGCAGTCGCCCAGACCGATAGCAGGGCCAGCGATCCCGAGGCAAATGTCAGTCCGAGCGAGATCAGCTGGTTTCCGATGTAGGAGCGGTTATTGCGAAATCCCCAGATGCGGTTCAGGGCTACTTCGAGCGGCATGAAAACTCCGGTCGAAGTGATCAGCAGAATGACGAGCGAGAACACTTGGGCTCGCTGGCGTTCGTCTACCAGTGCGTTTAGGTTGCGGATTACGAAGTCCTGCCCGGCGGGTACGTAGTCGCGCAGCAGGCTCACGACGACGTCATACATTACGCGCGAGTGAAATACGCGGCGAATGAGCGTGAGCAGCAACAGCACGAATGGGAAGAAAGAAAGAATGGCGTTGGCGGCGACCGAAAACGCGAAGGTGTGCACCTCGGTCCGCAGCAGATAGCGCAGGGTGGAGGCGACGAGGTGATCGCTCTGGGCCTTGACCATGCCGGGCTTGGCGTCGGCGGTGGTTTTGTCCGAAATTTCGATGGGAGTGATGGAATTCACTGTTTCCCAAATCTTATCAGATACTTACGGGGGTTCTGCGCACGCGGGTATTGACCCCAATGCGGATTCTCTTGGCTGCGACTCCGGCCCGGGGTCATATATTGCCTTTCAATAACTTAGCTCTTGCCAAGAACCAGCTTCCTGCTATTATCTTGGGCTTCGTCAGCCGAGACCCGGTTGGCGAGAGTGTAGTTCAGGTTGACGTTCTGTGTCAGGCAGTCCGATATCGCGCCTTCGTTTCGCGGCTCCGCGGTGTTTCGTCGCTCCCTGTTGAGCGCTGGAACCTCGGGAGCCGTTTCTGTTGGCGCGGTTTCGCCCGCACGCGGCGACGCCAGCAAGTTCTTACCGTCCTTTGAGGGGGTGTCCCAATTCCCCGGGACAAACAGATAAGAGACGGAAGAATAATTCTCAGCAAGAGAGGCGAAAGGAGTTTCTTTGTGAGAGAGAAGGGTACTGTGAAGTGGTTCAACGGGGCGAAGGGGTACGGGTTCATCCAGCGCTCCACGGGAGAGGACGTGTTCGTGCACTTCTCCGCCATCCAGGAGAACGGGTATCGCTCGCTGAACGAGGGCGAGACCGTCGAGTTCGATCTGCTCAAAGGCCCCAAGGGATTTCAGGCGGCCAATGTTGTGCGTGCCTAGGGCCTCTCCGGTCAGCCAGTTCGCAAACCCTCTCAGCTTTAGCGAGAGGGTTTTTTATTGTGTGCCGAGCAGGTTCGACAGCTGAGGGTGAAAGTCCCTTTGACAACCTGATGGAGGTGAAGTCATAGCGAAGCGCAAGGGCGAAATAACACTCGCCGCGAGGCGGGGCCTGAAAGAAGCGTGGAGCAAAGACGCGAGCCGATGAACAAGAACCGGATATGAG
>JBKPCG010000055.1:0-10007 GCA_046727255.1 Acidobacteriota bacterium | reverse complement strand
CTTAACCCGGGAGCGAAGGTTGCAGATCACGAGTGAGCCGCCGAAGCGGGCGGAAGACCGCGGAAAGACCGACTCCGAGCACTTGTACTAGCGTGGCCGAACACTTACTACCCCGAAGTCACGGGCTTATTCAGAGTTTCCATAGGATCACTCCCTGTTCCGGTCGGGAGTGTCATAGGGACACTACCCCAGCGACATCCTGGAGCATTCATCGGGAGTCTCCGCGTTGAATCCGAGTTGTCATTGCGATCAACCCAGGACAAAGTCATGGCGGCTTGTAATTAGTGGCGTGCGGGTGGGCAGCGTAGTCCTGAATCTCGCCACATCAAAAGCGGAAGAATGCAACCGGTTAAGACATTACTCCGGCGAGTACTGCATCTGCAGTTCGGCATCGGCAGGGTTCGCGGTTAATGCAGTGGCTCCCTGCTCCAATCCTCTTTCGAAGGCCTGCAGGTTCAGTTCTCGGAAGCTTGGCGGGACCGAATCCGCGACTGCTTTGCGCACGGCGTCCGGGTCCAGCAGGTGTGTGACTGCGGTAAAGAATCCCACCATCACCGAATTCAGCACCATGCGCTTTCCGAGTTCCTCGGCGATGCGGGTCGCAGGAACGCTGTAGACCTGAATCTCCTGGTTAAGATCTGAAACTCGCACCAAATCCTGCTCGACGATCAAGGTGCCGCCCTCTTTCAACTCCGGGACGAAACGCGAGTAAGCCTCTTGCGACATTACGACGAGGCAATCTGGCCGAGTAACGTACGGGTACAACACTGGCGACTCGGAAAGGACGAGCTGCGCACTGCAGGCGCCACCCCGGGCTTCGGGACCGAAGTTCTGTGTCATGGTGGCAAAAGCGCCTTGATAAATCGAGGCAGCCCTGCCCAGGATGATAGCCGAGAGGATCACTCCCTGGCCGCCAAAACCCGCGAGACGAATTTCAGTTAGCTGCATACCGTCTCCGCTTGGTCCACGAAGCTCTCCCCCAGCGATTCGGAGAATTGCACTCGCATCGAGGTTTGGTAATCGGGCCGGTCGCGGTCTACAAATTTGCCCACGATGATCTCCCCGGTCATGGTCATGCCGACTTCATTGGTAGGCGCGCCGTGACGGACTTTGCTCTTTTCTTTGTAGTACTTCATGGTGTCGAGACCATCGCCCAGCTTGTTGCGGCGCTGATAAAGCGTGGGGCAGGGCGAGATTACTTCAATAAAGGAGAAGCCTTTCTTCTGAAACGCCTCGCTGATGGAGCGCGCCAGTTGCCGTACGTGAAACGTGGTCCAGCGCGCGACATAAACCGCTCCCGCCGCTTCGACCAAATGCGGCAGATTGAACGACGGCTCGAACACACCGTAGGGGTTCGTAGAAGTAATCGAGTGGTCCGGGGTGGTGGGCGCGGTCTGGCCGCCAGTCATGGCGTAGATCAGATTGTTCACGCAGATGACTTTCAAATCGATGTTACGGCGTGCGGCGTGAATCAGATGATTGCCCCCGATGGCAGAAAGATCGCCATCGCCGGAATAGACGACGACATTTAGCTTTGGGTTTGCGAGTTTCAAACCGGTGGCGAACGGGATGGCGCGCCCGTGCGTGGTATGGAACGAATCTAGTTTGACATAGCCCGCCACGCGCCCAGTACAGCCGATACCCGAGACGAGGGCCAGCGATTGCAAATCAATTTTCGATTCGATGAGAGCGCGCGCGAATGAGTTCACGGTAGTGCCGATGCCGCAACCGGGGCACCAGATGTGAGGCATGCGATCGCTGCGTAAAAAGGGCTCGACTGGGTTGACCACGTCGCTGATCAAGCTGCCTGACATCTGCCAGCCTCCACAATTACTTTGAGGATGTCTTCGGGGTTGTGAACTCCTCCGCCCGCTTTTGACACGGCCAATGTTTTTGCCTGACCTGCGGCAGCTCGCTCCACTTCGCGCACCATCTGGCCCAGATTGAGTTCGGGGACGACGAATGCTTTCACATTCGCTGCCAGTTCGCGGATCTTTCTCTCGGGGAATGGCCAGGCGGTGATCAGGCGCAACTTGCCGACGCGCACACCTCGTTCACGGGCGGCCTCGATGGCTCGTTGCGCCACTCGGGAAGTGATTCCGTAGGAAACGACCACTACGTCGGCGCCCTCGAGTTGTTCTTCCTCCGACATGAAAATGTGGTCGGCGGCTGCGCGAATCTTGTTTTGCAAGCGGCGAACCAGCTTGTCGTGGGTCTGCGGAGTCATGTTGGGATAGCCGCGTTCGTCGTGGGTCAAGCCGGTGACGTGAAACTTGTAGCCTTCACCGGCGTGTGCAATTTCCGGAACCATGTCGGCGCTGGTGGTTTCATAGGGGAGGTACTCGTCAACCGACTTGCGGGTATGGCGGCGCGGTACGACTTCGATCTGGTCGGGGGTAGGAATCACTACCTTCTCGGTCATGTGACCCACGACTTCGTCCATCATGAACATCACGGGCACGCGGAACTCTTCGGCCAGGTTGAAGGCTGTGATGATGAGGTCGAAGCACTCCTGCGGAGAATTGGGGCAAAGCGCGATGATCTCATAGTCGCCATGCGAGCCCCAACGTGCCTGCATCATATCGGCTTGTGCGGGAAGGGTGGGGAGACCCGTGGAGGGTCCGCCGCGCTGTACATCGACGAATACACATGGCGTTTCCGTCATGGCAGCATAGCCGATATGCTCCATCATGAGGGAGAAACCCGGACCGGACGTCACGGTGAATGCCTTGGCGCCGCCCCAGACCGCGCCCTGCAACGCGATAGAAGCCGCCAGTTCGTCTTCCATCTGGATAAATGTTCCGCCTACAGTGGGCGCCCGTGCAGCGAATCGCTCCACCACTTCAGTGGAGGGGGTTATGGGATAACCGGCGGCAAACCGCGCTCCCGCCGCCAGTGCGCCTTCGCAGCAGGCGTGGTCGCCATCCATGAAATGCACGCCGGTGAGTACGCCGCCGGGGTCAGCCTTCATTTGTCACCTTTCCCAGCGGGAGCCTCTTTAGCGCCGTAAATGGCGAAGTCAGGGCAGTACATCCCGCACAGGTCGCAGCCACTGCACTTTTCCGGATGAATGACATGTGGTGGATGGTAGCCCTTGGAATTGAAAGCCGAAGAGAGCGCGAGCACCCTGGTTGGACAAAACTCCACACAAAAACCACAGGACTTGCAGCGCTCTACGACAATCGAAACACGTCCTTTGGCCACGGGATCTCCACGCTGGGGAGGCTAGGACGCTCCCCGAATCCAAGGTGATTATGCTTTGCGGAGGTTGCAACAGGGTGTGACGCCGGTCACAGGTGTGCGTGAAGACGCGCACACCCTCCCGGCACCACCTCTAAACACGAAAGGGATCTCTAGGGTGCGCCATTTCATTTTGTGATGAGCGACATAGCCGGTTGTATCGCTGATCATCGCAAGCGGGAGAGTGGATAGGTGATAAGTAAGAGGTAGCCAGAATACTCTCCGACTCTAGAACGCTAGTCGGCCTTGGGCCTGCAATGTGTTTGGTCCCGGACCCTGCGTCCAGTTGGTTTGGCGTGATCCGGTCTCGGAATCGCGGCCGACATCCGCCAGCGATACGCGTGTGATCGGCATCACAAGAACGTGTGTCTTGAGGCACAGCCAGTGTTCCAGCCTAGACTGACACTGAGCTCAGAGACCGACGTTCGTCTGTGGAACGGCGGCGCAAGTCAACACCGGTTCGAGAGTGTCCTAGGAAGGTGATGCATGCGCTCACCATACGGCATGGAGATTGTAGAAAGTTGTCTTACCTGCAAGATGCGTGTCGGTCATGTCTTTTGCAACTTGCCACCGGCAGCGTTGCAGTCTTTTGAGGATATCAAGTACGCGATGTCTTATCCCAAGGGAGCTGTGCTATTTGTGCAAGGGCAGGAGCCGCGGGGCATATTTGTGCTCTGCAAAGGAAGTGTGAAGCTCTCCATCAGCGCCACAAATGGCAAGACGTTAATAGTGAAGATTGCTGAGCCAGGGGAAGAACTAGGATTGGCCGCCACGGTGTCCGGCAAACCATACGAAATGACGGCCGAGACGATCGATCCCTGCCAGGTCAATTTTGTGAAGCGCGATGACTTCCTTCGGTTCCTGAAGGATGACGTGGAGGCCTGCATCAAAGTCGCAGAGCAGTTAAGCGAAAAGTATTACAGTGCCTGTAAAGAAGTGCGCTCGCTGGAATTGTCACACTCCGCCGTCGAGAAACTGGCAAAGTTGCTTCTGGAATGGAGCTCGAAGAACGGAGTCGCCGCAAAACCGGAGACGCGCTTTACGCTTAGACTCACCCACGAGGAAATCTCACAGATGATTGGAACGTCGCGAGAGACAGTCACTCGGCTGTTTGCGGAGATGAAAAAACGTAAGATTGTGCAGTGGAAAGGCTCGACGCTGGTGATTCGCAACATGGCAGCGCTGCGGGAGATCGCAAACCACAACTAGCCGCGTGCCAGCGGCGTGCATGAGGGCACGCGGATAATGCCTGGGGAAATGTCGATCCCAGATCATGCGATGCCTCACAAGTATTGCGGTAGCATGTAACAACTAGGTTTTGGTGGAGTGCGCGATGAGAGCAAACGAACCATTGAATCCTCGGCTATTACGAGTGTCTGGTATTCTCGTGATTCTGGGCTTGTTGGTCATGGCTTTCACCTTAGTCTGGAGCCATCCCATTTCCTTTTGGTTGTTTTGTTTCGTCGGGGTCGGTCTCTTGCTCGGTGGAATTATAGTCTTCCTCTACACCTTCGTTACGGATTTAGTGAAGGGTCGCGGCTAGTCTTTCAGACTCCAGATCGCTAACGCGACTCCCTTGCACTCGCCTTATGACAGTGGCTGCGCTACGGTTGCGCTTCTTATATGAGAAGCAGGCGCTTCTCTTGGCCGTGAGCCAGCAAGATTGACTATGGCACGACCTCAAGTTTTAGGCTTCGATCGTGTGCCGGGCCAGCATCACCTGTTATCTGCGACGCGTCATCAGCCTGCGACCGTGGCGGGCGATCTGCCGTTCTTCTTGGGTCGGGACGACCTGAATCTTGTCCACGGTGAGACCCATCACTTCGAGGCCTACCGTCGCCGCGGACCGTATGTAGGAGCTATGTTCTCCTATTCCGCCGGTAAAGACCAGGAGTTCCAGTCCACCGAGAAGGGCGATGTACGCGCCGATCATCTTGCGCACGGAAACTGCAAACACATTCAGCGCTAGAGTGGCACGGGAGTCGTTGGAAAGTACTCTCTGCTCAAGAGCCTTCACATCGCTCTCGCCGGAAGAGAGAGCAAAGAGGCCACTCTGATCGTTGAGCAATCGTTCCAACTCGTCAGTGCCGAGATTCTCACTTCTGAGAAGGTATAGAAGAATGCCAGGGTCGAGATCACCGGAGCGGGTACCCATAGGGATGCCGCCAGTAGGGGTAAGACCCATGGTGGTATCGATCGATCGTCCGTTGCGAAGAGCACAAAGGCTCGCTCCATTACCGAGGTGCGCGAAAATCGCGCGTTCAGGAAGCTTCGCGCCGAAATGATGCACAAGGGATTCGTAGGAAATGCCATGAAAACCGTAACGTCGAATGCCGGCGTCAAAATAGCGCTGCGGAAGAGCCAGATGCGACGCGGTCTCCGGCATGGTCCGGTGAAAGGCATCGTCGAAGCAGGCGAACTGCTCCGCCGAAGGAAACAGTGACTGCGCAGAAGCGATTAGTGAGAGGGCCTTTGGAATATGCAAGGGCGCAAAGTGTGTAGCGGAGCGCAGTTGCTCCAGGACTTGCGGAGTAATGAGTTGGTGAGTGCGAAGATTGGACCCTCCGTGGACAATGCGATGGCCCACAGCGGCTGGCCCCCCGTGAATATGCTCCTGAAGGATCGCGGCGAGGGCAGCCAGCGCATCATCTTGCGAGCCGTAAATACCTTCGCGCTGAAGAATGGGTTTTCCGTCAGAGGACCAAATTTTTAGCGTGCCATCTTCGCGTCCAATGTCATCAGCACTGCCGGTCAGCAGCAGCTCTTCGTCGAGCACGTCGCGGTTGTACACACCGAATTTAAGCGAAGAAGATCCGCTATTGATTGCGAGAATCGGGCCGCGTTCGATGGCCGATTCTTCCACCATGCCTAGCCCGGCCATTTCCAGTTCCTAATTTCTTCTCTGTCGATACCTTCCGTATGTGCGTAATGGATGCTGTCAATAGTTTGGCCTTTCAGCCATTCTTTGACGTGCGCGCCGATGGGTCGCAGACGCGAAACTCGGTCGATGACATCGATAGCTAGGTTAAAGCGGTCCACCTGATTGAGAATAGCAAGTTCAAGCGGCGTGTTGATGTTTCCTTTTTCCTTATATCCGCGCACATGAATATTGTCGTGGTTCTTGCGGCGGTAGGTGAGTTTGTGTATCAGGGCAGCATATGAGTGGAAGTTGAAAATAACAGGTTTGCCGGTGGTAAATAGCGAATCGAAGTCGCGGTCTGAGAGACCGTGCGGGTGTTCCGTCTCCGGCATGAGGCGGAAAAGATCCACGACATTGACAAACCGAATTTTCAAATCGGGGAAGCGTTCTTTCAGAATTGCAACTGCGGCCAGAGACTCCATGGTCGCGATGTCGCCCGCACAAGCCATCACCACGTCCGGCTCCGCGCCATCGTCGGTTGACGCCCAGTTCCAGATGCCGATCCCCTTGGTGCAGTGAATTATGGCCTCTTCCATGGTGAGGTATTGAAGGTGCTCCTGCTTATCCGCCACGATGACGTTTACGTAATCGCGTGACCGAAGGCAATGATCGGCCACACTCAGCAGGCAGTTCGCGTCTGGCGGCAAGTAAATCCGTACTACATCCGCGCTTTTGTTGGTGACCACATCAAGAAATCCGGGATCCTGATGGGTAAACCCATTGTGGTCCTGCCGCCAGACCAGCGATGTAATCAGAAGATTGATGGAAGGCACAGGTGCGCGCCAATCCACTTCGTTTTTTGATTTTTCCAACCACTTTGCATGCTGATTGAACATCGAATCAATTACATGAACGAAGGCTTCGTAGGTAGACAAAAAGCCATGGCGGCCGGTGAGAACGTAACCCTCGAACCAGCCTTCCAGAGTGTGCTCGCTGAGCATCTCCATGACCCGCCCAGAGACATCAAGCTCGCCCCCGTCGGCATCTTCCGGCTTGTGTTCGGCGAGCCATGTTTTCTTTGACGCAGCGTAGATGGCCCCCAGTTTATTGGAAGCCGTTTCGTCAGGCCCGAAAACACGGAACGAACTCATGTTTCGACGCATCACCTCCGCGAGAAAGTGCGCAAGGACATCGGTCGGTGGAGCGTACGTCGTACCCGGCGTCTTCAATTTGACAGCATAGTCGCAGAAATTTGGCAGATTCAGTTCCTTGCGCAGCAGACCACCATTCGCGTGAAGGTTTGCAGAGATCCGTCTCGTGCCGGTGGGCGAGAGGTCTTGCAGTTCAGGGATGAGACTTCCCTTGGCATCAAACAGTTCTTCCGGTTTGTAGCTTCGCATCCAGTCTTCTACGACCTTTAAGCTTTTCTTGTTTGTTGCCGGGTCGACCACTGGGACCTGGTGTGCGCGCCAAAAGTCTTCTACCTTATGGCCGTCCACTTCTTTTGGTCCGGTCCATCCCTTGGGAGAACGAAGTACAATCATGGGCCAGCGAGGGCGGCTGGCATTACCGGTAGCGCGAGCGTGCTGCTGATGCGAACGAATCTCGAGAACGCACTGCTCCAGAGTAGACGCCATCTGCTGATGCATTGTGAGCGGATTGCTGCCTTCGACGAAGTAAGGCTTGTAGCCATATCCGGTCAGCAGCGCCTCCAATTCGTCATGGGGAATACGCGCTAGGATTGTGGGATTCGCAATCTTGTAGCCATTCAGATGCAGCACTGGCAGAATCGCCCCGTCGCGAATCGGATTCAGGAATTTATTCGAATGCCAGGAAGTCGCAAGTGGGCCCGTCTCCGCCTCTCCATCTCCAACCATTACAGTGACGATGAGATCAGGATTGTCGAACGCAGCTCCATACGCGTGCGAAATGGAGTAGCCAAGTTCACCGCCTTCGTGAATCGAACCCGGTGTCTCCGGTGTGCAGTGGGAACCGATTCCTCCCGGAAATGAGAACTGCCTGAAGAACTTGAGCATACCCGCTTCGTCGCGGCTTTTGTCGGGATAAATCTCGGAATAGTGCCCTTCAAGATAGCAGTTGGCAAGTGTGGCTGGCGCCCCATGACCGGGGCCGGAAATATAAATAACGCTTAAATCGTATTTCTTGATAAGACGATTCAGGTGTACCCAAACTAGTGCTTGGCCGGGATCGGAGCCCCAGTGACCCAGGAGGCGATTCTTTATGTGTTCCGGCTTGAGCGGTTCCCTCAGCAAGGGATTCGCGCGAAGATAGATCATACCCACCGAAAGGTAGTTGCACGCTCGCCAGTAGGCATCGATCTTTTTTAGCTCTTCGGGCGAAAGGGTTATCGGGATTTCAAGCGTACCGGCCATAAGAGTTCTCCGAGGTTGAATCTGCATTCTAGTCCGAATAGGACCCAACCCCCAGCATGTGCATCGCTGCTCTCATAGGGCATCGGCTGCCCGCAACGAACCTGTTGCTTCCTTGCTATTCAGATTCGTTCGCCATTGAAGTTCACTGAGGGAAGACTCCAAACCAGTGTGGTCGGCAACAGCAGAAGGCATTCCCGGCAATCCTCAGCTCTCAAGACGCTGCGAAGACACTAACGGATGGAGGGTCGTCCGGCTGCAAGATGGATCACTTGCGGGCGTGATCTGAGTCACAGCGAAATGTGGCTCTAGAGGAACTAATGAGTAGAGAGGGACTAGCCTCAACATAGAGGGAACATCCGCTAAACGTGCGTACGAAAGCACGTTGGGCCAAGCGCTCCGCGCAGCCTCCAACAGACGCTCATGACTCTTGGAGCGGTTCCCAGCTTCGTCATCTGGGCCAGCAATTACCCACTCAGGGCCAAGGTTTGGGCTCTGCAAGCTAATACCCCAGACTTCACTCGAATCGACGAAGCGGAACTTGTCGAGAGGTTCTCATCAGCATAACAAGCAGTCAAGAGCCCTTCGCAAAAATATATTTTGATGCTTTTGCTCCTCCAACTGTTCCTTAGTTAGTAGAAGGATCGTTGTCGCATTACTGTCAGATCGCCACAAATTCAGCCCCTACCCCGCCTGAAAAAAAAAGGCGGAGTGCAAACCAGCACTCCACCAGAAACCGAGGATAGCTAATGATTGAGTAGAATCCTCTTGACTTATTGGATGTTTCGCTGCCTACTGGGCGCGATTTTCCGACGATACCATCCGGTAACGGATGGTTTTTCGACAATCTCAACTTCGACCCGCAAACGCTGCTCCCCCGCGCTGGCAGAAGCTGTAGATCGGATTTCGGATGTTCGTCGGGAGCTGTGCGGTACATCAGATGAAGGCTACGGAATTCGAGTTCCGCCATCGCGCAATCCTAAACTTACTTCAGATTTGGCTCGCCTTCCAAGTTTACGTCCTTGACCACTCTAATATCGTTTGGTGGCTCTGCCCGTGGAGCACGCCACGGGGAGCAATTCTTCCTGGCAGCGGCCGCCCAGAACATCAAACGCCTGGTCCGATTCCTCAACCAAAAACCGCAGCCAACGGTCCTGGCAACAACTTAGTTCCCCACCTACAAAAAACTCTTCCGCGTCGCCCTACTCACTCCCCAACCGCCGTTCCCAAGCAAGCCTTTTTCAACACCCACGCCTGTCCTTTAGGGCCTGTAGCCCGCGAAACAGCATGAAAATCAGTCAGAGTCGAGCAATAATCCACGATGGCGGAAGGCGGCGAGATTGAGTAAACAGTGGAGAAGCCAAGGCCGTACGCCGGTCTGATCCGGAGCGTGCGTGATAGAGCGAATAAATGGTGCGTTGTCACTCCCCCTGTGGGAGCGGCAATAGCCCGAGATCCTGCTTAATGTTATCCCCGGCACGCTCTCCGCTCCCGCCAGGAGGAAACCAATGCCGTAT
>JBKPCG010000054.1:0-12956 GCA_046727255.1 Acidobacteriota bacterium | reverse complement strand
CGATTTCACTCAGAACCCTGCCAGGAGCCGCCCCAGGGGAGCGTAGTTGGTGCAAACGCCTGATTTCGTCGACTACAGTCTGTGCCGGTGGCTAACGTAAAATCAATCTGATGCTCACGGTCGGATCGCAAGGTCACCCTCCGCGTGATGCAAACGGCCCGCAATCCAAATTTCCGACGAATCGTCTGTGAGTTCTACCAGTGTCCGCCCTAGCACTCCCACTCTAGGCTGAAAGAATAAGTTGCCTCGGAGTCTATCTATGCGGCTGCACGCGAAAGCTCTCGTCAGTAGCATCATCGTGCTCTTTTCTTTCATTCCCTCCGTTAGTCAGGCGGCAAAACGTCCGAAGGTTGGCTTGGTGCTTGAGGGCGGCGGTGCCTTAGGACTGGCTCATATTGGAGTTTTGCAATGGCTCGAGGAGCATCGAATTCCGGTGCATTACATTGCCGGTACCAGCATGGGCGGACTCGTCGGCGGTATGTACGCGACCGGACATGATGCTTCGCAAGTCAAGGAGATCGTCAAGACGATTAACTGGACTGAAGTCCTGCAAGGTCAAACGCCGTACCAGGATTTTTCATTCCGCCGTAAGGAGGACGCCTTTGAATATCCCAATCATCTGGAATTTGGACTCAAGAAAGGATTGCAGTTCCCTGAGGGCTTCAATTCCGGCCAGCAAGTGGGCATGATCCTCGACAAAGTTGCGCTGCCCTATTCCGAGGTCGAGAGCTTCAATGATCTGCCGATTCCGTTTGCCTGTGTTGCCACCGATCTGGTCACTTCCAAGCAGTTCGTGTTCCGGGAAGGCTCACTGTCGATCGCGTTGCGGTCCACGATGTCATTGCCTGGAATCTTCAGCCCCGTGCGCTGGGACGGGCACATCTTTGCTGACGGTGGATTGATGGACAACCTTCCGGTGGATGTTGCGCAAAGCATGGGTGCCGACCTGACGTTGGCTGTCCACCTGGAAACCGCAAAGTTAGAACCGGACGCGACCTTGTCATCCTTCGGTGTCCTGGGCCGCTCAGTAAGCGTAGTGATTGCGGCCAACGAAATGCGCAGCCTAGAGAGGGCGGACATGCTGATCACGATTCCGCTGCATGACTTTGGTTCCCTCGATTACGATCGAGCGGAAGAGATCATCAAACTTGGCCATGCGGCGGCACAGGCAAAGGCCGTGCTGCTCAGCACACTCTCGGTTGATGAGCCCACCTGGCAGGCATATCTCGCGGAGCGTGCATCTCGCCGGCGAAATCCTCCCGTACCTCAATTCGTGCAAGTCATCGGCACAAAGACGAAGGTGGCAAAGAATATCGAAAGCGATCTGAGTGGCGCAGTCGGAAAACCTGTTGATGATGCGGCG
Organism: Acidobacteriota bacterium; assembly: GCA_046727255.1. Taxonomy (GTDB): domain Bacteria; phylum Acidobacteriota; class Terriglobia; order Terriglobales; family Acidobacteriaceae; genus Acidiflorens. Next base: position 11,593 of record JBKPCG010000054.1, on the reverse strand, counting down.
CTTCAGGATCAACTCATGGACCAGAAGGGCGGCGGGAGATTTTCCAGTCTCAGCTACCAGATGACCAGACGCGACGGCAAGCCCGGCTTGCTGATTACCGGAGTCGAGAAGCCCTATTCGCCGCCGATCGTTCAGCCCTTATTGCTGCTCGACGGGTCTAACTTCAACGGTGTGTTTTTCAGTATGGGTGCGCGCATTACTTTCCTTGACTTCGGCTCTTATCGGGCAGAACTGCGCAATGACGTGGTGGTTGGTTCGGAATACGGTATTCGCAGTGAATATTACCGGCCCTTTTCCGGAACCAGCAAATGGTTTATCGCCCCCGATATTGCTGTTGATTACAAGCAGTATCCGATTTACCACGAGAACACTTTCCTCGCCCAGTACCACAAAGCCTCCGCCGGCGGCGGACTCGACGTGGGCTATGAATTCGGGCGGATCGCGCAGTTGTCGCTCGGGTATACGGCTGCGTACCAGAGGTTCAAGCCGGATATTGGAAACCAAACGCTCCTGCCGACTGTGTCCGGCCGCTTTGGAGCAACCTCGCTGCGATTCAGGTTGAATGAGCTGGATAACCCGGTCATTCCGCGATCCGGACATTTTATGAACCTGAGCGCTTCCTGGGTGGACGCGAACCCGGGAGCAGCTCACAGTTACCCACTATCCGAAGGAGAAATGGCTAAGTTTGTAAGGCTAAATGATCCCTCGTCTATTTATTTCACAGTGCGCGGGGGAACCAGCTTCGGAAACACGCTCATTGGCGTTCCCCCATTTTCGCTCGGTGGACAGAACAGTTTTGCAGCCTACGGCGAGAACGAGTTGCTGACGAACCAATACTACATGGTGCAGGTCGGTTACCTGCGCAAGGTGGCTCGGCTTCCAGTGTTGTTGGGCGAAGGGCTTTACTACAACGGATTGTTTGAGGCCGGAAAAGTATTTGGACCGCCCTTCCAGTCGCAAGTGCCTGGAGACGTTTCAGCCTCCCTGATCGTCAATACAATTTTCGGTCCCGTAGCTTTTGGGGGAGCGGTGGGAGCGGCGGGTCATCAGCGCGTATTTTTCAAATTGGGACGAATCTTCTAACTGCGGACTATCGTGATATCGCGTTTGCACTCACTGACCCTGTCCCGAACATTCTCAATAAGTGTAATCGCCTGTTAACAACACCTATCTGTGCTAACGTACTCAGCATGAACGAGATCGACCCGAACATCCTCGAACTTGCCAAGAAGGATTTCGGGGATAACTGCGAGTTGGTACGCAAAACGGATTGGTCATACTCGTTCAAGTGCGGGCCAAAATCTTATTGCAGCATTTCGAGGTTCATGGCGGAAAAGGGTTTCGAGGTTAGTGCCACCGAAATTCGGCAGCAGTGGCCGCAGTGGGATCAACGTCAGCGAATGGACTTTGCCTTCAACTGGCAAGCCAAGGGCACGTGGACGGATGATGACACAGAAATCCTCGAAACAATCATGTCAGATGGCGATGATAACGTGTGGCAGAGCTGCACGCAGGCATTTCTGAAGCACCCCGACCGCAGTCGAGCTGTGAGTTTCCTCGTTGACCGAGTTTCACACTATACCCTCAAGCACGAACCGCTGAACTACTTTCAAGTGCTGGGGATGGCTAAAGACAAGCTCGCCGTACCAGCAATACGACCGTTCTATGAGAAGTACAAAAAGATCGTGGACACTGAGGCTGTGGTCGGAGTGCAGGAGGATGTCTTTTGGGGACCAATTCCCTACTTCCCATACCTCGTAGCTGCCGGAGCGCTGTTCAAGATTACTGGCTCGTCAGAATATGAACAATCGATTCGGAAATTCTTTGACCACGATAAGGAACAAGTTCGATATTGGGCAGAGCACGAGCTGGAAATTGAGGGGCAAACCACAGCGAAGCGCAACGCCGAGTACAGGAAGAAGAGGCAATCATAAAGAAAGGCGTAGCGTGAAACGGCGAGAAGAGAATGGTTTTTCTTAAGAGCCTGTTGGCGGGAGTTGTAGCGGTGGTGCTAGTAGCCATCGCTGTGCCTTTCGGCATCGTGGTTTACTTGTGGATTCGCCGTCCACCGGATACAGGTGCGGATGTTCCATCAATAGGTTGGGACCCGATCTCTGTGACGAAACCTGCAACCCTGTTTGTCGTGATCGGGATATTTTTGGCCGGGTTCGTTTGGGAGTTTTTTCGCGCTACACGAAAGTAGCCCGTCCCGCCGGTTGGGGTTCTGGATAGTTGGCGCAATATCGCGATTACACTCAGAACCCCTCCGCGCAGGCAGGCGGGGCCGTCGTTGGTGTTAGCGCCTGATTACGCCAAGTTCATTTGGCTGGACGTTCCAAATAGAAGTGACGCGGGTCGTAACTCACGTAGAGCCGAATCCGACCGTAGTCCTGTTTCACTCCTAGGCCCCAAGCGCCCTTTATCCAGGAATTGCCGGGGAACTGAGGCGAGAAATTGTGGAGAAGAACAACTGGTCCTGGATCATCCGCCGCAAACTCCCATTTGTCGGAGTACGTCGATTCGGCACCTTTTGTAGCTTTGAAGTGGTGCAAATACGTGCCGTCTGCACGTAACTCAAGAGTCTCGATCCCATTCTCGTGTTCGGCCTCGTAGGTACTGACTAGCCGCGAACGAGTCACGGCTTTAGAGCATCCCGAAGTGGGCATAAAGCATGTCGCCAGCAGTAGTGAGAACAGTACTCGCATCAGGCACATTCGGTTCTTCACAAGCTCAATCACCTCCACTGCCCCGCAGACTGGCCATGCCATTATGACGAAGTGCCACCGGAATTTCTAAACTCTTGGTCGGGGACTGTTGTTGGCGTAACGTGCCATTACACTCAGAACCCCCGCCAGGGGCACGCCGGGGGCGTAGTTGGTGTAATCGCCTGATTTCGACAAGTAAATCCTACACCTGGGCAATGGCCAGGCCTTGAGACGTATTCACTTGACGTCTTCCATGTGCTCGCTGGAGAATTCCAGTGCCAATGCACCCGAGATGTGTGTATTTGTTCTCGGGCGCTTTGTAAGCGTGTTCCCCTCAGAATTCAACAAGGAGAGAAAAAGCAATGTCCAACCCTCGTCAACGACTGACTCTACCAACCTTGATGGTTTTGTTAGTACTCAGTGCAACCGTTCCGGCAATGGCGGCAGGACCAATTGATGCCGGATTGTACACAACTTATAGCTTCCACAACGGTTTTGTGACCTTGGATTGGGTAGTTTGCGGCCAGACACACGGGTGGTACGGTTGTTATGCCTCGGGGGGTTTGGGACCGTTTGGCAACGTGGGCGCTCTCATGGAGGGCAAACCGTCCACGATAGGAAACACGGTCACGCGCGCTCTCTACATTGTGGATGTGGGTACCGGCAGCGGCGTAAATACCATTAACCTGTACATCTATAAGAAAGTCGATACCATAACCCCACCAAATGATTCGGTTACTATCACACTGGCGAAAACTGTCCAATTACCCCTGGTTGGTGGCACCGGCGCATCATGTTTCATGGCGGCTAATAGCAAGTTCCTTTTCATTGGAACTAATCAGAGTGCTCAAGCCGTTTCGGTGAAGAAGAGCAATTTTGCAGTCACACAACTCTTCGAGGGGGCTGTGGGTGTAAATGTCTCATCAATCACTACTGACAAATACGGCGATGTCACTGTAACGCAAGGGAACGGCGTCGGGGATCCCCCGGTATTCGCCTTTGCTGTCTTTGGCCCAAATGGTGAGCTTGAGGAAGACGGTGGTGGAGCATCCTATATGCTCAATACCACTACAGGTCTTTCGACCTCGACGCTGCCCCAGTAGCCTGATCCTTACCACGGCAAGGAGAAGGGCGGCATTTGCGACTTGGAACACGGCCACAGTCTGTAGTGAGCTGATACTGGCGAAAAATCCCCGTTACACTCCGTCGAAAGTCGCGTGTAAACCGTTTGGAATCAATGAACGTCAGCAATGCGCTTTCATCCCTATGGGTGGGCCGAAGGCCCATGTGTAACTCAAAACCCCGCCCGGGGGTCAATAAGCGAGAACGCTGGTTGCGACAGCTCGGCAAGGAGTCGGATCCTCCGCGACCAACGTGGATCCGTGCTTGGAACCAGATAGTTTTTTGGAGCCCGTTTTGGAGCCCGTTTGCCGCCGAAAGCACTCCAAATGTTCCGGGGTACTCCAGTTAAGTCATTGAAATTACGCCTACTCCAACAGGTGCGTCCCGGCTGTTAACCGGAGGGTTGTAGGTTCGAGTCCTACCTGAGGAGCCATTCTTTCAGTAGTTTACGAATCTCCGCGATCCGTCTGTGATCCGTTAAGCCGAGAATGCCAGCTTGACCACCTTGTCATTAGCCTCGCGCATGTCCGCCGATGCCGCATCACCGTAGATGTTCATCGTGGTTCTGATGTCACTATGCCGCATCAGCTTCTGCTGCACACCGACAGTAGTACCGACCGAATCCAGCCATGTGCAGTACGTGTGGCGGAATGAATGAGTACCGAGTCCGCCGATACCAGCGGCCTCAGAAGCGCGTTGCAACTCGCGCCACACTCCCGTGTACGAGTACGGCAGTCTGCCAATCTTCAGAGGGCTGGCGGAAAATCCATCTGCGGGACTGTCTCAAGTACCTGGTACTCACTCTGCCGGAACCCGCTTTCAAAACCGCCAAGGAAATTGCGGCCGAAGCCGTCAAGCCCCTCGCCGAACAAGGTGACCTCACCTCAGCCCTTATCAGGTACCAGCAGAAATTGGCCGAGCAGGAGGTTCAGTACAGGCCGGCGACGTTCCGGAAATACAGACGGTAGCCCGCCCCGCCCGCCGCCTAGCCCCTTCACCGCTTCTTTACTCTCAGTGCAGAAGTCAGCGCGGATGCTGGCTGCCGAAGGTAAGGCCGTTGGCCGAGCAGGGCGATCTGACCTCGTGTCTGATTCGCTGGCAGCAGATGACAGAAGACCCGCAGCGCGACAGCCGTCCGGCACGGTTCAGAAGGTACAGACGTTGAGGTCGTAAACCACTACCAGCCACTCAAACTCGACATCGAGCTGAAGGGCCGAAATCCGTTGGACGACACACGGTAACATTGAACTTTGGGTCATGGATTGGCTGTCCGCACAAGCTCTGCAGTGAGCTACAACTAGGTCACGAGGGTCGAGACCCTCTGCTCACTGGGGGTTCCTAAAAAGTTGGAGGATCAGCATGAAGAGAAGCCACCATACCCACCACGGAACGTTAGCGAATGCCGGCCGTTCAGTTCCGCTGGGAGTCTGAGCCGTAGGGGCTGAGCTCCAACGTAATTTCCAGAGCATCTTGCGATAGAGCCACGTTTCGTTTTGCCGAAGATAGCGGGCCATCATCGGGATATCACCCAGCAAATGGCGTCGTTTGGGCTGGAAGTATTCGTTCTGTTTCAGTTCGGTTCCGAAATACGTGGAGTAGGTGTTCCACGTTAGCAGGAACGCTTCCTTATCGCCGAGGAGAGCACAGGTTTCGGCAAGGACGTGCGCAAGGTAGTTGGCGCAATGGTCATGAGGAAGGCCGGACAGTGCATCCTGGCAAGCCGCCCTTAACTCCTCTAACTGGCTGCGTCGAAAACGCGACAGGCACAGAGTATAGTTCGCCACCATCCACATCCCGACGCCGGGACGCTCGCGCCACGCGCCGAGAAATCGCCGGCCTTGCGAAGGTAAATTAGCGCCGACGAGCGCGCGGCCGATTTGAGACCACTCGTCAATATTCAGTGCAGTGCTGCCACTCTTTTTCCAAAGCCGCTTTACGACGCGATGATAACCATAATCGCAGAGCCCTCGATACAACTCGGCGCGGTAGCTGCTGCCGTCCCAGCCGGAATTGCTGACGAGCCGCTCCAGTCTTGCGAGTTCCTTCGCGCCCCCAAATAGAAACCACGTCGTAGTTCTCGGCTGCAGCCCTCGCTTGGTTTCGATCCGCATTGGGTGGGCAACCATTCTTGCGAAACTGCGGCGCGTCGGCTTTTCCCCGCTTGATAGGCGTTGAACCGCTTTCTTATAAAGTTGGTCGGCGAAACCGCTGGTCAGGGCAACATCCCATACTTTGTCGGCGGGCCATGGAGATTCCTCCAAGGGGCTAAAACTGACTCGCAGTGCCACCTCGAGCGCCGCCTCGTTGTCCAGTGAACGCGACAGGACTTCCACGCGCCGCGCGAGAATGAAAGGGTTGTCGGGATCGAACTGCAGAATGGAATTGAGAACGGATGCGGCAGCATCGAAACGCTCGCTCTCGTGCAGGTTGTCGTAGCGTTTCACAAACAGCGTGACGTTTTCGGGGAAGTCGCGGAGAAGGTCATCCCATTCGGTATCGAGCCGAGCTCGATCCACGCCGGCTTTCCCAAGACCCAAAAGGCGTTGCAGCCGGAACGATGTGTTCGTGAACATCTGCGGCGGGATGTCCTGCAAGAGCTGGCGGGTTTGTCCCCATTCCTGATCCTCTTCCAGCCAACCGATGAGCAGGTTCCAGCCCCAGCTGTACCACGGGCTGGCAGTCACCACCTTCGCCAAGTCATTTAGGGCATCGCCCCGTTGTCCTTGGATTCGTTTGATCCAGGCCAGGCGGCCAAGCGCGGGACAGGGATCAGGCATCCTTTTCTCAATCTCGCCCATGACTCCGGCTGCCTCGTCAAAACGTCGTTGTTCGGTGAGCAAGAGGGCGAGCAGGTCAGCGGTCTCGAAAAGGGTGCCATTGAACCGCAGACTCCGGCGCAGGCATGACTCAATTTCGCCGACCTCGGCAAATTGGCGCAGTTCATTCAGGGTTCTGCCCAGCAGCAGCCAGAGATAAGCGCCATATGGGTAGACCTCGACGCCGGCACGCGCGGCTTGAATGGCCTTTGCATCCGCTCCGCATTGCGAAAGCAACGGAATCGCTCGGCTGCGCCAATGGACGTTTTCGGGCATGTTGTGGAGGCCGCGCTCAATCGTTTGGCGGGCATCATCAAAGCGCCGGTTTTCGATCAGAATCTGCACGCGGGCATCCAGGACCTCAGGGTTTCGACTCGCAGCCGCGGCGGTGTCGAGGATCCGATACGCGTCTTCCTGCTCACCGCGGCGGTGCCGGATCCAGGCCAGCTGAATCATGGCCGCTGAATTATCGGGATGGCGACGAACGATTTCCGATAGCACGCCTTCTGCGTCGAAATCCTGTCCAGCGCGACGATAAGCATTGGCTAGCGAGAAACGCAGGCCAGAATGATACGGATACCGTTCAACGGCGGGTTTCAGCATGGCGATCGCCCGGGAAGCGTCGGAACGGCCGTGGCCGCGGTCAATGAGAAGGTCGGCAGCGGCTTCGATAACGTTTGGATCCCCGGGGCGTGCGGCCATCCATGCTTCGATGGTCTTCTCTGCCTGCAGCACGCCAAATCTTTCGGCGAGGAGGCCCATGACCTCCCGCGCGATGGAGAGCTGGCCGGGAGAATTGAGCAGCATCGGCTCGATCTGTGTCCACAGACGATTGCGTTCCACATTATCGAGTCGTGCCGAGCACTCCCAAATGCGACGGTAACTGTAGAAGCCGCGAGGATCAAGGTCGATTGCTTCAAGTGACTTGGCTATCGCGGCGGACCAGTCGCCGCGGTATCCGGACCAGAGGGCATGCGCGCGAATGGTTGCCACGTGCTCGTTCGATGTGCGGTTGCATTCGGCAAGGAACTCCGGAATGCGCCGCTCCAGGCGTTTTTGCTGGCGACCGTCAGCGAGGTCGTATTGATAGAGGATGCAAAATGTCGCTTCGCGCCACGCCCATGCATCTTCGCGATTGCGCTTCAGGCGCTTGAGGAGGACCGAGTATTTTTTTCCTTTTGGACCCGCAGCACTGTCCAGTCGCCAACAGTATTTCTCTTCAAACTCCTCATGGTCCTTGTTTTCGCGCACCCAACGCGCGGCGGTTTCGACCGCAGAGTCGGGTCCTTCCTGCATCGCGATCAGGTCCAGCATGGCATGGCGAGCATGCATCGACCGTGGCAGTTCGCGGATCCAGGCCGCTGCGTTTACGGCGGCCATTTTCGGGTCGCCGCGCATGCGGAAGAAGTGCACCGAGGCTTCGTAGAAGGCAGCGGGGTTGTCCCTGGGCTTCAGCTGAGCCAGGTTCCTCTCGGCACCTTCCCAGTCTCCCATCCTGGCGAAGAACGGCACGGCAAACGAGAGCAGCTCAGGAGAATCGCCATGCTGGGTGAGAGCCTCATTGCAGGCAGCCAGCGCGCGCTCGGGATATCCGCGGTCTTCGAGCGCGCTGATCCAGGAGATCCAGGTCGCGACGGCATGCGACGAGCTGCCGAACCTGCGAACTCGTCCTTCGAGCCAACGAAACCCTTCCGCTTCGCGTTTTTCATCAGCGAGTCCGTCGGCATACGCGCGGGCGTAGTGCTCATCACTGTTTGCTAAACATGATGCAATGCGGTAACAGAGCAGCGTTCCTTCCATGTCCCGCTTTTGGCATAGCAGATCCCCGAGGTTGTGCCATGCACCCGCCGAGTTGCCTTGACGCCGGATGAGGGTATGAAGGAGCGATTCCGCCTGATCGCGGGTTTCCGCTGATAAGCGCAGGAGATCGGCGTATTCAAACACATACCGGTCGGGAGGATGAATCCAGTCCTGTTGAGATTCGAGACCGGGCAGAACCCCGCGCTCGACGATGTCTTTCAGCGTTTGACGCACGAGGGCGCTATTTCCCAATGCCCGGCAGGCGGACATGAACCTGGCTCGGACGACAGGCGAGTGCGGAAACTGTCGAAGAAGTTCCTGGAACCCTTGCAGCGCCTGTCCCACGTGGCCGTCGTCTAAGTGCTGAATGGATTGGAGGTACAGCGTTCCGGGATGTGAGGGAAAAAGCTCCGCAATGTCCGCGACGATCTTTCGGGCAGAAGCGGGGCCTTGCAGCGTCGTGGCTTTCTGTTGCTCTTGCGCTGCGTCCATCAAGGCTGATTCGGGAGGCAAAAGAGCGTCCAGGTCGGCGGCGCGATCCGCGGTCACTGCGGCCATTCCCTTGAAGCCCAAAGGACTCACGTTGCGATCGAGAATTGTCAGCAGATATTCGGTTCCGCGGAATGATTGGGGATCATGAATCAGGAGAGTTTCGGCGCGCTGATCGAGTCCGATCGCAGCGACGGCATGACCGCTGGCGTCCGCCTCCCAACTCATCACGAAAGCGATCCGATGCTGAATCAAGTTCGCAGCAAGTTCCGGCGTGACGGAAAAGAAACGGACGTGGAAACCCCGCGCCCGCAGCCAATCGGCCGCCGCCCATTCTGGCGTGCCCCCGAATGTGATCTCGGCGGCCATTTCCTCTGCAGAGATGAGTACGCCACCCGCCGACAGCGCTACTGCGACACTGGCGGGAACACAAGTCTGGTGTGTCTGGATAGTTCGACGAAATGGCAAGCGGATGCGCTTGCCCGCCGTGTTCTTGTTCAAGTTCCGAAGAAGTTGGCGATGAAACGGCGATCGCAGCTGAATGCTCCACCGTTCGATTTCTGCATGGTCGTCCGCCAACTCTGCGATATCGAGCTGAGCACGTGCGAACGCTGTCTTTGCGTCACGGTCTGCTAGGGGTGCAAGGCTGGGCAGTTTATCTGCCAAGGTGCGGGCTCTTTCGAGGAGGTGGTGTCGCTGTTGACCTTCCAACGTCTCGGAAAGCGCACATTGATGCCAGCACGCCTGAGCGACGAGTTGGTACGATTGAGAGTTCTCAGCGGCAGAATGGAGCCGATCTGCGGACTCCTGTACCCGGCCCAAGTGGAGGAGACTGGTGCCGAGGCTGTTGGCGGCGAAAGGAGAGCCAGGATCCGCTTCCCATGCGCGTTCGGCAGAGGCGAGCGAGTCGGACCAGCGATCCGCCATGCCCAAAGCATCGGACTCGCAGGTCAGGACCCAGCTGTCATTCGGCGCGAGCGAGTGCGCCAGGGCGAAGCATTCATGGGCGCGGTCAAAGTCCCGAAGTGCTGCCCACGCGAAACCATAGGACGCATACCAGGATGCTCGTAGCTCGGGGTCATCACCGCGTAAGTCCGGTTGAGCATTGAAGGCTTTCAGCTCATCCAGCAGGCGCAGTCTTGAGGAACGAAGGTACCGCGCGAAATAGCGCACACGTGGATTGAGCGGATCGCGTTTGAGGGTTTCTCTCAGCAACCATCGAGACAATCGCAGCCCACCGAGTCGGGCAGCAAGTCTGCTGGCGAGAATAAGCTCGTCAGTCGAGAGCCGCTGGACGTCCGTCGAATCCTGCCAAAGCTCCGAGGTAAGGGTGTACGCGTCAAGGTACTGGTGACGGTCATAAAGATCCTGCAACTTGGCGAGCGGGATTGCCGGCTCGGATCTCGACTCAGTAACCGACATGAGGGACCTCGATGACTGATTGGCGAGACATGAGTAGCCGAATTATCAGCTATTTCAAGTTGTAAATGAAGTGCACGCTGGCACCGGATCAGTCCGTGTCGTCACCGCGAGGCTAGCCCTTCTCACACTTGCCCCAATTCAAGCGCTTTGTCGTTGCAAGGTCGTTCTCATTTCCTTAGCTTGTTGCGGTATGGCTTCTATCTCAGGGGCAGTCTGGAAATGCGATAGCTGTCACACGCGGAACTTGCCATTTGATCAATCATTGCGTGTAACACGCTGGAGGACCGAGGGCGCGTTGGGCGCATTTGGGCAAGAGTGAGAAAGGACAAAAGTTGTTCCAATCACCAAAGCCCCCCAAAGTCAAGGACAAGAAGAATATCGGCAACCGGTCGCGCGAGGATCGCCGCGGCTCAACGTAGGAGATGGCAGTACTGGGATCGAAGCAACAGAGGAGTTAGTTGCAACCGCGCTCGGCCCAAAAACATGTGTTTGTGGGCACCCGAACTGTTTTAATTCCTGAACTTAAGGCTCAAGCACTTGGGAATGCCGAAGACCGAAGGCTTTTTGGGCAGCTCAATGATTCTGGCATTGTGAGTGTAATCGGATTTAACGTCAACTATCCGCTGACCTTGTTCCACCATTGTTTACTCTGTGCCCACCACTCGTCAGCTTCTGGAAGATAGGACACGGCTTGCCGGGCCACCCTGTCGGTCCCCCTCCATCCATCGAATCTGAACCAATGGCCATCTTCTTCTGGACGTGGAGCACCCAGCCTTGGCCGGTGAGTTGGGTGTACATCCCATGCTCTGACTCGATTCGGCGGGATATGTTCCCCCCAAGACATTGTGAGACCATCCGGGGAGCACTTGGAAATCTCGATCACAAAGCCCCCGCCCCACTTGTCAAACTGGATTGTCAGAAGGTCGATCCGATGCTGCATGGGCCGTCGGAAGTGCGGCAGTGATCCCTTGAATCCACGTTCTCTGAGGGCGGGCACGAAGAGCCTTTTCAGAGACGAAATCATGTCGTCCCGTTTCATAGCGGAAGGTGCCATCTTACCGCGGAACTGTCGATTGGCCTGGCCCTTTCCCCCCCGGGGCTGGCCCCGGTCGCATGGTGAGTGTAATCGCGAGTGGCTGTTGAAAAAGTCACTCACCAGAAAATGGCCGAAAAAACTTTGCGCTATGATGCCCTACAAACGACTTTCTCGATTCGGGTAGACATTTTCTATCCCCCAAA
>JBKPCG010000053.1:0-9940 GCA_046727255.1 Acidobacteriota bacterium | reverse complement strand
ACGACAATCGAAATTGAAGCTGGCGCTTTTCAAACTCAATGTAGCATGAAAATTCTTTGGCGTACATCTGATTTCTACGCCGTAGTTCTACATCTATTCGCCAAACACGAAGCTGCGTTTGGGTTTCAGAATTATGGTCCAGTTATGGTCCACGAATCGGTGCCAACCGCTACTTAATACGCTTTTGGGAGCCACCCGCGTCGCGTATTTTCAATCAGTTACCTGTTGACCGGGTTCTTTCACGGCGCAAACGAGGGTTCGAATCCCTCCGGGGACGCCAATTAATTCAATGACTTCCACCCGATTTGGCAAGAATTCACTTGAACGAACTAGATTACCAATTCTCCTCATTATTGCGCGAAACTGACTCCCACACCTTCCCAAGACTTCCGTCGTTCCCCCATAACATCTCGCGGCTTTCTCGATACCATTGCCGTTGGAAGGCGATCTCCCAATTAGATCCGTCCTGCCACAGAAAAAAATGGGAACCTGCCCTAGCTAATTTTCACAAAAAAGCTAGATTAAATGCGACCGATCGGTCTCTTATGTAATCCAAGGTGGCAAGACATGTTCAATTTAAAGGAGGGACGACAATGGGTAGGCTAACGGGCAAGAATTTCCTTATCACAGGCGGCAACAGCGGGATCGGGCTGGCCGCAGCGCAGGAATTCGACAGAGAGGGTGCACGCATCGCCATCTGCGGGCTGAATGAAAAGACGCTGCAGGCGGCCACGGAGTCGCTTGGAGCCGTAAGTCTCGCCGTTCGCGCAGACGTCAGCAAGCTCACCGAGCTTGACGGTATGTTCGCCACGATCAAGCGGGAGTTCGGGCACCTGGACGGCGTCTTCGTAAATGCAGGTTACAGCGTCTTCCTGCCGTTCGAGGAGATAACAGAGCAAGACTTCGACAAGGTGATAAGCGCCGATTTCAAAGGCGTTTACTTCACGATTCAAAAGGCCTTGCCCCTACTTAGGCGGGGATCGTCTGTAATCATCACCTCGTCGGTTGGCGCACGCAAGGGGTGGCCGACCACCTCGGTCGTCTCGAGCTGCAAGGCCGCGGTCGCCCATCTCGCTCGAATCCTCAGCGCTGAACTCGTGGACCGCGGGATTCGCGTGAATAGCCTAAGCCCAGGCCCGACGGATACGGCGATGTTCGGCCGTTTCGCAGGCGAAGAGCAGGGCAACGCGGTTAAGAGCGTTCTCGGAACCAACAATCCAAGCAAGCGGATCGCCGATCCTTTGGAAATTGCGAAGCTGGCAGTTTACCTCGCGTCAGACGATTCTGCCTACGTCGTCGGGGCCGACTTCCTGATCGACGGCGGGGTCACGGCTATTTCGGCCGTGGGCGCCTGACTCTCCACGAACTTATTTGCTTGCAGATTCCAAGGGCGACATTCGTATTTCGTGGGGCACGATCAGCCGAGTTTGTGTCGAACGCTCCTAAGGATTTCGTCCGAGAGTCGCGGATCCTGCACGGCGCGAGCGAGTACTATGCCACCGAGCATTGCTGCTGCCTGAAAGATAGCTTCTTTCCGGTCCCCAGCTTGAGCTGAAAGAATTTCCTCCAATCCCCGCTCGAACGCGGTTTTGAGTTCTGGCGTCGAGCGAGCCACCTCCTGGCCCAATGCGGCCATAGTGCAGCCGTCGCCCGGATTGTCTCGGTGCAGTGGGCTCAGGTACCGGTTAGCATATGATCCTTTATTTTTCTTGGCCTTGTTGCGCTTCACACGCTCTAACGAAACTTTCTGGCCGTAAGCGACGGCTGCAGCCTGCAGTTCTTCCTTTGAAGCGAAGTGGGCATAGAAGGCGCCATGCGTCAAGCCGGCGGCCGTCATCACATCGGCTACGCTTACGTTCTCAAATCCCCGTTCCCGGAACAGGCGGGAAGCCTCCTTCACAATCCTTTCATGTTTTGCGGCGGTCTCTTCGGCGGGATAGCGCATAACTTTTTTCTGCATCCTCCATCTATGATAGCCATCATATATATAGTATGACGGATGTCATATTTGATGCCAGTCATACAAAAAGGAGGCATTATGAAGCTCACAGGAAAGAAAGCTCTTATTACCGGTGGGAACAGCGGCATCGGCTTGGCCACGGCGCGGCTTTTCATCGCAGAAGGTGCGCAGGTCGCCATTACCGGTCGCGACCAGAAGACGTTGGATGAAGCCGTCGCCAAACTTGGGCCGAACGCTCGCGGCTACCGCGCCGACGTCACCGTTGCGGAAGATCGCAAGCGGCTCTTCGCGGCACTCACCAAAGATTTCGGCAAACTTGACATCGTCTTTGCGAATGCGGGCATCTCCGGCCGGACGCCTACCGGCTCGACCGACGAGGCCATTTTTGAGAACGTAATTCACACCAACCTGAATGCCGCTTTCTTTACGGTGAATTCAGCGGCGCCGCTGCTAAACGACAATGGCAGCATCATTTTTACAGGGTCGGTACACAACTATTTCGGCCAACCGGGTGTCGCCGCATACGCGGCCACGAAGGGCGGGCTAGTCTCGATGGCGCGTTCCATTGCCGCAGACCTTGCACCGCGCAACATTCGCGTGAATGTCGTCGCACCGGGCGCCACGAAAACTCCCATTTGGAAGCGCGGGCCGCGCGCCTCTATATCCGCGGACGAGTCCGCCAGGCTGGCGAAGTTCGTCTCTTCTGTGATTCCGCTGGGACGTTGGGGTGAATCGGAAGATGTTGCCAAAGCCGTGCTCTTCCTTGCTTCGGAGGATTCCTCATACGTCAATGCAGTCGAATTGATGGTGGATGGCGGAGCTACGGGCGCCCCTTTCGGAGCTCCCATTCTTCGCGGGTGACCGGACGTAAACCGGACCTCGACAACCAGGATTTGGAAAATAGAGAGCAACTGACGGGCTGCCTGAGCAATCCATAAAGAGGGGGACGTGGAGCAAGAGTATGAAAATTGAATTCTTTCCGCCGGACTCTGTCACTGAGCCGCGTCATTGGTTGCGTCATGACCAGGCTTTCGCAATGATGTTGGGTCATGGCTCAATTGAGTGGGGTTCCAGCCGTTCCGCGCTGGAGAAGTTTAACTACACAGCGGGCGACTTGGCACGGTGCGAACGTCATGTCGGAGAGTGGGTCGGACTCATGAACGTGCCGCATTTGCAGCTCGGTATTTCCGATGCGGCGCTGATGGCCGGCTCTGACGGAGCTTACGGCGAGGTGGAGCTGCATCCTTCATTCAAATTTGCGAACCCGCGCCTGCGTGCGCTGGTTGCGGCCGCTCATGCGGAGATGGTCGCTGGGTTTCCGAGCGGGCGACTGTTTCTTGATTCTGTCGAACAGGCGATAGCCGTAGCGCTGGTGAAGGATTATGCAGTAAGGCACCGCCCTGTGGAAATATACCGCGGCGGGCTTGGCGCAGGGCGCGTGCGAAGGATTAAAGAGTTGGTCGATGCCAAGATGGAAGATGACTTGAGTCTCGACGAGATGGCGCAATCCGTCGGCTTGAGTACAGCTCATTTCGCGCGGATGTTTCGCAAGTCAACAGGCGAGTCACCGCATCAGTTTGTTCTGCGCCAGAGAATCGAGCGCGCTAAGGCGATGTTGCGCGCTCCCGATGCGCGAGTATTGGACGTGGCCGTCGCCTGTGGCTTCAAGACCCAGCAGCATTTTGCCAAGGTCTTTCGGGATGTTTGTAGCGTTAGCCCGACAGAGTATCGGCAGGATTTTCTGGGGACCGAAGATACGCCACAAATGGTGATTCCTGGTTCGGGGCCAGAACGTCGCCTGCCGGATTTACCTTTTTCCTCGTTGTTAACGCCCAGCGCTGTCCGGAATTTGTAACTCATCGCTCCTTGCCTCCGCCTCAGTACTGTGTCTCCGTCAATGCTGATTGACCGGACCCTACTCATTCGGAAATCCCGTCACCGCTCAAACAAGAACCCGCAAACTTAGTTCCTGATTCATTGAGCATGAATTCAGCAGGATTCCGACCATCCCAGCAGAAATCCGTACAAGTCCGTATCCGATGTCCAGTACTCATAGTTGTGAAATTGAACACGGCAATCACGGATTCGTTGGCTCGATGCATTCGATTCGTACCACCCGGTCAATCCGGACCGTAAAGGAGCTCTTAGATGGTAGATAACAGGAAAGTGGCAATTGTTACGGGGGCTTCGCAAGGCATTGGTGCGGCGCTCGTCGAAGCGTTCCTGAAACGAGGGTACAACGTAGTCGGCAACTCGCGACACATCACGAAAGCAAATCCATTCGCTACGTCCGCGAACCTTGCATTGGTTGATGGGGACATCGGCGATCCCACAACGGCCGTAAAGATTGCGGAAACAGCCGTATCGCGATTCGGCCGAATCGACGTGCTGATCAACAACGCGGGTATTTTTATCCCTAAGGCCTTCACCGAATACACAACCGAAGACTTCGACGCATTGGTCTCCACGACACTCGCAGGCTTTCTTTACGTGTCACAGCTCGCCGTGAGGCAAATGTTGAAACAAAAATCCGGCAGCATCGTCAACGTCTCAACTACCCTGGCCGACCAACCCGTTGCAGGCGTAGGGGCCGCAGTTCAAATCATGCTCAAGGGCGCGTTGAATGCGGTGACGCGCGCCCTCGCCATCGAATACGCGAAGGATGGTATTCGCGTGAACACGATTGCCCCAGGAGCAATCAATACACCCATGCATAAACCGGAAACTTACGAATTTCTGAAAGGGCTACACCCTATCGCAAGGATGGGTGAAATCAAAGAAATCGTAGATGCGGTTTTGTTCCTGACGGACGCCACATTCACCACGGGTGAAACATTGCACGTAGATGGCGGAGCGCACGCAGGCAAATGGTAATCCGTGAAAGCTCTCGGCCTGCCAGCGCCGAGCAGCGGTTGAAGGAACTTGGCGTCGAACTTCCAGTACCTCCGGAGCCGTTCGGCATCTACGCGGAGGCTGTACAGGCGGGCAACCTGCTTTTCTTGACTGGCATGCTCCCCACGGAGGAACGCGCCGCTAGATTTATTGGGCGCATCGGAGCTGAACTCGACGTAGAGGCAGGCCGCAACGCGGCTCGCCTGGCGGCTCTCAACGCCATCGCTGTTGCGAGGCAATATCTGGGATCGCTCGACAAAGTGACGCGGGTCGTCCGCCTCGGCGTAGCGGTGGCCACTTTGGGAGATGTCCGCGAGCAGCCGAAGGTGGCTGACGGCGCTTCAGAGTTGCTGCAAGACGTTTTCGGAAAAGACAAGAACCCTAGCCGGTTGGTGTATGGAGTCGCGAGCCTTCCGCTCGGGACGCCGGTCGAGCTGGAACTGATTTTCGAGGTCTCCTGATGCCGGAATCAAACCTACGGACATCGAAAGTCGGGATTGATTAATTCAGCAGGATTCCGACCATCCCAGCAGAAACCCGCACAACTCCATTTCCGATATGCAGTTTACTCACACTTGTGAATACGTCAGTTTCGATCGATTCGGAACTGACTCAACACAGGAGAGTAACTCAATGGAAGCAATCGGATTGTTAGTCACGCTCGAAGCACGCCGCGGCAAGGAAGCCGATGCCGAGGCATTTCTAAAGTCAGCTCAGCCACTCGCCCTGGATGAAAAAGGGACGTTGAAATGGTACGCGATCAAGCTCGGGCCGGGGAAGTTCGGCATCTTCGACACCTTTGCAAATGAAGGCGGTCGCAACGCCCACTTGACTGGCGAGATCGCGAAGGCATTGGGAGCGCGAGCCAACGAATTGCTGGCGGTTCCCCCGCAGGTGGAAAAAGTGGAGGTCCTTGCAAGTACACCCTGAAAGGGCTGAGTGAAGTTTCAAGTCAGTAAGTAGTACTGAGAAAGAGCAACACCCAAGGAGAAAAAAATGACCATTCGGAAGAAAGAAATGAAAATCGCACAACCGTTTCGAGCTGACTCTGCGCCACAGGCGCCCAAGTCAGCGCTCCGAGGCCGAATGCAGGGTCTCGGATTAACCCTTCTCGCGTTTATGCTCGTCATCGGTGTGACCGGCTCTGCCAGTGCCGGCCAGGCTCAAGACGAAGCAGCCATTCGCGCCCTTGGAGACAACTTTGCCAAGGCTTTCGTTCAGAAGAATCCCGAACAGCGAACATCGCTATTCGCCGAGAATGGAACCTTCGTGACGCCCGTTGGTGACTTTCTGCAAGGCCACGTTGCAATGGTGAAGGACTTCGGTTCCGAGGCGCAAGCCGTTAACGGCGACACGCAAGCGGCGTTCTCCAACTATCGGATCCGCTTCATCAAACCTGATCTCGCAGTCGTCGACGCGCTCCTTACCTTGCACAGTGTCAACGGTCCAGACGGGACGGTAATCCCGGTGATCCCGGTCACCTTTTTCTACGTGGCCTCCCGGCACGGCGATAAATGGCTGATCGAAGATGGGCGCACACATTTCGTACCAGCGCCGACCAATGCCATGACCAAGTCCGCGATGTCTCAAAACTAAGTGGAGAATACGTGTGACTTGTTCCCCCGATCTAGGTGAGGTGATCGCTACACGCATGCCGGAGGATCCCGGCGTGCGTGTGGTTCGCAGACACCACCTGCTCGTGCGATGCAGCCACTGGCTCAACGTGCCAATCCTCCTCGGCGTCATTCTGAGTGGCGTGTCCATTTATTGGGCATCTCCGGTCTATCAGCACAAACCGGATCCACTCAACGGGAATGTCGATCCTCTTGCGGACGTTGGTATATGGATATGCGCGCATGTTCCGGGATTGCATCAATACAGCAGTCCGCCTGACTGGGTCTACAACCACATAAGCCTCGGTCCAGGCATGCTCGCCGTGGCTCTGCGCCTTCATTGGCTCTGCGCTTACCTGTTCATGCTGAACGGCCTCGTCTTTGTGATGGGGTCCGCCTTGGGCGGTGGCTGGCGCTCTCTGTTGCCACGCGGGACTGACTTACGTGATGCACTCAAGATGTTTCGCTATTACCTCGGCGTACCGCTCGCGAAACTAACGCGTCGCAGTTGGCTGCATCCGCGGTTCAACACAAAATACAACCCACTTCAACGCCTCGCTTATTTTTCCGTTCCGGTCGCCGGGCTCCTCTCGATCCTCACGGGATGGGCCATTCACAAACCCATGCAGCTCTATTGGTTGACGTGGATCTTTGGTGGTTATGACAAAGCGCGCATCTGGCACTTCTGGCTAATGTGGGTTTTTGTTCTCTTTGCGGTACCGCACGTGATTCTTGTTCTCGCTGATGGCTGGGACACGCTTCGCAGCATGATCGTAGGTTGGTCGACGAGGGCGGAGAGATCCGAGGACTTTTTACGATGAATCTTGAAGACAAAACCTCTGCGGTAGAACCAGACGAGACATCCTCGACTGGACACGTGTCCTCGCGAAAGCCCGCAAGCTTTTTCCAGGAACGGCCTCCACAGGAGATTGAAGTAGCTCCCCAGCTTTTGCGTCGTTGGACTCGCCGCGATGTTCTGCTTTTCGGAGCGGGCGCGGTAGCTGCGGTGGCAGCCGGTGGTGCCCTTTTGCCGCAGACTACGCTCAAACGCCTGGGACTCATCCACGAAAACAAGAACTGGCCGAGAAAGGAATGGCTTCTGAATCGATCGTTGCGCATCGATGACGATGTTGCAGAGGCTCTGTATTCAGGAAATCGCATGGTGCCAACCTACACCAAATCGCAGATTACCCCGCTGAGGAACAATTACAACGGAGCCACCCCCGACCCGAGCTATATTCCAGAATGGCGTTTGACTCTCGACGGGCTCGCTTCCGGCCTAAGCGTTTCCTTGAACATCCGGAACCTGCTCTCTTCCTTCCGGCTACATGAGCAAATCACGCGGCTGGTATGCGTCGAAGGTTGGAGCGCGATTGCCTGGTGGGCCGGGCTGAGGTTTGATGATTTGCTACGTGTTTATCCGCCAATATCTCAAGCGAGATGGGCGCGGATCGAATCGTCGGTCAATCTCGGTCCCTGGGGAAATCCCGACCCATACTTCATGTCGCTCGATCTGGCGACTGCCCGCCATCCGCAGACCCTGCTTGCGACTCACCTGAACGGACACCCCCTGACTGTGGACCATGGCGCACCGCTCCGTCTGCTAGTGCCAGTAAAGCTCGGCCTAAAGAATGTGAAGGCTATCACCAGAATCACGTATGCCACGGAAGAGCCTAAGGACTACTGGGCAGAACGGGGATATTCGTACTACGACGGGATCTAGGTAGTTACTGGTGCTGCCACTGTGCTGCAAAAGTCTTAGCCCACTCATACAACGGCTGGATCGCTTCCGCATTCGTCCGATAGAACATATGCCTCCCGTTTCGCCGCGCCCGCACCAGCCCGACCTTCCGGAGCACCCGTAGATGCTTCGAGACCGACGGTTGCTCCATCTTCAGGCCCACCACGATCTCGCCAACAGCCCGCTCTTGAAGGGCCAGATAATTCAAAATCTCCCGCCGGCGGGGCTCCGCCACCGCGTTAAAAGAATCCGAAGTCGTTGCTGCCCTTGCCATAGGCTCCTGCCGTTGATGCGGCCTCGGGGGAGACAGCATTGCCCCGTGTGAGTTCTCCCTTGCCCACCTACAGATGATGGGTGAGACCGATCGGTCGCACACGTGGGCATTAAATGTGAGGATTGGGCGCAGAGGGGGGTGCGGTAGTAGCGAATAGAAATTATGCGACCGACCGGTCTCGTTGGTCATCCAAACTCCCCGGAGGGCAAACGAGATTCTGGCGCTGCATAGTGTATTTCTGCTCGGCAGATCGGAGATGCCAACCAGCAACCCCGGGTTGCGAGGACTTCAATGAACGATCAACAGAGTTTTTTGTCAGGGGATCCCTACTCACGCTATCAGGCTTCGGAGCGCATGCTGAACACCGCTATCACCCAGGCTAAGATTAGAGAAAGCTTCGAAGAATACGTGGAGATATTCGAGAAATTTTATGCCGATGAAGTCGAGGTCAGCAGTGAAACTCAGCAGGAACCGATTCGTGGAAAGGCAAGGGTGGGCTCACTTCTCCTAAACTTCCTGGTCCCGCTTCACCTTATGGCCGAAGTTGGGGGTCTCGCAATATCCATTAAAGAGACCACGATTCCTGGCGATGCTGCGAACGAGATACATTCTGCTTGGACACTCAATATTGCCGGTGTGTCCGGTAAAACCTGCACGCTGAGCTGGCGCGCTCTCCGAAAATG
Source organism: Acidobacteriota bacterium (assembly GCA_046727255.1). Lineage (GTDB taxonomy): Bacteria > Acidobacteriota > Terriglobia > Terriglobales > Acidobacteriaceae > Acidiflorens. The sequence continues at coordinate 777 of JBKPCG010000053.1, read as the reverse complement.
GAACGGATCGCGCGTGGTGTACGAGCATCACTATGACCTCCAGCGAAGTGGAGAGCCGTTGACATTCGACGACTTGGGTTTCGACATGATCACCCCTGTCGCGGGGTTTCAAGGGGGTCGGGGATAGGCGATCCGTCGCTGTCGCATTTATTGCGACCTGGGACCGGTCGGTCTCATCCAAATTTGTGGTCGATGTATATCAATCGGATGCCAATTCAGTTATAAGGAAGCGACGTGCGCAAAGGCGAGCAAACCCGGCAGGAAATCATTCGTAAGGCAGCGCCGATCTTTAATCAAAAAGGATACGACGGCGCTGCTTTATCCGATCTCATGCGAGCGACCGGGCTGGAGAAAGGCGGGATCTACCGTCACTTTGAGAGCAAACAAGAGCTCGCTAGCGATGCCTTCGACCACGCCTGGAAAATCGCCATGGAGACGCGCTTCGAGGGAACAGAGAAGATCCCGAATACAGTTGACCGCTTGAAACAAATCGTGCGGAACTTTCGGGACCGACGCAACGGTCTGGTGCCGGGAGGGTGCCCGCTGCTGAACACCGCCATAGATTCCGACGATGGCAATCCTCAGTTGCGAGCGAAAGCCCGGCAGGCCCTCAGTTCATTGCTTGATCGTCTGCGATTGATTGCGGAGGAGGGCAGACGCCGAGGTGAGGTCGGCTCGGACGTCGATTCCCTGAAATTGGCTACACTGATTGCCAGTACGCTCGAAGGCAGCTTCATGGTGACTCGGCTGCAGCGGAACGAAGATCCGCTTAATCTC
>JBKPCG010000052.1:0-5281 GCA_046727255.1 Acidobacteriota bacterium | reverse complement strand
TACGCGACCCTCTACACCAGAGGCTCCGACGACTTCGTTTCCTCTGTCGCCGCTCTGATTGCTACCGGGTGGAGCGAACCAGCTCCCGGGCGGGACTTTCACCCGCTGAGGACTAGCGCCTTTCACGGCGCACCGCAAGCTTGTGCTAACGCCTGTTACGACACTTGGCCAAGGGCGAGTTCTATAATTTCGATGAAAATCCACGTCAGTTGTGGGAAGAGAGGCGAATGTGTCGTGTAAGCATGTCGTTGCCGTCGGGTTGCTCGCTGTTGTTGCATGTGCTCAAACTGGAAACACCGGCTCACCAGTGTCGGTGCGCCATTTCGTAGCGCCTGTCTATCCAGCCAGCGCTTGGTTAGCGCGAATACAGGGAACCGCCGAGGCTGACGTTGCTATCAACGCGGACGGAGCAGTCGATTCGGTGAAGATTGTCTCCGCGCATCCGATGTTTCGCGAGCCATTGGAAACTGCTTTGAAGCGGTGGACGTTTTCGACTGCGGCAGCCACATCGTTGCGGGTGACCACGCGGTTTCAGCTCGATCCCGATTGCCCCTTGACTGGTTCAGGAGAACCTGGGAAGCGTTATTACATACAGACCAATGTAACCGCTGATCTGCCCTCAAACGTCGGCGTCAGAACGTGCTTGCCAATCATCACCATCGATACGAGCAAGTCGCGCCGTTAGGGGTTAGAGCCATTGTTGACGTAACATCGCGATAACGCTCATTGACCCTTCAAACGGGGGCTTTGAGCGCTAACGCCTGCTTGCGCCAGTCATGCAGGACAAGATTAGAATCTATGGGCCCATGAAGTCTCAAGCAGGGAGTATTTCAATGCAAATTTCTGAAAATGACCGAATTGCAGATCTTGAAAAGCGGCAACGACTGTCTCTGGTCGTGAACCTTGCATTGATCGTGCTGCTGGTCGCGCTTGTTGTAGGCGAGTTGACCCGAGGCGTCCACGCACAGCCGAAGGACAGCGACAAGACCTTAGTCCTCTCCGAATTGACTCTAGTTGACAGCCACGGAGTTGTTCGTGCTCGGCTCGGCGGCGATCTTCCGGACGCCAATAAGGAGGTGCCACGCGGTAGTCGCGTTGCTGGTCTTCTGCTGTATGACAAGACCGGTCAGGAACGAGGCGGGTACGTCACCTTCGAACCATCGGGGCATGTAGGGTTAACGCTTGACAATAAAGGAGTCATGGCGGCGGAGTTCGTGGCTTCACGGGATTTGGGCGCTGCCATACGGCTGCACACATCTGATGATTCAGTTGAACTGCGTGTTGACGAGGATGGCCCAAGCATCCATGCAACGCGTCGAAAGCGCGTAGCGTTTCACGAACCGCCAGTAGAGAACCCAAAATCGACAGAATTGTGCAAAGGGCTCTTGGAGGAGAAGGCGCGAGCATCGATGGAGCAACTGTGGGATGCGTGTCGAGGAAGAAGCTCTGAAGCTGCCTGTCAAGCATGTCTCAAGTGAGCAGATGTTGGGGCCGACATTTGGCGAAAAATCGCGATTTCAGTGCGCCGGGCTAAACCGGTATGAAGCAGGGGTGGAAGAAACCCTACGAGAAAGGACTAGCGATTCACTCGGCCCCGAGTTTTGCGTTGGGTACCGCGAGGTGCACAGCGAAGCGTAAACAGGGGTATAGGTGGGCTGGGCAATCGAGCTCCGAAAAGATGCAATCAGGACGCCGACGCGCTTGTAATCGCGGCAGGCAACATGGGCAGAGGCGATCATGCGAGTCTCTTGCTCAGTCCTGCGTAGTCGAAGACCCCAGACACGCCTAGAAACTTCATGTACGAGAACCGGGAGACCTCGGGGATGCCTGCGGTGAAAGTCAGCCGCAGGACGGCGGGAGAAGGCTTAAGCCGCACGGCCCGCGTGTACGTCTCCGAGGAGTCACACAGCGGCATAGTACCGATGAATCACTCGAACAAGGACGGAACGCTCGTCGGCGGAGAGTGAGGAGGGAAGGCTGCTGATCAAGGAGAACACTTTCCTATCTTGCACGTACCCGACACAGAGCGGGTCTGCACGTGTCCCACGGGTGGGCGAGTGTGCGGACAAGCTGTTCGCTTGGCCGCTATTCATCCGCGATAAGAGCCGCATGCGCTAACGAGCGCTCGTGCGGATCCGAGCGGGGGGCGATCAGCAATGGTCGTCCCTACCGCGACCTCATTGACCCCGATAGTTGATGTAAGCGCCTATTTACCAACAGCTATCGCGATTTTCGACCAGTCGCACCATCGGCACGACGTTTCAGCTTGCGCTTGAGCACTTCACCCAGCGGAGCGTCGGGAACCTTTTTGAAGGCGGACCGAGAGAGTGCCAATATGCGGTCTTTAGTGTGAGCTTCTGTCGCGTCCGCATCCACTTCGGCACTCGCACCTTTCAATGAGCGAAGCTCTTCATTCGCAGCTCGCCGCACCTCCATGTGACCCCGCTGCTTGCCGCGACTAATATTCTTCCGGCTTGAGGTAGGAGACTCGCCGTAGACATTGCGGCGGTCCTTCGCAAGGCTGATACTCTTCTTTTCCGTTGGGGTCTTTAACTTGCTCATGGATTCAAGAGTATGCCCATATTTTGCGATAGCTGTCGAAAAAGTGCGCCGTGAAAAGGCGCTGGACTTCAGCGGGTGCAAATCCCGCCCGGGAACTGGTTCGCTCCACCCGGCAGCAATCGAAGCGGCAGCGGAGGCGACGAAGCTGTCGGAGCTTTCGATGGAAAGGGTCGCTTGGCGACTCGGTGAGCGTGCAGGTCGTAACGCGAGTGAACGCTGAGCAGGCCTCGAAAAATGTAATGCAGGAGCCGACCCAGCTGTAATGTGGGGAAGGCCGACGACGATGGAGCAATATGAGCGAATCAGTTCCATCGAACCTGCCGGGGTAGTGGCGACGGCATGCAGACATAGTGAATCAGGCGCAACACGGGGAGCCCCTACGGTGATCGTAAGTGGATCAACCGGCAACTCGCGAGAGACAGGCCGGGCCGTGTGGGGTGGCGGAGAGGTTCGCAGTACCGTTGAAGCCAGGTAACTCTGGTGGAGGGAAGGAACCTCAGTTAAAGACGAACGCAAGAAGCAGCGCAGGACATAGCAATCCCCTGACCCAGCGCGCGAAGAACACCACCATCAGGGCAACGTACGGGGTTAGAGCGTTCTCCGTTCGTCCTTGCTTTCTTGAGCTGCAATTCGACGTAGCGATTGTGACCGAGCGGGGCACCTTCGCGGCTGTTCCATGCCGACGAAATCTGAACCAACGTCGGCTTGATTTCGATTGTCTTGCTGACATGCGCGTCGATCTTGGCCCGGAAGCATTGTGGATCGGTGCATTATGTGGAATCAGGAGTCAAGCCGTTGAAACCCAAAAACGTTGAACGAAACCAGTTGATCGCGCGCACGATGCGGTCGATGAGTACTATCGCGATGTTTCGCAACTGCGTGTCTATCCGCTCACCGGCCTTGCGGTAAACTTCATGCTGGCTTTGTGGATCACGTCGAGATGATCATGGCTAATACTGATTAGAGGAGCTGCATCGTGAAAACATGCTTTGTGAAACCATTTTTGCTGTGGCTTTTGTTGAGCACGCCCATGTTGTTCGCCCAGGCGCCGGAGGGGATCTGGCAGGGATACGATGGAGAGTGGACGCATGTTTCTCGGCAGTTAATTGCACTGGCCGAGGCAACGCCAGCGGAAAAATTCGCATGGCGCCCTGCGGCAGGAATCCGTTCCACCAGCGAAGTGTACATGCACATCGCGATGGCGAATTTCTATCTGTTGAGCGTAACAGGTCCCAAGATGCCTGCGGGCCTCAAAGAGGACATGGAAAAAACGGTTACGTCCAAGGCCGAAGTAATCGACTGGCTGAAACGTTCGCTGGACGCAGTTAAAGAGGCTCATCTAGCCGCAAAACCCAACGATCTTGAGCGTAAAGTCCACATCGCCGACCGAGATGCGACGGTTGATGGGATGTATCTCCGTATCATCGTTCATGCCAACGAGCACATGGGTCAACTGATCGCGTACGCGCGCATGACTGGCGTCGTGCCGCCATGGTCGAAAAACTGAAGACGGACCATCAGCTTTAGCTTTTGTGAAACCAGCAGTATGTACACACCATACTCTCGCTCGTACCCAGTCCAAAACAGGGCGTTTACAGCAATTATCCGGTTGTCTGTACGGAATTTCCCGGAAGCGGATCGAACCAAACAGGGCTATTATGGGCCTGTCATCATGAAGGCTATGTCGCAGCGCAGCGATTCTTTCTTTCGTAGTGCCTTGTGGATAATCGCGATCTCGTGGATCACAATCGTCATCCTCGTTTTTGCCTTCTACTTTTCGGTGCTGCTCCTAAACTTTCTTTTCCACCACTAAGATCCGCGCCAACCATAGGTTCGGCGAGACACCAGACGTGACCCTTCAGTGCCCATGGTCGAGCACACTTGAAATCTCTTTAGCGACATTGAACTCAAGCCGCTCCGAACCGTCATAACCGCTGTGGATAAATCGAATGCGGCCGCTGCCGTCCAGTAACACCAGACTGGGGTAGCCTTTTACTCCCAGCCTGATTGCGCTCGCATTCTCTGTGAAGGCGAGTGGAAGCTCTAATCGCATTTTCTTGGCAAAGGCTCGTGCCATTTCCTCTGTATCTCCCCCGGCGTGTGCGTTAACCGCCCAAAACAGCACGTTTCGATTATCTTTGTACGAGGCGTAAACCTTTTCCACTCTCGGTAATTCCTGCCAGCATGGCTCACACCAGGTCGCCCAGAATGCTAGGACGATAACTTTGCCTTTCAGTTCGGAAGAACTAACGAACTTGCCGCCTCCAGTCGTCAATGAAAACTCCGGTGCAGGCATATTCACGTGCTGGCCGGAAGACATTGCCATCAGTGGCGGCAGCACCGACATCGAGGCCAGAACAACGCCGCCGAGGGGAAGTAATAGAAACGCCACGCTTACTATTCGTTTGTCGCGTGTCCAGTTCCGTCGAGCTTGGATACCACAAAAGATCAAAAGGGCCGACGTGACCAGCAATGTGACCAGCACTGCCGTGGCGCCGAAAGCAAGTCCTAAAAAAGAGAGAGTCAGTGATGGAACGGCAAGGCCCGAAAGGATTAGTAAGCCTTTCAGCCGAGGGTTCCTATTGAGTATTGAATAATATAGTGACATTCGTGAGATTTCGTGCTACTCTGCGGTTATGGGAAACCCTGCGGGAGTGCGGCGAGATTTCCAGAAGTTAGAGGAGCGGCGGTTGTTGGGGGCTCGGCTGTTGCGCCAAGG
>JBKPCG010000051.1:0-46200 GCA_046727255.1 Acidobacteriota bacterium | reverse complement strand
CCTCCCACCTATGTGTACTGGAAGCGCGGATGGCAGTTGTTTAAGGAACGAGGAGTAGTTCGAAGCTTCGGCCACGTTATTGCTCTGTCAGGAACTCATCTTCTGGCTCAGACATTCATCGCAAAACGATCCAGGCTACGTTGGGCAATGCATCAGATGATTTTCTGGGGATGTGTCCTTGCGGTGATGATCACCTTCCCGCTTGTATTCGGATGGATTCACTTCAGCAGCGCTCCGAACGATCAAATGACATACGTTACCTACTTCTTCGGATTTCCGGCAGGCAGATTTCATCTGCATACCTTTACTGCGCTGATGCTTTTTCACGGTCTTGATATCGCGGCGTTCTTGGTTTTGGGCGGAATTGCACTTTCACTGTGGCGTCGAATGCGGGATGAAGGGGCACGGGCGGTTCAAACGCTGGCGATGGATTTCTGGCCATTGATCTTGCTCTTTGCCATATCGATCACAGGCCTAGCGCTGACGGTTTCCCAAGAATGGCTGGGTGGCAGCTTTTACGATTTCATTGCCATCTTGCATGCGATTACGGTGATCGCCGCTTTGCTCTATCTTCCGTTTGGGAAGTTCTTTCACATCTTTCAGCGTCCCGCGCAGTTGGGGGTAAAGCTCTACCAACGTGCCGGCGATGAAGGGGAAGGCGCTATCTGCGCTCGTTGTGGCGAGCGCTACGCATCCCTCATGCAGGTTGACGATTTGAAACGTGTACTGCCCCAAGTCGGATTCGACTATTCGATGTCGGGGCCAATTGGCAATTGGCAGGAGCTGTGTCCAGCCTGCAAGCGCAAGTCACTTTCCCTTGCGCAATTGAGATTAAAAGAGGAAGCGAATGGCTAAGGCGCCTGTCTCCGAACAGATTCTCAAAGAGAAATTCGGGCCGCATCTGAACTATCAACCCCCCGGCGGTTGGAGCGCCGAGTCTGTCCATCCCGCGGAGAAGTTGGTCAAGACGCATTGCTGCTTCTGCGGCCAACAATGCGGGATCCAATTAAAGGTCCGCGCAAATCGTGTGATCGGATTCGAGCCTTGCGAAGAGTTTCCGTTCAACCGCGGCATGCTTTGCCCGAAAGGCGTGAAGCGATATCTGCAGGGCAATCACCCCGACCGTTTGCTCACTCCGCTGATGCGGAGCGAGCAAGGATTTCGTCCGGCGTCATGGGAGGAGGCCTTGAATTTCACGGTCAGCCGTATGCGTGAGATCCAGGAAAAGTATGGCAAGGATGCCTTCGCCATCTACGGCGGCGCGTCACTTTCGACTGAAAAATCGTACCTGCTCGGCAAATTCGCCCGCGTGGCTCTTGGCACCCGCCACATCGACTACAACGGACGATTGTGCATGGTGTCCGCCGGAACGGCCTACAAACTGGCCTTTGGCATAGATCGAAGCACGATTCCATGGAGCGAGATTCCCAAAGCTGAAGTGTTGTTCGTGATCGGCGCAAATATCGGCGAGTGCGCCCCCATCACCACCGACTACATCTGGCGGTGCCGGGATAACGGCGGAAAGCTTATCGTCGCCGATCCCCGGATGACTCCTATCACGCGGAACGCTGATCTGTATCTTCCACTACGGCCCGGTACCGATCTTGCACTCTTGATGGGAATGCTGCACGTTATCCTGCGTGACGGACTCGAGGATCGCGAATTCATCGGCCAATACACCACCGGTTTTGAAGCCGTGGCTGAGTCCGTCAAGCAGTGGAATCTCCGCAAGGTCGCTGAAATGACGGGCGTGCCGCCTGAGTCCATCGAGAAAGCCGCGCGTTGGATTGGGAAATCGAGGCGAGTCATCATGATGCACGCCCGCGGACTAGAGCATCAGTCCAAAGGTGTGGAGAATTGTCTGGCAGTGCTCAACATCGCTCTCGCCACCGGAAATATCGGCCGCGAGGGCGCTGGCCCCACGATGATTACCGGCCAGGGAAACGGACAAGGCGGCCGTGAGCATGGTCAGAAGTGCGACCAACTTCCGGGTCAGCGTTCTCTCGCCGATCCTGCCGCTCGCGAGTATGTTGCCGGCGTCTGGGGCATCAAGCCCGAAGAACTTCCCCAACCAGGCTACAGCGCACAAGAAATCATGAACGCCATCCACAGCGGCGAAATTAAAGGACTGCTCTCGCTGTGTTTCAATCCGCTCGTCTCGCTTCCGGACGCGAACTTCACCCGCGAAGCTTTATCGAAGCTGGAATACTTCGGCGTCGTCGATTTCTTTCTCTCCGAAACCGCTCATCACGCAGATGTCGTTATGGCCGGCAGCCTCCATGAGGAGGAAGACGGGCTCGGTTGCAGCGCCGAAGGCCGCGTCATTCACTGGCGGAAGAGCGTGGACCCGCCGGGAGAAGCCAGAAGCGACTCCGACATCATCATCGATTTGGCGCACCGACTGGGTCGGGGACAGTTCTTTCCATTCAAGAATCCTGCCGACATTTTCGAAGAGCTGCGAGTCGCGTCGCGAGGCGGTGTAGCCGATTACTATGGCATCACCTACGAGAGAGTGGACAACCAGATGTGTATTTTCTGGCCCTGCCCATCGCTCGACCATCCCGGCACGCCGCGCCTCTTCGTCGACAAGAAGTTTTATACCAACGATGGCAAGGCGCACTTCAACGTCACAGAATGGCGTCCCAGCGGTGATCCGATTTCCGATGATTATCCTTTGTTCCTGACCACCGGCCGCGTCGTCAGCCAGTACTTGTCCGGAACTCAAACCCGGCGCATTGGAGCATTAGTAGATCAGAACCCTGAACCTCGCGCGGAGATTCATCCGCGCCTGGCTGAGCAGTATGGAATCAAAGACGGCGACTGGATCACGGTCACGACGCGGCGCGATGATCTGACGATTCGCGTCATGGTGGTGAAAACCATCCGCCCCGACACCGTCTTCATTCCGTATCACTGGGCTGGCATTCGCAGTGCAAACCGGCTTACCCACCGAACTCTCGATCCTCGCAGCAAGATCCCAGAGTTCAAAGTTTCGGCCTGCAGAATCGCCAGAGCGACCGGACCTGATGAATCTCCCGATGACCGGGGCACGCACAACAACGGCGGATCTCTGGGAGGCGACTAGTGTTCGGATACGAATTCTATGTCGATCCCTCGCGCTGTATCGGCTGCCGCTCGTGCCTGCAGGCGTGCGAGGAATGCGATACGCACCGGGGAAAGTCGATGATCAACTTCGACTTCATCGAACGGAAGGAAAGCATCAGTTCCGCCGCATACGTGTGCTGGCATTGTGACGAGCCTACCTGCGCGCAGGTCTGCCCCGCGGATGCGATCAAGAAGGGTGAAGATGGCATCGTCCACTCCTCGCTCAAGCCGCGTTGCATCGCCTGCAACAACTGTGTGCTCGCCTGCCCGTTCGGCATCCCGAAGGTGATGATCCCCGAGCAGCAGATGATGAAGTGCGATATGTGCTACGACCGTACTTCCATCGGCAAGCGGCCTATGTGCGCGACAGTCTGTCCGAGCCAGGCACTGTCGTACGTGAGGCCTGAGGAGATTGCCCATCGACGCGAGAAACCAACGAATATTTTCTATTTTGGCAGCCAGAAGATCACGACCAAGGTTTACATGATGGCCCCAGCCGAACGAGAGGCTATCGCCCTGGATGTTGTGGACTACATGTGGGAGGAGAACCATGAATTGGTTGCGACGAGGGACTAGCGAACCGCTCTGGAAAGAAGAGTTCTCGGTTCGCACCGTAGATGAGCGCTATGTGACACGTCGCCAGCTCACCAAGTTCCTCGTCTTGACCAGCCTCGGCATGTTCGTAGGCAATATTTGGATTCTGATTCGTTCGCTCCTTTACAAGGCTCCCGTCTACCCGCAGCAACCTGTAGCCCAACTCGGAGAGATTCCTGTCGGGGGAGTCAAACTATTCAGCTACCCGACAAAAGACGACCACTGCATCATGATCCGCACCGCTGAGGACGAATACGTAAGCTACAGCCAGAAATGCACTCATCTGTCATGCGCAGTCTATTATTCTCAGGCCGAGAACAGGCTTGAATGTCCGTGCCACAAGGGCTTTTTCTCGATCAAGGATGGCGCCGTTCTGCAAGGCCCTCCATCGCGCCCTCTACCGCGTATTGTTCTCGAAGCGCGCGGCGAACAATTAGTTGCTATCGAGGTAAAAGGTTAATGACATGCCAACTTCACGCCAGCTGCCTCCTCAAAATCGTGGCTTGACAGCAATCGCTGGAGCGATGTCCCTCATCGTCGTTCTTCTGATCGTACAAATCTGGCTACTGAGCGCAGCATTAGAATCCTTCCTGAACGGAAACCGGCGTTCTGCCCTGCCAGCCGCGATCTTCTCGGGACTGATGTTCTTGATCTGCTTGGGTCTGTATGTCTTTGTCGATCGTATCGATTCTGAAGTTCGCTCTTCTCCCAGAGACCGGTGAGGACGACTGCCATTGTATTCCCGCCTCCAACCCTCGATGGCTTGTCGGGCCTCCGTCAAGGTTGCGAACCAATGTACGTCCAAGCACTCAGCCCGCAGGGTGCTTTCTGATGTAGTAGACAGACGCCGGAGGCCTGCGCGGTGATAAGCGTCACTTTTGCCTGTGCCGATGGATACAGTCTCCTTTAGACTCTTTCAAATATCTTTACTAAGGGCACGACCGGGGTCTGCTGATCGCGTTGCCCGACTCGCTTGATGAATGGAGCTTTGAAGATGAAGAAAATCAATGTCTCGCTTTTTGCCATCGGAACTACATTGGCTATTGCGCTGGCCTTTCCACCATCGGTGCGCGCGCAAAACGCATCGGAGCCACTCTATAAGGCAAAATGTGCTTCGTGCCACGGCGCGGACGGAAGCGGATCGCCGATGGGGAAAAAACTTGGAGTCCACGATTTCCAGAGTGCCGATGTGCAGAAAATGTTGGACAAAGAACTCTCCGATATTATCACCAACGGAAAAAGCAAGATGCCCGGGTACGGAAAGTCGCTGAAGGCGGAAGATATTCAGGGACTCGTGGCTTACATTCGTAGCCTGAAAAAGTAACCCTGTCGAAAACAAGGTTGAGAAAAGATGGCCCAGCGCGGTGGCGCTCCGCGTAAAAGCAAGAGTGTGGTTTTTGCCTCTACGAAGTGTAATAGAGAGAAAAGGGGAACGGTGGGTTTCAAATGAATCTGCGAGAGAGCGTTCGGGAGTGGCTCCGCCCCATCTATTTTCTCGGCCAGAACTCCATCACCCTAACGGGTGTTGTCGTTACGACGAGCACCGCGCTTACCATACTCGCCTTTTGGTTCTATGACTTCTTCTTGCCTGGGCCACCACACCCTTATATCGGCCTCCTGATCTTTCTGATCCTGCCCGGCCTCTTTGCTCTCGGCTTGCTGCTGATACCCGTTGGCATATGGCTAAGGCAGCGAGGACTGCGGAAACAAGGGGAGCTGCCGGAGATTTATCCAGCCATCGACCTACGTACGCCCGTGGTGCGTCGTGCTCTTGGATACGTGGCGTTTGGGACCGTGCTCAATCTCTTAATCATCGGCACGGCGTCCTACCGCGGTGTCGAGTACATGGATTCGACGAATTTCTGCGGGACGACTTGTCATACGGTGATGGCACCCGAGTACACGGCTTATCAGAATTCACCGCATGCGCATGTTGCTTGTGCGGAGTGCCATATTGGGCCGGGGGCGCCATGGTTTGTGCGATCGAAGCTTTCGGGTGTCCGGCAAGTTTTCGCGGTGACGTTGCACACATATTCGCGTCCAATTCCTTCGCCGGTAAAGTACCTTCGCCCGGCGCGTGAGACTTGTGAGCACTGTCACTGGCCGCAGCGCTTCACCGGCGATAAGTTCTTGGTAAACACCAGCTACAAGGACGACGAGAAGAACACGCCCCAGACTGACGTGTTGCTGCTTAAAGTAGGCGGACGCACATGGCAAGGATCGGTAGGAATCCACGGGCGCCATCTCGCGGACGCTGCTCGCATCCGCTACATCTCAACAGACCCCCGTCGCCAGATTATCCCGGTCGTGTATTACACGGATGATAAAGGAAAAACGACTGAATTCGTTTCCAGCGACGCGAAGCCGACGGAGCAGCAGTTGAGCCGGGGTGAGCACCGCGTGATGGACTGCGTGGATTGCCACAACCGACCGACCCATGCCTTCGAGCTGCCCGAAAACGCAGTTGATAAACGGATCTCGCAGGGCTTGATTAGCCCCGAACTCCCCTATATCAAGAAGAAGGCAGTTGAGCTGCTCAAAGTGGATTACCCTGCCCGAGATGTGGCGCAGCAGCGCATTGTGGGTGAGCTCAACAATTTCTATCGGACGAATTATCCGGAGATCTATCTGACACGGCGTACCCTTGTGCAGCAATCGGCCGAGCAAGTGGCAGGAATTTATCTTCGCAACATCTTCCCAGACATGCGTGTGACCTGGGGCGTTCACCCGAACAATCTCGGACACAACGATTTTCCAGGCTGCTTCCGCTGCCACGATGGCAGCCATTCGAGTGCCGACGGCCAGACCATAACAAATGACTGTTCCGCATGCCACGAAGTTCTGGCAGCGGGGGAAGAGAAGCCCAAGATTCTGACCGACTTGGGAATGAAGTAGGCGGTTCATCAGCGGGAGTTTGACCTTGCTGAAAACGACGCGTAGTGCAGCGGGTACCACCCGGAGATTGCGTTTCATCTATCTGGTCTTATCGTTTTTAGGTTTCGCGCTCACGCCCATCCCAGTGACAGCGCAGGCAAGAACTTCTCATACCCTCAAGCAGGACGCAAACTGCCTTACCTGTCACGGCCAGCCAGGCATAACGTCGGCTAGCGGCAAAAGCGTTTCGATTGATCCGGCCAAGCATGCTGCCAGCGTCCATAGTGTTTTGGCGTGCAATGACTGCCACACGACCATCAAGGACTACCCTCACCCCGCCAAGGTCGTGAAGGTCCAATGCGCAACCTGCCACGACCAGGAAACCTCCCATGTGTCCAACAGCGTTCATACCGCCCTCGGTCATGCGGCTTGCCAATCGTGCCACGGCGATCCGCATGAAGTCGTCGGCGCAGCTCAAATCGCGCCGACGGTGTGTGCCCAGTGCCACGCCGATGAAGTGGAGGTATTCCAGCAGAGTACCCATGGACGAGCGGCTGCGGCAGGCGACCCTGACGCGCCGAATTGCCTTTCCTGTCATGGACCGGTGCATCAGATCAGGATCTCGAGTAATGCAGCCGCGCCAGTTGCCAAGAAAAACCTGGCGGACACTTGCGCAGCCTGCCACAGCAACCAGCAGTTTCTTTCCCGGCACAAGATACCCTTCGTACATCCGGTGGAACTTTATCGACAAAGCGTGCACGGTAGGGCGGTGGCCAACGGCGATGGGGCTGCCGCGAGTTGCACGGATTGTCATGGAAGCCATGGAATCCTTCCGCCACAGGATGTACATTCCACGATCAACCACTGGAACATTCCGGCAACGTGTGGGAAGTGTCACACGGAAATTGCCAAGACCTATCTCGAAAGCGTCCACGGACAAGCAATGAAGGCCGGGGTATCGGGTGCTCCGGTGTGCAGCGACTGCCACGGAGAACACCTGATCCTGGGTCCGAAAGAAGCGGGTTCGCTGGTAAGTGCAGGTCGCGTCTCAATGGTGACTTGCGGGCGTTGCCACGGCGATGAACGCCTGGCATTGCGTTACAACCTGCCTGCAGATCGTGTTCCTTCCTACGCAGACAGCTACCATGGGCTTGCTTTGCGGGGAGGATCACTGAGCATTGCCAACTGCGCTTCCTGTCACGGCATACATAATATTTTTCCGTCCACCGATCCGCGCTCTACGGTAAACGTAACGAACCTGCCCAAGACGTGCGGAAATTGCCACAACGGAGCGGGTCAGCGCTTCGCCATTGGTCCGGTACACGTGCAGACCGCGAGCGGCCCGGCGCACCCGGTTGTTAGGTGGATTCGTTGGACTTACTGGGTCCTGATCCCGCTGACGCTTGGTTTCATGATCCTGCACAACCTCGTAGACCTTTTCGCGAAGCTCGTCCGTCCTCGGCCTCGGCACGAGACCGGCCAGCAAGTGGTTCGGATGAATCGCTACTTCCGAATCGCGCATTGGGGCGTAATTCTCAGTTTCCCGGCCTTGGTTGTCACTGGGCTTGCGCTGACATATCCCGAGACCTGGTGGGCGCGGCCCCTCTTGCTCTGGGAAGGACACTTCGCCTTCCGTAGTGTGCTGCATCGTGCCGCCGCAACGGTACTCATTGCTTCAGTGATTTACCACATCATTCACCTGGCTGTGAATCGGCGAGACCGTCTATTCCTGAGGGCGATGGTGCCGCAGGCCAAGGACCTGACCGATCTGGTGCAGGTTTTCTCTTACAATCTGGGACTCACGAAAGCCGAGCCGCAGTTCGCCAAATTCAACTACGCCGAGAAAGTGGAATATTGGGCGTTTCTGTGGGGCACAGTGGTGATGACGGCATCCGGCTTCCTGCTGTGGTTCAACAACTTTACGCTGCGCCATTTCCCAAAGTGGGTGTCTGACGCGGCTACCGCTGTGCACTATTACGAGGCGCTGCTCGCAACCTTCTCGATCCTGCTGTGGCATTTCTATATCGTGATCCTCGACCCGATTGTCTACCCGATGGATACGGCTTGGCTGACTGGCAGGATAGCTGCCGACCATTACCGCCATTCCCGTCCGGAGTATTTCCGCGCGCTCGACCGGGCGGGTCTGGTCGAACCGCCTGATGACTCGCGCGATGGCGGGGGTGACCAGGGAGTCCCCCAGGCTAGAAGCGACAAATCGTCCACGGAACCTTGAGATCGTGCATGCCGTTAGAAGGGTTGGAATGTCGTACTCTATGCCGTGATAAGGGACTCCAAAGCTACTCGGTTCGGGATCACCAGCGTGGAGCCGGTTTGCTCGATGAGCCGTTGCTTCTTGAATCCCGCGAACAGCCGCGTAACCGTCTCGCGCGAAGTACCTATCATCTGGCCAATCTCTTCGTGAGTCATCGCCAGCTTCAGATGGTCAGGGCGTTTCGATTTCGCATTGTCGTCCAGCCACCCCACGAGCAGTCGAGCGAGCTTTTCACTAGCGGAGTCAGAGAGCATGAGGTCGCGGATCTCCCGGCAGGTGGAGGTGTAGTCCTGACTGAGGTGCTGGGTCACCCACACGGCAAGTTCGCCGTGAAGACGCATGAGGCGCAGCAGATCACTCTGCCGTATGAAGCTGATCTCACATGGCTCCTGAGTCTCAGCCGTGGCTTCGTACTCATGGCCGGAAATTACAGAGGCAATTCCCAAGAGTTCACCAGCTTCGACCATTCGAAGAATGAGCGTTCTGCCGTCTCTTGCGGACACTGAAAGTTTCATGCGGCCCCGACGCACCGCGAACACTCCCCGCGGCGCCTGCGCTTGCGTAAACAATACAGCCCCGGTGGGATAAGTAGTGGTGAGTGCCATTTCCTCCAACGCATTTGCTACCGACGGACTAAGATCGCAAAACGTCTTGTCCACTGCCTCAGGCCTTTGGGTGTTGTTCACAATATGAGCGGCCATGTTTGTCTCCCTGATATAGGTAGATTGGCACGTCCTAGACCACTCTTACCGTCTGATCGGAGCTCAGGGACGTTTATGTAAGTACAACAAACCAAGCTATTTATAAAGAGGGGCAACGCGCCGGTCGGCCTCAGCGGCTCGGAATTGTGGCGGACGCTGCGTCATTTCACACACCAGTGCGTGATCTCAATCACGGGCCGAGTGTGACGCACCCCACAAAGCGCGAATCGTGTTTGCTCTAGGACGCCGATAACTTGCGTGTGGCTAACCCGGGCAGGGTTGGTGGGAATTGCTACCCCAATATCGTATGGATCGCATTCAGCAGAGCGGCTCGAGTAAAAGGCTTTTCCAGAAGGGGGCCGCCCTTCAACCTCCCTCGTTCCCCTATCAACTCACCCGCGTAGCCTGACATGTAGACCACTTTCAGGTTCGGGTGAGAGCCGTTCAGGTGCTCAACTAATTCAGGACCGCTCATGCCCCGCATCACCACATCAGTCAGCAGCAGATCAGTTCGACCGGGATGAGCCTCGGCCCACTGGAGCGCAGACTTGCCGTCACTCGCTTCGATTACCGTATAGCCATGCTCCTGCAGATGTTGGCGAGTCAGGCTGCGCATGAGTTCGTCGTCTTCCGCAAGCAGGATTGTGATGCCCTGGCGTATCGGGGCTGCGGCTTCTTTTTCCGGCAGCGTTCTAAGGCCGATTTTGTGTTCAGAGGAGGGGAGATAGATCTTGAATGTGGTCCCGTGTCCCGGCTCGCTGTAAACCAGAATGTGGCCTCCGCTTTGCGTGACTATGCCGTATACCGTTGCCAGTCCCAAACCGGTTCCTTTGCCCAATTCCTTGGTTGTGAAGAAGGGTTCGAAGATACGTGACACCGTAGCCTCGTCCATCCCGATCCCGTTATCACTCACGGCCAGCACGACATATTTCCCAGCGGTCAAGGGCGGGTGCTGTTCGGCGAAGGCCTCATCAAATTCCACCGTACCGGTTTCGAGAATGAATCTGCCGCCGCGCGGCATAGCGTCGCGCGCATTCACCGCAAGGTTCATCACGATCTGGTCGAACTGGCCAGGGTCAGCCTCCACCACCGCCGATGCCGATTTGGACACTATGCGAACCTCGACATCCTCTCCCATGAGCGGACGCAGGAGCTTGCTGACGTCCTTCAGCCGTTCGTTCAGATCGAAGATCTGGGGTTGGATCACTTGCTTGCGGCTAAAAGCGAGGAGTTGGCGAGTCAAGGATGCGCCCCGTTCGGTTGCTTTCTTTATGTTCTCAACATAGAGCGACGGTTCAGAGGTGGGATCGATGCGGTCGCGCAGAAATTCAGTGCAGGAGTTGATGATCCCTAGGACATTGTTAAAGTCGTGCGCGACTCCACCCGCAAGTCGCCCGACTGCTTCCATCTTCTGCGATTGACGGAGTTGACTCTCGGCTCGCTTCTGAGCTGTGATATCACGCGCGATTGCCGAGGCTCCCGTGATCTCACCGGCCGCGTCGCGCAAGGGAGACACAGAAATCGAGACGTTCAAGCGTCGTCCGTCTTTTGTTACCCGTTCCGATTCGTAATGCTCGACGCTCTGACCGCGAGAGATCTTTTCCAGAATTCCGGGAATTTCGTCGGCGCGATCGCCGGGAGCCAAAATCGAGATGTGCTTTCCGATGACCTCTTCTGGAGTGTAGCCGTAGATGCGCTCGGCTCCCTTTTTCCAACTGGTAATCGTGCCATCCAAAGCCTTGCTAATGATGGCGTCTTCAGAAAAATCAACAATCGACGCTAGCCAAGACCTGTATTCGCCAATTTGCTGCGTCGTCTTATGTTCCAATTCCTGGTGTGCTCTTCTCAACTCGGCTTCGATTTTCTTGCGATCACTGATGTCACGGATTGCGCTCAAGACGAGCGTTCCAGTTTCCGTGGGTACGGGACTAAGACTGATCTCGACCGAGAATTCCGAGCCGTCGCGGCGCCTTCCATGGAGATCCAAACCCATTCCCATCCGTCGAATCTTTGGAGTGGCCGCGAAGTGCTCGCGATGCTGGTGGTGTTGGCGCCGATCGCGTTCGGGAACGAGTATTTCGATTTTCTTGCCAATCAATTCGCCACGGTCATACCCAAATAATTCCTCGGTTTGCGAATTGACCTGAAGAATGGTGCCCTCCCCATCTACAGCAACGATGGCATCTGGCACGCTTTCCAAGAACTTACTAGACAGAAGAACGTCGGTCACAGCTTTGGCCGAGAGGACTGGTGGCCCTGTTTTAGGATCGGCAGATGGTCGAACCATATATAGGCAGTACGTAAAGTTGTGAAGACCTTTAAATCTATGTCTGAAACCGGTTTCGTGTAAAGGCGGGAGCAGCGCCAAGGTCGTCCTATCCAGACGTGATTCTTGTCACCAAGGGTGGTGACCGGCATCACCGTGGCCCACGATCAGTTTTGCGAAGCTGGCTGGGAACCAATCAGAGTTGGAAAGCCTGAGACTTCAATCGAGTCCTGCACCCAGGTCTTCAGGTTTGATTGTGCCATGGCCGACAGCATAGGTGGGCTCGACATCCCGAGGTACCCGCGGCGGCGCGCACTGATCGTGCCGCGTGAGCATGGGGCGTGGGGAATTTTACTCGTTCCTCTAGTGACGGGCGCTGCCGTTGGCTTGCTCGCGGGAGGGAGCGTTGCTCCAGCTTTGCTGTTCGCGGTAGGGGTAATTGCGCTGTTCTGGCTGAGGACTCCCGTGGAAAGTTGGCTCGGCACTGGCGCCGTGCGTGCCCAGACATCGCAGGAGCGTCAACTAGTGCTTACCGCCATTGTGCCGCTGGCCACCGTGGCCATGGTCAGTCTCAGCGCGCTTCTCTGGCAAGAAGAAAATCACGAACTGTTGTGGCTTGGAACGATTGCTAGTGTCTTGTTTGCCGCGCAAGTATCTCTGAAGAGAACAGGACGAACAACCAGAATGGCAGCCCAAGTGGCGGGTGCTTTGGGACTGACCCTGACCGCACCCGGCGCATACTACTTGGTCACAGGAAGGCTCGAAGCGACAGCGTGTGCGTTATGGCTGGTCAACTTCCTGTTCGCCGGCAATCAGATCCACTTTGTGTGGCTCAGAATTCGTGCCGCTCGGGCCGCGGACAGGAGCGAGAAACTGACGGCCGGTTGGAGTTTTCTGGTGGGGCAGATCTTGCTCGCTGTGATCCTAGGTCTTGCCTACTATTTCGGTCTCTTGCCGCAATTTGCCCTGGTTGCTTTTGCGCCCATCGTGTTTCGTGGCGTGCTTTGGTTCTTTCAACAGCATCGGCCGCTTGCCATCCGCCGACTAGGCTGGACGGAACTTGCCCATGCGGTAGGCTTTGGTGTTCTCCTAACGTTCGGATTCAGCATCGCAAAATAGTTTGAGAACTTCAGCACTCTTGAAACTGCAACTGCTGCTTAACTTCGTGATCCGCGTCACTAAGATGAGAGTCCCCAATCACTGCATTTGTAAAATGGTCACCTTAAACTTGGCTCCGGCCTGAGCTCCCGGCGTTCACTCGAGGGGCCCCGCCCAAGAATAGTTCTTATCTCAGTAAAAAGGAGCACTCCCATGTTTGCGCGTATTCTTGAATTCGAAGTAAAGCTGGAAAAGAAAGAGGAATTTGTGAAAGTGGTGAAGAACCAAATCGCGCCGATTCTCAAGAAGCAGAATGGCTTCCTGGAGATTCTGCCTTTTTTCCCCGAGAAGATGAAAGAAGAGAAAGTGTTCACCATCAGCCTGTGGGCAACCAAGCTGGATGCCGAGCGGTATGAGAGAGAAATCTATCCCAAGGTGTATGACATTCTGAAGCCGTTTGTGACCACGCCGATCGAAGTGACCTATTACAAGCTCGAGACGACGCTCTGCGAGCACTTCGTCGAGGCGCTGGCCGCCTGATCTGCTGGAACGAGGATCCGGAACCCCGGGGCAACGGCTCCGGGGTTTCTCGTCTGCAAGCATCCCTGGCCTTCTGCTAGACTTCTGCCGCCGCACGTGATCGAGTGCGGCCCTGGGGAGAGACCCTTCGTAGTGTGATCTGCGTCACCATTGCCTGTGACGAGAAATGCAGCCCGTCTTCGCCCTTCGCCAGTACCCTTACCCAAGAATTGCATTGTGTATATCGCCGCTGAGCGGACACTTCAGGCGTGAAGCCTGGGGGCGCGTTTAGGGATCGTAGGTCTTATGGCGAACGCGGTATTAGACAGTAGATCTGAGGGCTGGCCGGTGAAGCACGCCTACACGATGGCCGTTGTATGCCTGATAGCCGGGTTGGCGATCGGCTATCTGTTTCGCGGATCGGAGTCCTCGGACCGGGCAGTGCAAAGAACAAAATCGGCTACAGCCGGGGGCGGCATGGGCGAGCAGATTCCGAATCTCCAGCAGATGAAGCACATGGCCGACAAGAAGGCGGAACCACTGTTAGAAAGACTGAAGCAGGATTCCAACAACGCAGCTCTACTAGTACAGCTTGGCGACGTCTATAAGCAGACACATCAGTTTAAGGATGCAGCGAATTTCTACGAGCGGTCGCTGAAAATTGACCCTAAGAACGCAGGTGTGCGGTCCGACCTTGCTTCGGTCCTCTACTACACCGGTGACGTGGATGGCGCCCTTGCCCAATTGCAGGAAGCGCTGAAGTACGACGCAAAGAACGGCGCAGCACTCTTTAACCTGGGCATGATCCGGTGGCAGGGCAAGAAGGACAGGAATGGCGCGGTGGCCGCGTGGGAAGAACTATTGAAGACAAATCCGCAGCTGACTGCAGACCGCAAGGCAACTGTTGAGAAGTTGATCGCGCAGGCGAAGCAGGGCTCGAAGAATTGATGACGTCGAAGCAGGATTGCAAGGAGCAACGAAAATGACCGATACGAACCGAACAACCTCTAGCGACCAGTGGACCAGCGTCCAAGCCTACACTCTCTCCGTTATCTGCCTGCTGGTTGGCATCGCGGGTGGATGGCTCATCCGGGGATCGCAAGCTCCCGCAGCAGGCGGACCGATGGACAGCGCGGCCGCCAGCAGCGCCGGCGTGAGTGGACAACCGATGCCCAGCCCGGCGCAGATGAAACAGATGGCGGACACCCAGGCCGCTCCATTACTCGAAAAGCTCAAGGCCGATACGGGCAACGCCAGCCTTCTGGCCGAGATTGGTAACGTTTATTACGACACGCAGCAGTATCCAACTGCGATCGATTACTACGGCCGGTCACTGAAGATCGCGCCCGAGAACGCCAGTATTCGCACTGACCTCGGCACCGCCATGTGGTATCTCGGTGACGCCGACGGCGCGATTGAACAGTTCAATCAGGCTCTCAAGCACGAACCGAATAAGGCGAACGCGCTCTTTAACCTCGGCATCGTGAAGTGGCAGGGCAAAATGGATGTCGAGGGCGCGGTGGCCGTGTGGCAGAAGCTGCTGGCGACGAATCCCAACTACGAAGCTAAAGGCAAGGTCGAACAGCTGATCGCGCAGGCCAAGAAGCACGCGAACGTCAAACCGGGAACGCCTGCCAAGCCTCTGCCGGAATAGACGTGACTCACAGCTTCCTACTTGTTGCGGATGAGCCGTCCTGATCCAAGCTCCGCAGCGCCGAACCGATCACCGCAGAGCTGGATTCCATCGGACCTTCGGGCGGAACGGTGTAGAATTGCTCGGCTTTCGAACTCAAGAAGGACACACCGTCCTGCTACTCGGAGGTCGGATTCTCCTCCAGCTGGCTACGGGAAATTCGGAGGCGCACCATGCATGGAAGTGTATTTGATTTCTCCCAGCTACTTGCGCGATCCACCGAACGATATCTAGAGTTTGTGCGTGTTTCTTCGTTTAGCGTGGGGATTTATGTCCTGGATGGCGGGGCCCTCGACCATCAAAAACCGCACTCCGAGGACGAGGTCTACTACGTCGTCAGCGGACAGGCTAAAATGAGGATCGATTCCGACGGAAAGCTCTCCAGATTCGATGTCGGTCCCGGCAGCATCATCTTTGTTCCCGCTCGCGTGCATCACGCCTTCTACGACATCACCGAGCGCCTCGCCGTTCTCGTGTTCTTCGGGCCCGAAACCGCTGGACAGGACGTCGGCCGCTGACCTTTCCACGGCTCGTCTGCGGCCGCTATGGCGGAGTTGCGCCAGCTCGAAGCAAATGCGAAAACGTCAATAGCGAGCAAGTCATCGGGTGACCGCTCGCATTCGGAACAGAGCGACCACAAGCGGGCCGATAGTTTGTGTAAGCGCGGCTCGCGTCTCCTCATTCACCGCTTCGAGTTCTTCTTGATTATCCCCGCCGCCCCGCCGTGCGCCTCGCCGTGGCACACCAGTGCGCACGACCCAGTGGCGCGATTGTAGGAAATCGGCTGAGCTCCGTTGGCGGCCACGACCGCGATATCGAAATTCACGAGCCGTTCGCCGGAAACGTTCGCGTTCACTCCACCCATGCCGTGCGCGGTGTGGCATACGGAGCATGAGAATCCGGCATTGATGTGGTCGGAGTGCCTGATGAAGCTGGTATTAGCAATTAGCTGGTTCAGGTCATGGCACTTGCCACACAGCGCATAAGGGCCGGCGATGGTAAAGTCGGGATTCGGAAACAGGTTGGTGACCTGGCCCCCAGGAGACACGGTCTGGCTCATCTCGTATCGCCGTTCCAGAATGTGCGTCCATTTCGAGCCGTGGGGGCCATTCGGGCCAGTGCCGCCGAATTCACGGTTGTCGTCGGCGTTGTGGCAATCGGTGCAGAAGGTGCGCATACCCATCGTTCTGCCAAGCGTTGTGCCGTCGAGTTGCAGCATCTGCGGGAGCAAGCTCGGCTGGGGTAGCACGCTACTGCGATCGTGCGTCACGGGATGGCTGGAGGTCGAAGTCAGCGCAAATTGGGGAATGATGTCCAATGGATCGCCCGATGACACGAGCCGGGTCGGCAGGTAGCCATATATCTGGGCGTTGACCGTCTTGCCCGCACTCGTCCCATGGCAACGCAAGCAGCTCTCAAACTGATTCACAGCTGGATTAACGACGGTTGTTCCATCCACCGCACTGATTCCAACCGCTCCGATCTGCGATGGCCGGAGCGCAGGCGGATTGTTGAACGCTGCCGTTTGTTGTGAAGCATGCGGATTGTGACAGTCGGCGCAAGTCCCGTGCCGGTTGTTGTTGAGCAGCGCAGCTTCGGCGCGGTCGTGCAGATTGTTGGCCCCGGGCGCGGGATGCGACCCGGACTTGGCGAACTCGCTGTATAGGTTCAGGATTGCGGGTTGCAGGTTGGTGCCGGCGTGGCATGTGGCACAGTCCTGCTCGTTCGGCCCGCGCAACAGGCGTATGGGACCGGAAGCGTTATGCGGCATGTGGCAACTGCTGCAGCCGTTCTGGGCGATGGTGCTGTAGCCACCAACATACGGAGTGTTCGAAGTCGTGTTGGGAGCAATCGCGTGGATGCTGCCGGTCCATCCGTTCAGAAAGTTCGTCTGGCCGTTGACGACACGAGTCGGATCGTGGCATGCGAGACAGAGTTGGGAGTTTGAGCTGTCGCGCACCAGGAACAGCGGCAGAACCTTGTCGATATTCTGGAAGTGGGGCTCGTGGCAGGTCGTGCACTCGATGGTGCCGTTGATCAGGCGCACCTTCGGATCGGCGGTCTTTCCGGGATTGCCGAACAGCTGCACATTCACGTTGGGCGTATCTACCAAGGGTGTTTGCAGACTGAAGGGGTGCGAGCTTTTCAGATCGGTGCCGAACACCGAGGTTGATTTCATATTGCCGGTCGTGGGGATCAGGCCGAAGACCACGGTTTGTCCGGGAGCGACGGTGCCATCGTGGCAACTCAGGCAGAGCTTGCTGGGACTGTTGAGCACGGGCTGCACTCCAGTCTGATGATACGTAGTGCTGCCGTAGAAGTTGTACGTCTGCATCGACAACTTCTGGTTCCAGAGCGGAGTCGGGCTCGACATCGCACCATGCGGGGCGTGGCAATAGAGGCATGAGTTGGAGAGGCTGCCTTTGACGGGGCCGACTCCGCTGGGTGTGAGGTCGTGCGTGCCGAGCTCATCGCCGCCCAGTTGTCCCCACGCTGACGACGCGGCCAGCAGAATTAATAGACGGAGTGCGCGGAGCGCGTTGGTATTCAATCGCCACCTCCGCTGCCCTGCTTCGATCCAGCCGAATACTTAAAGACTTCGACGCGATGGTTGAAAGAATCGACGACGTAAATGCGGTCGCCGCGATCAATGAACAGGCCGGTAGGCAACTGGAACTCGGCCGGGCCGTCGCCGGTCCTGCCGAAGTAATAAAGAAGTTCGCCTTTCCGGTTGAAGACCTGGACGGTGTCGAAAATGCCGTCCACCACATAGACATTGCCTTCGCTATCCACCGCAATGCCCTTGGGGCGATACATCGTGCCACTGATTTCGCCGATAGTGCCAATACCATAGAGGAACTGTCCGGAGCGGTCGAAGACGTGAACGCGGAAGTTCATTGCGTCGACGACCATTAGTTCGTTGCCGCGTAGGCGCAATTCGGTTGGGAAGTTGAACTCACCGACGGACGTGCCGTTGCGGCCGATGGTCTGCACGACATTGCCCTGCATGTCCAGAACGAAAATCTTGTGACGGGTAGTGTCGGAGACGTAGATACGTTGAGCGGAGGAGTCGACAGCGATGCCGGTCGGACGCTTGAAGTATCCTTCGCCGCCCTTGACGCTGCCGATCGCGCGACGGTACTTCAGATTCGCGTCCCAAACAAGGATCTTTCCGGTCTCGGAGTCGGTGACGTAAATGTTGTCCTGTGCATCGACAGCGACACACTGGGGGGACTTCAACTGGTCTTTCCCGCCTTCGCGGTTAAGGAACTTGTATTTCTGCTTCTCGAAATCAAAGACATGGATCCCGGCAATCCCAGGATCGGTCACGATGATGCGCCCGTGCGAGTCCGTGACAACGCTGTACGGACGAATCATTTGGTGATAGTCGGGTGCTCCGGCAACAATGTCGAGGACCCGCGTCCAGAAGCCCCGCCTGAGCTTCACCTCGCGCTCGGAAGAAAACATGCGCTCGTAGGCAAGTTGACGTCCGCCTTCGAGGGAGAGTACGGGAACGTCTGCAGTGGGTGGAGGAAGAGTGGTCTTCTTACCGGGACCGGCGAAGGCCGCGGTGGCGCACAAGAGGGCGGCGGCGAGTAGGGCGGTTCGATGGTTGAAATACAGCATCCGGCATGGCCTAGAAGATGTCAAAGCGCCTGGAGACCCCGAAGAAAACCGTGTCGATGGTGGCGGGCCGGACCGCGCCGACGCCGAACCCTTGTGTCAGATGACTGTAACCGAAGTTAAAGAACATCTGGCGGAAATGATAATCGGAGCGCAGGAAAAACTGTTCGCTGATGTTGATCGAATTCTGATCGAGATTCAACGTGTTGTATTTAAGTTTGCTGAAGGTGGTGCTGATGGTCCAGCGGCGGATCGGACGATAGTTTAGTCCGCCGCCGTAGGATTCTCCGTTGAACAGAACCAGCGGCAATGGACCCGGTCCAGGGTTCGGGATGATGTTGTTTCCCACCTGCACACCCGATCCGTTCCCCCGCGAGTAATTGGCGCTCAATCCGAAATTATTGTGCGAAATCGAAGCCGCATAGCTGCTGTTGGAAGAGTCGGTGATCGTGAGGTTCTGGATGTGGGCACTGGTGTAAGAACTGCTGACCGCGACGTTCCAGTTTTTGACATTGCGAGACACGCTGCCGTTGGCGGTGTAGTTGCTTTGCACGTAGCCTACGAGCAAAGTGGTCAGGCTGCGGCCATAAGAAAACGATCCGCTGGTCGCAAAGCCGCCAACAGTCCGACCGTACGACAAGGCGGCATTCTGGCCAGTGAAAGTGGAGTCCTTAGTCACCGTTTGGTCGTTGGCGCGGACTAACAATGGAGAAAAATAATGTGCGATCCCGTAGTGCGCGCCGAAGCTCCCGCCCAGCACTCGATGCGACCAACTGATACCGGTATTCATGATAGTGCTGCTGGTATCGGGGAGGCCGGGCTGGCCCTGCACCTGGTGATTGATGCTGCCAATTACAGTCAGATTGTGCGCGATGTTGTAGCCAGAGGTTACGCCGTAGCTCAGATAGTTGGAAGTGAAGCTCAGGTTTTTCGTTTCATCGCTCGGTGCGGCGCCGTTGTTCAAGATATTGGAGATGAATTGGGCGCTTAGATTGCTGCTGTAGTTGGCGTGAAAGTTGAAGGAAAGGCGCTTGGTCGCCTGTGCGGACAAGAGTCCGTTGATGGTATCGAAGGTGGCGTCGGTGCGGGCGCCGACATAGTCGGCATTCAGGTGAGTGCGTCCGAAATTGAAGCTGCCAGTGCTCCAACTGGCGAGGCGGCGATTCGCGCCGAACTGCAAGCTGTCCTGGTTGCTGTCGGTCTTGAGGTTGCCACTCGGCTCGCCGAGCACCGGACTCTCGCTGGTACTGAAGGACTTGGTATAGGAACCGGACAGGTTGGTATCGAAGAGCTCGTACGCTGAACTCAGCCCAAAAGCAGTTGCGTGAGCGGAACCAGCGCCCGGATTGCCGATGACTTCATAGCTGGAACCAGAATGAGAGAAGGTGCCCTGAATCGAAGGCCAGTCTTCGGGCAAGTACGCTGCGGTCACGCCTACCGCCTGGTCATCTCCGACGGTGCGGTAACTGCCTGTCGAGCCAGGGACATTGAAGGTACCTTCCGCGTTGTGGTCGCGCGAAAATGTGAATTGCATCGGAGTCCGGCTGCTGCTGAGGAAATTGGCGAGCGCCGTTACTCCAGTTGCGCTGGAGGTCGAATAGAAATTTGAGTTCAACTTCGACTGGTTGAGGTAAGGACTAATCGACCAATTGAGAAAACGTTCGTCGTAGTAGTCGCCGTTGAGAGTGCCGGAAAAACCATAGGTGAGACTGTTGAGGTCGTTTCCATCGTAGGTTCCCGTCCAGCCCACACCGGCCGTAGCGTTGGCTTTGAGTGTGGTGTTGTCGCCGATCTGGAGTTGGGCGAAGGCGAGAGGTGCCAAGAGCAAGACTCCCACTAGCGCCAGCCTGATACGATTTGGAGTTCCCGACTTCATTGCTACACTCGAGGCTCATCGCCCGTAACGCGGTTACAATTCCTCGATCTTGGCGGTTTTGCGCAGGCGGTTGTCGAAGGCGGCGCGCAATTCGTCCTTTTTTTGCTTCTCCAGATCCTGTTTCAGCCGGGGCCTCACTTCGTTAAATCCGACGAGATGCGAATCTTCGCGGCCGTTGACGCGGGCGATGCAGAAGGAGTCACCGGCGTCGATGATGCCGCTGACTTCGCCGGGCTTCATCGCGAAAACGACCTTCTCAACAGCCTCGGGCATGCGGCCACGGTGTAGCCATTTGTGGTCACCCATCATGACGTGCCAGTCGTCCATGGAAACCTTCTCTGCAATCTGGCCGAATCCTTCGTAGTCCTTGGTGGCTTTGGCTTGTTTCAGCGCGTCTTCGGCCTGGTTTCGGGCTCTCTGCTTGTCGGCGGGGGAAGGGTTGTCGCCGTAAGCGATGGTGATGGTCTGAATGGAAACGCTGTCGGGCTTGCGGAAGCGCTCGGGATTCTTGTCATAGAAGTCCCGCAGCTGCGGGTCGGTAAACTTGGCCCGGTTCTCGACTTCCGCTTTGAGCACCATGTCGATCAAGATGGCGCGGCGAATCTTGCTGCGCAGCTCTTCCTGAGAGCCCTTCTGCTCCGCCTTGAGGTATCGCTGGAACTGAGAATCGCTGTCGAACTGGGCACGGAAATCCTTCACAGCCTGATTCAATTTGCCTGGGGCCAGGGTTAGGCCGCGTCGTTTGGCTTCCTGGTAGGTCAGCTCTTCGAACTCGAGGTTGAGCAGGGCTGCTTTGCGAATTTCAGGCTCGGAATCTTTGGGGAACTTGCCGCCGTGTTGCTTGGCGTAGGGAAATACGTTCAGCATCTCGCGCACGAGATCGCGGTCGGTGAGAACGGTGCCATTCACACGTACGACAGCTCTCGCGGCGGGTGCCGCCGTGACCGGGGTCGCGGGTAGCGCGGTGGGCGCGTGACTGGCGACCTGGGCAGTGGCGGCCAGGGTAGCGATCAGGATGGCAACGATGAGTTTCATAAGTTCCTCTTGCTCAGGGACGTTCTTGCCTGTCCCAAGAAAGCCGGGGGAAGAGGCACACTGCCTCATCCCCCAGACACCAACTAGTTGGTCGTGATTCCGTAGTGCTGTACGTACTCGTTGGATTTGCTGTAGTGGCAGCTGCGGCAGAACTGCTGACCGGAGTTGCTGTTCGGATTGTCGGTGTTGTACCAGCCCCGTACGAAGAAGTTGGTGGGCTTCACCACGTTGGCAACGTTCTTGTATTTGCTCTTGTTGTAGTTCACCGAGTGCGGATTGTGACAGGTGGTGCACTCGACGTAGGAGCCCACGCCTTCGGGGCCCGAGGTGGAAGCATAGAGCCGGAACGGACGGCCGTAGTTGTTCTGGAACTCGGTCACGTCCGCGGTTACCGTCCAAGTGATCGAACCATCCGCGTTGACCACGCCCGGCCAGTTGAAAGCGGTGGTCGGATCGTACTTGGTGTGGACTGGATGATCGTTCTTGAGTGACTCGCTGCCATCGTTGAGGTACGTAGTAACGGAACCGCCCTCTACGGTTTCAACCGTGAGACCGGTCATGCCCTGCACTTGTGTCTGGTTGCCGTCATGGCAGGAGAGGCAAGCAGCGGTGTGGAACAGCGTGTCGGTAGGGGCGAAGGCGCCCGTGTTGGTGACGGTGGCGGTGGTGCCATCGTTAAAGGTATAGGTCGTGGCATAGAAATCACGGCCCCACAGATAGTTCTCGCCGGATGCGGCGTTGGTTCCGCGATTGCCGGCCGCCCCCGTGTGGGGAGCATGGCAGGACGCGCAACCGTGGCCATTGACGTTATGCGGACCAAGGATATCGCCGTTCAGCTGTTGGGCTGCTGCGATCCCGATCGCAAAGAACATCACGAACAGGATGAACATTGCTTTTTTCATATTGGTCCTAAGACCTCCTAAGTTGTGAAACAGTTGGAACTGAACTGCATGATTGCAACGGAGGAGGCAGGGCCGCCTCCGACGTACTCGGCCGGGGCCGGGCATCAAACCCGTCCCCGGCCAAACCTGAGAACTGCGGACTTCCAGCGTCGCTCGAAATGACGATGGTGTAATTGCGGTTGTCATCGCTTTGGCTCCGCGGAAACTGCTGTTTGTGTCGCAGCCTGGGACGTCGCGGCCGACGGGCTCTTCTTGTCCTTCTCTTCCTTCATTGCCTTGGTTTCGGCGTCGGTGAAATAGCGGAAGACCTGCAAACGACCCTGCAACTGCTCAGTGACGAAGGCCCGATTCTGCTTGTCTACGTACACGCCGCTGGGAACGCCGAATTGGCCGGGCAGATCGCCGCCCGTGCCAAAGAATGCGAGCAGGTGTCCTTCTCGGTCGAAAATTTGAACGCGATTGGTAGAGGCGTCGGCAACCCAGATGTGGCCGTCAGTGTCGATGCAGATCCCTTTCGGCCGTGCAAAGTCGCCAGGACCGTCGCCGGCCTTGCCGAACTTGGAGATGAACTTGCCGTCGGCGTCGAAGATCTGGACGCGGTTGTTCATGGTGTCGCTGACGTAGACATTG
This sequence comes from Acidobacteriota bacterium, assembly GCA_046727255.1. Classification (GTDB taxonomy): domain Bacteria; phylum Acidobacteriota; class Terriglobia; order Terriglobales; family Acidobacteriaceae; genus Acidiflorens. The sequence goes on along the minus strand of JBKPCG010000051.1, from coordinate 23,011 downwards.
CCTTCCTTATCAACGGCGACATTGCTGGGCTTGGAAAAGGTCGAGGGGTCTTCATCACCCACGCTCTTGGCAGGTCCACCGACGTTGCGGAGGAACTTGAAGCTGTCGGCATCGAACACCGCCACGCGTTGCGCACCGGTGTCGACGACATAGACGAAGCGGTTTTCCTCATCGATGGCGATGCCGCCGGGGTGCTGGAGGTTGTCGTCGCCGAAGTAGGTTTCGATTTTCCAGTCGGGACTGAGGACCGCGACGCGTCGCATGAGGGCGTCCACAACGAATACGCGGTCCGCGTTGTCTACCGTGAGGCCGATAATGGTGCCGAACTTGGCTTCGGCGCCGTTACGCAGCAGCTTTGTCTGCTTCTTCTCAAGATCGAAGACGAAAACGGCAGAAACAAAACTATCGGCGACGTAAACGCGATTCTTGGAGTCGACGCCGATGCCATAGGGGCGGCCCAGAAGGTGCCGGTACTCCTTCTTGAACGAGCCGTTGTCGGTCGTCTGGAGGCCGGCGACTCGGTCCATCCAGCTCTGCTTCTTCTTTTTCTGGCCGGCCGGGACGGCAGGTTTGTCTTCGCCGTAGATCTCTTGCAGGAACTTGATGCGCGGGACGTCGGGAGGCAGTGGCCAAACCAGCCGGCTGGTGTCGAGGAGGCTATGGTCGATCTGGACCGATTTCTTGGGCGCGGTCGGTTCCTCTTGCTTTTTCTTCTTCGCGTAGGCGCTCGGCGCCATTGCAAAGATGAGGGTGGCGATTGCCAGCCAGTTCGTGATCGGTCTGAGTTCAGACGTCGTCATTGCCATTCCCCGCCTCATTGAATCTGGTCTCCGATGCTTCCTTTGTGACATCCCCGGCAGAACTCAGCAGTTGGTTTCTGATCTTTAGGCAGCATGGCGCGCGCGCCGCCAGCATGCGGCTGGTGACAGCTGAGACAGCTGATCGCGGTCTTGATCTTGGTCAGGTCGTTGAGGTCCCGGATGTCTTCGACCGGATGGCCAGGCGTCGGATGACCCTTGCCGTTCTTGATCGGAAGGATCGCAATCTTGTTCTTGCGGAAGTAATCCTCGGGCAGGCGGACTTTGCCGCTGAAGATGGTGACCAGCTGTGCGTCTTTCAGTTCGGTTGGCCGGGAGTCGGGGCCGTGGCACTCCACACAGAGCGCGTTGCTGTTGGCGCGCAGCAGCTTTTGATTGGTGCTGCCGTGCGGCTCGTGGCAGGTAGCGCAGCCTTGGCCGAAGGCAGGCTGGTGCAGAACCTTCTTTGTGGCCATCGTCTCCGCTTGCTCGGAGTGGCAACTAAGGCAAATCTCAACGCCGTTGCTCTTGGGCAGGCCGGGATATTTGCTGGCGTGCGGACTATGGCAGTCGGTGCAATCGCCGGCGGCACCAGGATGCTGAACTTTGGCGGAGTCGATGAGCTTTGCTTTGTCGTCATGGCACGTAACGCAGAGCTCTTTGACCGTGGCCTGAGCCAGGACAACTTTGCCGTTCTTGGCCGGCGCGTGACAGGTGTCACAGCTTTTGTCGGCGAAGGGCGGATGCATGAAGCGCGCCATCAGCTTGGGCGACGCGGACGAATGCGGATCGTGGCATTGCAGACAGTTGGCTGATCCGAAGGGCTGGTTCTGATGCGCCTTCTGAAGGCTGGCGTCCTTGGGATCGTGGCAGTCGACGCACAGAGCGGGAGCGGCTTTGGTCAGGTGGAAATCGAATTCAGGATTGCCCTTCGTGCCGACCTTATGAGTCGTGTGGCAGGTATCGCAGCCCATGTCGAGCGCTGCATGGCGGCTGCCTTTTGCAGGAACGTTCATGCCTTGCGTGTGGCAAGAAAGGCAGAGGTTATCGTCCTTGGTGGCGCCGGACATCGTCTTCCGCAGCTGGTTCTTGTTGTCCGAAGTGTGCGGATCATGGCACTTGAGGCAATCGCGAACTGCAGGGCTGTGGACGGTCCCCTTCAGCTTCTCGGCGTTCTTGTCCCCGTGACAGGTCAGGCAAAGAGCCGATGGAGTGGTGGTGATCAACTTGACGTAGGTGGCGTCCTTGTTGACGCGGATCTCATGGCAGCTCAGGCATCCCATCGCGATCGCGGAGTGGACTGCTTTGCCCTTGGTCTTGTCCTCGTGGCATTCCATGCACTTGGCTGCGTCCGTGTTCTTTTCCAGAGGAACGGGATGGACGGCGCCGAAGGCTGCAGGGAGGCACACGACGGTGATCGTGAGGAGTAACGCAACTTGCAGGATAGGGGAGACGAACGATTGGCCGACAGACATGAGCTCCATCTGCCGGTCAGAATTCTCGAACTGGGGAAAGTGGCTCACCCCGATCCTCCAATCCGAATGGTGCACGATAGTCGCCGACTACCTGGTTACGGTGGAGATTTTCGACTGCCTCCTAACTGCTTGCAGCAAAGTAAGTTGTGGAGACTCGCTGATACTCGTTGCGAAACGCATGAGGCGTTTGGTTCCCCAGATGGGCTTTCTCCCACACTAGAATCAGTGAAATCACTCAGCTGGATTGGCGCCGCTCCGGCTGGAGGACGAGCGGATGACGGTTCCATGTGATCGACGTCACACGGCTATCACGCACGGCTGATGCGTGAAATCCCGATTCGACCGTCTGCAAAAGCGCGATTTAGCCCAAAGCAGAATCACGCCGCTGTAACCCATTCTGCCAACTTACTGATGTGCTGACAGTTAATCATTCCGAGACTAGTGGCGCCGAACGTGCACTTCGCGAACACAAGAGGAAGATCTATGGCCGCGAAGGTTCGCTCCCTAGCCCGCAAAGCGTGGCAGACCGCTGCTTCGATTAAGACAGGCGTAGTGCTTCTCATCCTGGTGGTCATTCTTTCGGCGGCGGGTACGGTCGTGTTGCAGCGACCGGTCACCGATCCAGAGGAGATGCAGAGAGCTTATTCGGCACAGGCGCTCCGAGTCCTGGATGTGGTGGGACTAACGGACGTATTCCATGCCCGGTGGTTTGTCGTCCTGATGGTGCTGGTCAGCCTCAGCATCGTTGCCGCCTCGATTGACCGCTTCCCCAATGCCTGGCGCTATTACTCACGTCCGTACAAATATCCTGACGAGGGTTTCCGCCGAGCCTTGTATCCGCAGAGGCAGGTCAAGATAGCGGATGAGGAAACTGGTCTGGTCGCGGCCGAGCGGGCGCTCCATTCGTTGGGCTTCAGCCCCGAGCGCATAGTGCGCGCGGATCACTTCTCAATTTTTGCGGAACGGAACCGCATCTCCGAAATCGCCGTGTACATCGTGCACGCCAGCCTGCTGCTGATTTTCTGCGGCGGAATCGTCGACGGAATCTACGGCTGGCGGGGGACACTTAACCTGAACGAAGGCGAGAATTCAAGCCAGGTGGAAATGCCGGATGGCGCAATGAGGACGCTGCCCTTTGCTATCCGTTGCGATGCCGCGGGACAGGACAACTACCAGGACGGATCGCCCAAGAAATGGTGGTCAAAGCTGGCCGTGGTGAAAGACGGCCAAGATATACAGAAGAAAGAAATCGTGGTGAACGATCCGCTGGTGTACGGCGGGATTCGCTTTTATCAGTCCAGCTTTGGCCTGAATGGAAAAGTAGAGAAGCTCGTTTTGGAGGCGACGCCCAGCAATGGCTCTGGCGAAAAGCAAACCATCGCCTTTGCGTTGGACGAGAGCGCAGTCCTGGACGCCGCTGGCACGACAGTACGCTTCGCCGGATTCATTCCCGACTTCGTGGTGCGGGACGGGCAGGTTTACAAACGGTCGAACCAGATGGCAAATCCGGCGGCACATCTGGTGGTGAGTACCAACGCAGGAAAGAATTTCGACGTGTGGCTGCCCGCTATGGAAGGGATTGGCGACAATGCGAAAGCACCCTATCAACTCGAGCCGACGGACCTGAAGATGGGCCATTTCACGGGGCTGCAGGTGTCCCATGAACCGGGACAGTGGGGAGTGTGGGCAGGCGTGGTGCTGATGGGAATTGGCTTAGCGTTCGTGTTCTACGTAGTGCACATGCGGTTCTGGGCGGTGCCAGTCGGAGATCCCAAGACTGGCAAATACACGCTCTGGATCGGAGGCACCGCCAACCGTAACCGGGATGCCTTTGAGCAACGCTTCAACGACTTGGTTGGCGCGATGGAAAAGGAGTTGAAAACCATTCGCAAGACGGCTCCACGAGAGCTGGTTGAAACCGTCGCCGGACGCTAATCCGGCCTGTGGGGGAGTGAGACATGGCACGAGCGAAGGCAGAGCAACCGCAAGCAGCAACCGGCATGACGCTAATCGTACTGGTGGGTTTGGGAATTGCATTCCTACTGTTCATGGCATTTCTGAATATGGTCAAGAGTGGCAACCTACTGAGTGAAGCGAACCTGCTCTATGCGGCGCTAATTTTTTATGCGGGCGCGGGGGCACTGTATCTGGGATTCGGCGTGACGGGAACGGAGTCGTATCTGAAATTTGCGTCGCTCGCGACTTGGGTGGGTTTGATCGCAAATACGGGAGCGATGGCGCACCGCTGGTATGAAGCGGGACATCCGCCGTTTGCCAGCGTGTACGAGATGCTGTTGAGCTTCGTCTGGATGCTGGCGGTGCTCACGCTGGTAGCAGAGAAGAAATACGGAGTGAGAGTCATCGGCACGGTGACGATGCCCCTAGCAATCGTGGGCGTCGTGCTAATGCAGTTGCTGCGCAGCAATGTGCATCCCCTGGTGCCGGCGTTGCAATCAACCTGGTTGCACGTGCACGTGACGCTGGCCATGCTTGCTTATGCGGCCTGCGCGTTGAGTTTTGCGCTGGCCATGATGTTTCTGATCCAGGACAAGATGAAAACAGAGACATTTCTGGCAGTGACAAGCGCGTGCACGCTGGTGATCTATGCCGGACTGCTGACCCGCTTTGAACGGTGGGGCGGGCTGAGTCTGGTGGCCTGGAACGCTGAAGAAAGGTCGGAGGTGTTCCTATCCAAAGGGATGCGGCTATTCGTGACGATTCCGGAACTAGGCTGGGTGATGGTGCTTGCTCTTGTGGCGGTGGCCTCTCCCCTGATGTTCTACGGACTGGCCCGCTGGAAAAAAGACGAGAGTTTCCTCGCCATCGCGAACCGGGCGGTTTTCGTCAGCATTCTTCTGCAAATGATGGCGTTGGTCATGTTTGTTGTGCGCGCCCGGGACGGTCGGTATGGGTCACTGGACGCCGAGGGCCTGTATGCAACCAGCCTCGCCGCCAGCCCGTTCATACTCTCTGGGCTGCTGGGCGGAGTTTTCATCTCGCTTCTATACCTGTTGCTGTTATGGCGACGGCCGGACTTGGAGCGGTTGCTGCCCAGTGCCGACGCTCTGGACAGGATCACCTACAAGACTATTGGCGTCGCCTTTCCGCTACTCACCCTGATGATTGCCGCCGGAGCCTATTGGGCCAACCAGACCTGGGGTTCGTACTGGAGCTGGGATCCAAAGGAGACCTGGGCCGCGATCACGTGGCTAGTGTATGCGGGATATCTGCACATGCGCGTTACCCGCGGCTGGCGGGGGCGCCGGGCCGCGTACTTTGCGGTTCTCGGATTTGCGGTGGTGATGTTCACTTTCTTCGGCGTGACGTACTTGCTGCCGGGACTGCATGCCTATGCCTGAAATAGAGAAGAGCGTCCTATCGAGGCTGGAAGGAACCGCTGGGGGAAAGATGTCCTCGATGCGCGTCAATTGGCAACTGAAAACGATCTGGCCGGTGGCTGTTGTGCTGTTGGCCGGCATGCTTCTCTTCCTGCTTTCGACGCTTTCCTTTCGAGATCCCGACCGGCACAGAGTGTTAGCGATCGCCGGCGCGGGAGCGGTCGCGATCTGCGGCGTAGTAATTGTGGTTCTGGCGTCCAAGATCCAGCGCCCCATGATCGAACTTCAAGAGCAAATGGAACGAGTGGGCGAGGGCGATCTCACGGCCTCGGTGACCTTCGCGCGGCACAATGACGAAATCGGCGACCTCGGGCGGAATTTCAACCGCATGGTGGAGCAGTTGCGCGAGAGCCGCGAGGAGATCGAACTCTTGCATCGGACCCAGATGTCACGCGCTGAGCACTTCGCCACCCTGGGCGAACTGGCGACGGGCCTGGCCCACGAAATCCGCAACCCCCTGGCTGGGATTGCAGGAGTAATCGAGATCGTGGCGCGCGATCTCCCCGTCTCCAGCCCAGCCAAGATAGTCGTGAGAGAAGTGCGGCAGGAGATCAACCAGATCAACCGGATCCTGACGGACCTGTTGGACGCAGCGCGGCCGCGGCCTCCCGAGATCCGCTTGAGTAATTTGAACACCACCGTTGAGCATGCGGTCATGCTGGCACGGCAACAAGTGATCTCGAAACCCATCAAGATCGAGTTCACCGCGGGACGTGACCTGCGCGAAGTCGAGCACGACAGTGATCAGATTCATCACGTTCTTCTCAACCTGCTTTTGAACTCGGTGCAGGCGATTGAGGATTCCGGAATGGTGCGGGTCGCGGTCTTTGAACAGGACGACGCTGCGGTGGTTACGGTGTCCGACACCGGACGCGGAATTCCGGCCGAGCACCTCCCGAACATTTTCAGGCCCTTTTACACCACCAAGGGAAATGGCACCGGGCTGGGGTTGTCGCTGGCACGGCGAATCGTGGAAGAGCACCATGGGCAAATTGAAGTAGCCAGCAGTTCGGAAAAAGGAACGAATTTCTCGGTGAAGTTGCCGGTGCGGCAGCCAGTGGCCGCGGCTTCGTAGCATCCATTCAACAGCTTTCGGGTAGGTCAAACCCACTTCCATTCCGTAGTAAGCTAATTGCCGATGCCTGCCGAGAAAATCCTGATCGTCGATGATGAGCATTTGATCCGTTGGTCCCTGCGCCAGAAGTGTGAGGAGTGGGGCTATCAGGTGATCGAGGCCGAAGCCGGGGAACCCGGTCTAAAACTCGCGCAGCGTGAATCGCCCGATCTCGTCCTTCTCGACGTGCGCATGCCGGATCTCACCGGGCTCGAAGTGCTTGACCAACTCAAGAAGAATGGCGATGCCCGCGCCGTCATCATGATCACGGCTGATCCACAGCTTGACGATGTCAAAGCTGCACTCAAGCTGGGGGCTTACGACTTCGTGGGTAAGCCGCTCGATTTCGATGAACTTCACGTTGCCATCAAGAATGCGCTCGAGACCACGAGCTTGCGGAGCGAAGTCCAAACCCTGCGAGGTGAGGTTCGCCGGCGAGCAGGTTATCACAATGTGGTGAGTGTCTCGCCCAAGATGATCGAGCTCATGAACTTCGTCCGCAAGGTGGCGGCGAGCGAGGCGACCACTATCCTGATTCAAGGCGAAAGCGGCACCGGTAAAGACCTCATTGCGAAAGCCATCCACTATGAAAGCTCGCGTCAGGACAAACCTTTTGTAGCGATCAACTGTTCGGCCATCCCAGAGACGCTGATGGAAGCTGAACTCTTTGGGCACGAAAAAGGCGCCTTCACCGATGCGAAGCAGATGAAGAAGGGTCTGTTCGAGGCTGCGGATGGCGGTTCGCTATTCCTCGACGAAATCGGTGAGCTCTCCCCTCTGCTACAAGCCAAACTGCTGCGGGTACTGGAAGATCAGGTGATTCGGCGGGTAGGGGGCATCCGCGACATGCAGGTGGATGTACGGGTGATTGCCGCTTCTAACCGCGATCTGGAAAAGGCAGTGCGGGAGAGTCAGTTTCGGCAGGATCTTTATTACCGATTGGCAATTATTGCGATCTTTATCCCACCGCTGCGGGACCGAAAAGAAGACATTCTGCCCTTGGTGGACTTCTTTATCGAGCGCTACAACCGCAAATTCAAGAGATCAATCCGCGGCATTGCGGATGAAACCCGCAGTCTTCTTCTCAGTCATAACTGGCCCGGCAACGTTCGCGAGCTCAAGAACACGATCGAGCGTGGCATGATCCTGGAAGACGAGCCGTTCTTGCGGCCGGCATATCTGCCGTTTTCCGTGGGTGAATCCGGCGGGCGCACGCTTTTTGAGAGAACGTCGCCTGCCGACGGTGGAGAGGCGTTGGCTAATGGCCGCTCCCTTCCGCGACTCTATATTCCCGAGGGTGGGACGTCGCTCGAAGAGGTCGAGCGTGCAATGGTCGAGCTCGCCATGCGTCAAGCCAGCGGTAACCAGACTAACGCCGCCAAGTTGCTGGACATCAGCCGGGACGCTTTACGTTACAAGCTGAAGAAGTTTGAGTTGCTTCGCGGAGATGAAGAAGGCTTACAAACTGGGTCTGCGAACGACCAGTGATCGCCACGACTACTCCGCTCAGGATCTGGTGCCGGCAAGCGCCCCTTCAGGCGTTTCGAGGTGGAACAGCCGCTGCACCGCGGTGGTCATCTGTTCCTGCTCCACCCTCTCTGGAAGTTCCTTGAGTTCACGGGCCAGGGACCCTGCGATTCGCTGGCTCATACGGGACATGACTGCGGTCAACATTTCGTCCTGGTCCCGGGAGAAAGGCCCGTTCTCTTGCCGAAAGGAATCCAGTTCTTGCCGGCAAATCTCGTCCAGCCGCAGGCGCAGCGCCACGATGGTCGGGACCACGCGCTCCGCCATCAGCTTGCGCCGGAAACCTTGCGCCTCAGCCAGCAAAATCTTCTCTGCGTCAGCCGCAGCGGCCTCACGTTCGCCTGCGTTGTGGTCTACCACCTTTTCCAGGTCGTCTAGGTCATATAGGAAAACGCCTTTGACGTCGCGAACCCCAGATTCAATGTCACGGGGCATCGCGATGTCCACGATCACCAGAGGCTGATCCTTGCGTCCGCGAACCATAATCTCCGCTTCTTCGCGGCTGAGAATGGTGTGTGGGCAGGATGTCGAGCTGATGATGATGTCGGCCTCCGCCATGTGCTGCCAGCGACGCTCAAATGGGATCGCCAGCCCACCCAGTTTCGCGGCCAGTTCGGCTGCATGCTCGATTGTGCGGTTGATTACCTGGACGGAACTGGCGCCGTGATTCAGCAACCCGCGCGCTGAAAGCTCACTCATCTTGCCTGCACCTAACAGGAGCACTTTTCGATTTTCCAGCGTGCCAAAAATCTGGCGTGCGAGTTCCACCGCCGCATAAGGAACGGAAACGGCTGCGTTGCCAATGGCTGTCTCACTCCGCACCCGCTTGGAAACCGTGAGGGCCTTTTGCACCACCGCGTCCAGAAACCGGCCAGTCGTCCCAACGTTCTGCGCTTGCTTCCAGGCCTCTTTCACTTGGGAGACAATCTGGGGCTCGCCGAGCACCATAGAGTCGAGGCTGGACGCGACCCGGAAGATATGTAGGAGCGCTGCTTCATCCAGCAAATGGTAGAAGTGTTTCCACTCGCACAGCTTGAGTCCAAATTCGGCGCTAAGCAGCCGCATCACCGAGTTGGCGGCCAGGGTGACGTCGTTGGCCCACAGTAAGAACTCCGTACGGTTACAGGTAGCCAGGACGACGACTTCATCGATGCCTTCTGCTCTTGAGAGCTGCACCAGTGCCTCGTAGCGTCGATTTTCGGCGATCCAGAAGCGCTCCCGCACTGCCACCGGGGCAGTGCGATAGTTCAGGCCAACGACCATGAGAGTGGGTTCCAAGTCTTCTCTCCTGCAGATCACGCCAAATAAAAAAGCACCCTGCGTGCCAAACGGGGGGCTCTGTGCCCCGACAGCGATCCGTAGTTATTTCAGTGAGTTAGGGTAGTTCCGGTCAGCATAGCAGTGGAGTCTTAAGGCCCGATTGCGGGATATCACGCTGGGCTCGTGTCTTTTGGCCCGCTCCATGCACTTCGATGACAGTGAAGCATCCTGTTCAACGCAACATCCGCCGGCGTAGCGCCCTTTTCCTTCAAACCTTTCGCTCGTGGCTGGTAGGCGCAGAACGGCTCTTCGTCGAGAAAGTTGCCGGTGGCGGCAAAGGCACGTGCGCGGCAACCCATGCAGATATTGCGGAACTCGCAGCAGCCGCACTTCCCTTTCAGGTTGTTGGTGTCGCGCAGTTGATTGAACACCACCGAGTTGTCCCAGATGTCGGCGAACGATTGCTTTTTCAGATCCCCTGCCAAAGCCGGCAAGTATCCACAGGGATAAACCTCGCCCTGATGGGAGATGAAACACACCGCGGTTCCGGCCAGGCATCCCTTGGTCATGGCGTTCATGTCGGAAGGGTGAGTACCAGGGTGCCCCACTGGCCGTCCCACTCCATGAGGCTTCAGTTCGATGCCAGTTGAGCCGGGCATCGCGATCTCTGTTGGGCCGATACTTGGCGAATCTTGCGCCGCTTCAACTATTGACTGCGCAGTCTGAGCGGCCGCTGTTGCGGAACGGTGATCCGCAACGCGTCGTTGACGAACCACGCGAAAGTAGTGTGGCGCACAGGTCGCCTTCAGCTCTATACCGCCTTCGAGCGAGCGATCATAGAACCAGTTCAGCATCTCCTCGTATTCCTCTGTCGGAACCATCTGCTCGGCAGCGATATCCACCCCGCAACCTACCGGCACCAAAAGGAATGTGTGCAGCGCATCCGCTCCCAGGAACTTCGCCAGTTCGAGTACTTCCGGAAGCTGATGGGCATTGTGGCGGGCGATGGTCGTATTGATCTGCACCGACATGTCCAGATTCTTGAGATTACGGAAACCATAAATGGCAGCATCGAATGCGCCGGGAATGCTGCGGAAGGTATCGTGCGTACGTGCATCAGCGCCGTCCAAGCTGATAGCAACACGCCGCACGCCACTATCAACGATCATGCGTGCGATGTCTTTGGTAACCAGCGTGCCATTCGTGGCCAATGCCACACGCAGACCCTTGTCCGTGGCATACCGTGCCAACTGAAAAATATCGGAACGAAAGAGCGGTTCGCCACCGCTAAGCACTAAGATGGGAGTGGACACCGCAGCAATCTCATCAATGATGTCGCGTGCGGCTTGGGTGGAAAGATCAGATGGAGAACTCAGCTCGGTAGCGCTAGCCCGGCAATGGATGCAGCGGAGATTACACCCCTTCGTCAGCTCCCAAAAAATCAACCGGGGTTTGTTTTGGTTTCCGTGATTTGAATGCCGCTCGCCGCCGTTCAAAGAAGCCATGTGTGGTTTCTCCGTCAAGACTAGGAAAACAATAGAAGAGAACGTATTGCCCGGCGGTGACTGTCATCACTCGGAATTGTGATCCTGGTCACGAGACCTAACCTTTTGAATGTGGTCCGGATTGCCGCTTTCCATGCGCGACGGCAGGCAGCCCATTCCGCATGCGGTCATCGTTTCCATAGGTTGGGGGCCGAGGCTAGTTGTGGTTTGCGACATCGCGCAGCGCCGGCAGGTTGCGAATCGTCAGGGTCGAGCCTTTCCACTGCACAATCTGACGCTTTTTCATCTCTGCAAACAGGCGAGTAACTGTCTCCCGCGAAGTTCCGATGATTTGCGAAATTTCCTCGTGGGTGAGTCTAAGCGTCAAGCGCGTCTCCGATTTGGCGGCTGCTCCGTTTTTGGAGCTCCATTCCAGAAGCAACTTAGCCAGTTTCTCGACGGCGGAGTGTGACAGTTCCAGGGAGCGCACTTCCTTACAGGCATCGTAATACTTTTCGCTTAACTGCTCTGCCACTTTGAAGCACGCCTCCACGTCAACCTTCAGGAACTCAAGAAAGTCATCGCGCTTGACGAAAGTGACCTGGCACGGATCGATCGTCTCTGCTGTCATTTCGTACGGTTTGCCGGACACCGTGGCGCCCAACCCCAGGGCTTCCCCCGCCTCAGCAATCCTCACAATTATCGTCTTACCATTTGTGGCGCTGAGAGAGAGCTTCACACTGCCATTGCAGAGTACAAATATGCCCCGCGGCGCTTGCCCTTCCACGAATAGTACAGCCCCCTTGGGATAAGACATCGCGTATTTAATATTCTCAAAAGACTGCAACGCTGCGGGTGGCAGATCGCAGAAGATGTGATCCGCACGCATCTTGCATGTAAGACAACTTTCTACAAGCTCCATTCCGTATGGTGAGCGCATGGATCACCTCCCTATGACACCCCTAGACCGGGGTGACTTCCTCCGCCGTTCGTTCGACAACGAATGAACGTCCGGTTTTTTCTGAAGTCAGTGTCAGTCTAGCCTGAACGATTGGCTATGCTCGAAGACACACCTTGTTGTGATTCTGATCACATCTTTTACCTTGCGTGCTGCTGGCACGGGCCGCCTGCTCCAACAGCACATCTCCGGATTGTCGGATTCTTGTAGTCCGAATCACATCTAGGAGTGATCCAAATCACAGACCCAATGTTCATTCTTGATGAGAATTCCTACTATCTGGTTGTTGGCAATACGAGGTTCCCATTTTAAGGTTAAGGAGAGCGCTATGCGGCTCACGCATTGGGCACTAGGGGTTTGTGTTGTTGCAGTGACCTTGGCAGTGGTCCCGTGCAGTCAGGCAATTCCTGCGTTTTCGCGGCAATATGGCACTTCCTGTAGCACTTGTCACGTCGATTTTCCCAAACTCAACGATTTCGGCAAGGCCTTCAAAGATGGAGGATTCAAGTTCCCTAAGGACGACGAGACCTTCATGAAGATTCCGCCGGTGATGCTGGGTGCGCCGGCGCAGAAGGATATGTGGCCCCACTCCATCTGGCCGGGTACGCTCCCTGGCTTGCCGATGATCGGTCTGCGGTTCAACACCTTCTTTCAGGTGTATGGAAAGAACCGCAACAACTTCCGGCCAGCCGATTCCACCGATCCCACGATTCCGCGCACCGACTTTCAGCCCGGCCTGTTCAGCATCTTTACGGCGGGCAACTTCGGCAGCGGCATCGCGTTCTGGGTTGATGAAGATTTCAGCGTGGGCGGGTCGAACGCCGACGGAGGATTGGGCGACGGCTACCTGAAGTTCCACAACATTGGCCGGCTCTTCAAGCTGCCCAACGACTCGTTGAACCTGCGCATTGGGCAGTTCGAGATTGACTTGCCCTTCAGCCCGGCGCGCTCCTGGAACTTGAGCGGATGGGACATATACGACGAGGCGAACTTTGGAGCGCTCAACGGAGCCAACCCGCAGAACGTCAACAATAGTTTCGCATTCTCGTCGCCGGGACAGGGTGTGGAGATCAGTGGCGGCCACATGTACAAGGGCTATCACTATTCGCTGGCGGTGCTCAACCAGAACACAAGTGGCACGACCGCTGCCGGTGATAATGTCAGCCCAGCGGTGGGGATCTTCTCCGATTCCAACTTCAAGGATCTCTATGGCCGCTTCCAATATCGCTTCAACCTGGAGAAAGACCCTGCCAGCCGGAATGAAATCCAGGCGGCAGGACCGACAGGTCCGCGCGATCACACTTACCTCCAACTAGGGACGTTCTATTTCTACGGGCGTTCGGTGCAGCGCGCTAACGGAGAAAGCGGAGTACTCGTGGCGCGTGAGCCCTTCTATCGCACGGGCGGCGACTTCAGTTTCAACTACCACGCTTTCAACCTCTTCGGCCTTTACATGTACGGACACGATAAGAATCTGTTGCCCAATGCCGACGGGACCGGCTTTGTATCCGGCGTTCCTGCGCACTTCAACGGCGGATTCCTCGAGGCCGACTATCTTGCCTTTCCCTGGCTGATGACCATCATGCGATACGACCGGGTGCAATCCACGGCAGACTTCATCAACGGCCAAAGCGGTGAGTCGACCAACTTCTTCTCGCCGGCCGGCTCGACTCGCGATCGCATTACTCCAGGCGTGCAGTTCCTCATCCACGCCAACATCAAAGCATCATTCGAGTATCAGATCCGGCCGCAACAGCGGGTCTTTGATGGGGACGGCAATCCGGCCTCCAACCCTTTCCGAACCAATCAAGCTGTGGCTGGACTGGAATGGGTTTACTGATACCCGGCACACTTGCGTGTATGAGTGACTGAAAATCGTTTGTTAGGAGAAATCATGAATCGCACCATAGTTCTAGTCTTGGCGGCCGTGATGGCGATCAGCGTTGCAGCCAGTGCCGGCAGCATCAGCGGGAAAGTTTCCGGGGTTGCCGGTGAGTCGGTGGTCTATGTGGACACCATCGCGGGCAAGACCTTTCCTGCACCTGCGGAGCATCCCGTGATGGACCAGAAGGGGCTCCTCTTTCAGCCTCACCTTTTGGTGGTGCTGGCGGGAACCACGGTCGATTTTCTAAACAGCGACAAAGTCGCGCACAACGTCTTCTGGCCTTCCGTGCAACAGGGATCGAAGAAGCTGCCCGGGAAGAACCTGGGGACGTGGCCGCAGGGAGAAAAGCGTCCATTCAAGTACGATCAGCCCGGCGTCGCGGCGCTGCTCTGCAACGTGCATCCGGAAATGTCCGGCTACGTTATCGTCAGCCCGACGCCCTATTACGCAACCACCGATAAGAGCGGGAACTACAAGATCGAAAACGTTCCCGACGGCCAATACAACGTGGTGGCGTGGCATGAAGGCGCCAAGAACCAATCCAAGGCCGTGGCGGTTGCGGGCGATGCCAAAGCAGACTTCACCTTAACCAAGTAAGAACGAAAAACGGGAGAGCGGAACTCAGGTTCCGCTCCTCTCCAATTCGGCTGCGGTTCCGCGATCTGAGAGCCAAGCCGAGACAATCCCATGCTGAAGCGCTTCCTAGACAAGCGGGTGGATGAGGACTGGCTCCATACCAACTTCCCCTGCATGATGGCGTGTCCCGCGCACACTAACGCGGGGCGGTACGTCGGGCTGATCGCCGAAGGCCAATTTGAAGAGGCCTACAAGTACGCGCGCGGGCCGAATCCGCTGGCCAGCGTCTGCGGACGAGTCTGCGCCCACCCTTGCGAAACAGCATGCCGACGCGGCCAGATCGACAAGCCGATTGCGATCCGGGCGCTGAAGCGCTTCCTGACCGAACGGTACGGGCCGGAATCCAAGCACCACATTGACGTAAACGCGGGCCGAACGATCGAGAAACTCCCTTTCAAAGTGGCGGTGATCGGCGGCGGTCCGGTCGGACTCTCCGCCGCTCATGACCTGGTGCTCATGGGTTACTCAGTCACGATCTTTGAGGCAGCTCCCGTGGCGGGCGGCATGCTCTACCTGGGAATTCCCGAATACCGACTGCCCCGCGATGTCATCGAGGCGCAAGTTAGGGAGATTCTCGGCACCGGTGACATCACTCTCAAGTTGAATCAAGCAGCCGGCCGCGATTTTCAGATCGCCGATCTGCGCCGGCAAGGCTTTGACGCCATCCTGATTGCCATCGGCGCGCACCGCAGCCGCGACCTGACCATTCCCGGAGTAGACCTTGACGGTGTTCACCGCGGTGTGGATTTTTTGCTCAACGTCAATCTCGGATACAAGTTCACCATCGGCCGCAACGTGCTGGTGATCGGCGGCGGCAACGTCGCCATGGACGTGGCCCGCTCGGCAGCGCGCGAAGTGTTGCGCCAACACGCACCGGGCGTCGAGGAACTCACCCCTTCGGAAGACAACATTGCCGCCGTCGCCACCAAAGAGATGGTCGATATTTCGCTCTCCGCATTGCGCATGGGTGCCCAGGAAGTCCATGTCGTTTGCCTCGAAAGGCGCGAGGAGATGCCGGCCGCACTGGAAGAAATCGACGAAGCCGAAATGGAGGGGGTGATCCTGCATCCTGGCTTCGGCCCCAAGCGCTTTGTCGGCCATGATGGCAAGGTGGTGGCGCTCGAATGTCTAAAAACCAAGTACGTCTTCGATGAGAACCGGCGCTTCAATCCGGCCTTTTACGAAAACAGCGAAACACAGATTGCATGCGACACGGTGATCATGGCGATCGGCCAGACCACCAAGCTTGATTTCCTTCATCCCGACGATGGCGTCGAGGTCTCGCCCCGTGGCCTGATCGCGGTGAACCCGCATTCCCTGATGACCTCAGCCGCTGGCATTTTCGCCGGGGGCGATTGTGTCTTCGGCCCACGCCTCATCATCGACA
The DNA here is from genome assembly GCA_046727255.1 of Acidobacteriota bacterium. Classification (GTDB taxonomy): domain Bacteria; phylum Acidobacteriota; class Terriglobia; order Terriglobales; family Acidobacteriaceae; genus Acidiflorens. Next base: position 7,090 of record JBKPCG010000051.1, on the reverse strand, counting down.
GCGTCGGCGACGGCAAGCGTGCCGCCATGGGTATCGACGAATACCTACGCGGCACACAACATCCCGAGCCAGTCATCGAAGTCACCGACCTGAAACGCCACGCCATGCCGCAGGAGTTCATGGACCTGGCCCGGCAGCCGATCCCCATGTTGCCGCTCGATCGCCGGACCGGCATGACAGAAGTCGAAGAGAGCTACGGCGAACAGTCCGCCATGGCGGAAGCGCATCGCTGTCTGCACTGCTGGGTCAACACCGTCTTTGAGGGCTACGCCGACGACGGCTCGATCTGTATTCTCTGCGGCGGATGTGTGGACGTCTGCCCGGAAAACTGTCTCCAACTCGTCAGACTCGACCGGGTCGGATTCAGCGGAGAAACGCTCCAACACCTTTCGGTAAACAGCGCTCTGTACGAAGCTGAATTGCCGGATATCACAGTCGACGAACTGGCGGAGGGCGTGGGTTCCGTAATGTTGAAAGATGAGACCCGATGCATCCGTTGCGGATTGTGCGCAGCGCGGTGTCCGGTAAAAACCATCAGCATGGAGTCATACAATCTGCTGCCGGCAGAATCGAATGGTTTGATTTCGATCGAAGCAATGGATGCCCGTCTGCGTCCTCCGGCAGCAGCTGCGGGTGCACCGAAATAGTCTCCTTGAGGGAAAGCACGGCAGAGGAACCATGGCAGAGGAAAAGAAAGACCGAATTCAAACAGCCGCTAACTCTGGCATCGACCGCCGCGAGTTCTTCGTCCGCATGGGACTCGGTTCTCTCGGTATCGCCGCTGTTGGAACGGCCGCTTTCGGCTACCAATTTCTTTCGCCCAACGTGCTCTATGAGCCCGCTCCCGTGGTGAACATGGGCAAGCCGGAAAGCTACGCGCTCGACTCGGTGACGCTCGACGCCGACGCCCGTATCTTCGTCGTCCACGGCAGCGAAGGCTTCTTCGCGCTGAACGCGGTGTGCACGCACCTGGGCTGCTTGACGGCGTGGAAGCCCGAGATCGACACCATCGCTTGCCCCTGCCACGGCAGCAAGTTCACCCGCGAGGGCGTGAAGAAGGAAGGACCCGCCCCCAAGCCGCTTCCCTGGCTCCGGATGTGGCTCAGCGAAGACGGCGAACTGATAGTCGACCGCTCGAATGAAATCCGTCCCCTGCAGTTCGTGAGGGTTTAGGAATGAACGTTACGTTTACCAAGTACTTCAACGAGTTGCGCGGAAGCCGGGTGTGGCGTTCGGTATTTCGCAGCGGCACCGGTTCGAGCACACTGCACAGGTCGATGGCTATCCAGCAAAACGTCTTCCTGCACCTGCTCTCAACCAAGGTGCGCAAACGCATGCTGGAATTCAACGCCACGTGGTATCTAGGCACGCTGACGCTAGGCACCTTCGGAATTCTCGTGATCACCGGAATTCTGCTGATGCTCTACTACCATCCCTCAGCGCCGCAAGCGTACGCTGATACCAAGGACCTGCAGTTTGTCGTTTCTTCGGGGCAATTCCTCCGCAACCTGCACCGCTGGTCCGCCCACGCCATGGTGTTTCTGGTATTCGCGCACATGTTTCGCGTGTTCTACCGCGGCGCCTATCGTCCTCCGCGGGAGTTCAACTGGGTGATTGGCGTTGTGCTGCTGTTGCTCACTCTGCTTCTCAGCTACACCGGCTACCTGCTGCCGTGGGATCAACTGGCCTTCTGGGCCATCACCGTCGGATCGAACATCGCATCGGCCGTACCGCTGGTGGGCGGCAAGGTTCGCTTCCTCATGCTCGGGGGACACTTCGTCAATGCCAATGCCTTGCTGCGATTCTACGTGCTGCACTGCATGATCTTGCCACTGGCCGCACTCCTTTTGGTTGCCGTCCATTTCTGGCGGATTCGTAAGGATGGCGGCCTCTATGCGCGTCACACTGAGCCAGACATAGTCATGACCACGGCTCCCACGAGGCCATCGCTATGAGCGACCAAGATAAAGATAAGGACAAGGATTTCGTCGCTGGCGTCGGATCCGACGCTCGCAAATCGCCGGTACGCGTCGCCTTCGTGACGCGTCGCACCTCAGCGCAGGTGAAGGCGTATGACGAACCCATTGTGCAGTCTTTCCCCGAGGTGCTCTTCCGGGCAGCGATTGCGGTGCAGGCGCTGACCATCGCACTCGTCCTGATTTCGCTGTTCTTCAATGCGCCGTTGGAAGGCCTGGCCGATCCGTCGCACACGCCCAACCCCGCCAAGGCGCCCTGGTACTTCCTCGGCCTGCAGGAACTTCTACACTACTTCCCGCCGGTCGTGGCCGGTGTGCTGGTGCCCACCTTGGTCGTGCTCGCCCTGATTGTGATTCCATACTTCAACATCAACATTGAAGCGGAAGGCCTGTTTACAAAGGATCGTCAGACGCGTCTGCGGATTTTCTGGATAGTGGCAATCCTCTTCTGCCTGTTTCTGCTGTTCTTCGACGTGGTCGTCGCTCTCGTCCCCACGATCGTCACCGTCGTGCTAATGGCGATTGCCGCTTACACGCCGGCGAATGCCTCATCAAAGTTCCGGCGATCTCTCGCGGTCAAGCCACTCTCGTTCTGGATTATGAGTTGGTTCCTCATCGAACTGGTTGTTCTGACTACGGTCGGCACACTGTTCCGCGGCCCGGGATGGGCTTGGGTGTGGCCCTGGAGAAGCTACTAAGTGCGGCTCCCTTACAGTCTCGAGAAGTTCCGTCAAAAGTTCTTCGGCGATACCGTTCGCATCTTCGCGTGGATGAGTCTGCTATTGCTGATCCTGCTGGCTATCGCTCCGGCCAAGAACCACTTTGCCGACTGGCGCCGGTATCAGCGCGGCTACGAACGGCTTATCAGCAAGCGCAGTGATGCCATTACGCTGCAACGCCATTTCGAACCTGGCATTCAACAAATCTGGCTGCCGGAAATGGGCGTGGTCGATCGCTGCACTACGTGTCATACCGCGCTCAAGGAAGCGACGTTGATGGATGTCACGACGCAGCCTTACCGCCATCATCCGGATGTTCCTCACAAGGTAGAGGAGTTCGGGTGCTCGATCTGCCATCGCGGGCAAGGCGCGGCGACGTCGGTGGAAGAGGCTCATCAGAGCACACTGGCATGGGAGGAGCCCATTCTTCCGGCGAAGTACCTGGAGTCATCGTGCGGGCAGTGTCACCAACAAGACCTGAAAGGCACGCCCCAGTTGAATCTCGGACGCAAGATGCTTGCGCAGTACGGTTGCGTCCACTGTCACACCGTCAAGCGACCGGACGGTAGCGTAATCACCGGAACCGATGACCCACCATCGCTCGCTCACCTTGCGGATAAGACGACCCGCGAATGGATCTACGCCTGGCTGAAAGACCCGCAAGCGTACTCGGCAGCAGCGACCATGCCGAACTTCAAACTGAAAGATGAGGACGCGCGCGATGTCTCCGCATTCCTTATCTCCTCCAGCACGTCCGCTTCGCTAAAGCTGGTGCAGGCGGCTCTCGATGAAGCCAAGAGGGTCAAGGATGACCCAACCCACCAGACCAAGGCGGGCAGCTTGTACGGCGAATCGTTCTGCGCCTCTTGCCACGCCGTACAGAATGCCGCCGGCAACCTGGTTGGCGGCAACGTTGGACCGGAACTGACCAAAGTAGGTTCGAAGGTAAAACCGGAGTGGCTACAGGCATGGGTTCGCAATCCGCATGATTACGACCCACCGACCGGAATGCCGCATTATCGGTTTACCGATCAGGAAGTGGGCTTGCTTACTGGATTCCTGATGGGGAAATCCGACTCCGACCTGCTCGCCAACGTGCATTTGGATACCGCCACACCCGAGCAGATCGAGCACGGCAAGCGACTGGTAAACGACTACGGCTGCGCGTCCTGCCACGAGATCAACGGCATCAAGCGGCCCGAGAATTTTGCTCCGGAGCTGACCAGGATCGGCAGCAAACCGGTGAACCAACTCGCGTTCGCGCCGGGCGTGCGGCACACGCTGTACGACTACATCAACGCAAAGATCCGCCAACCACGCGCCTTCGGTTCCGGATTGAAGATGCCCCAGTACACCTTCAACACCACGCAGGTTGACGCGCTCGTCAACGCGCTGCTCTCCCATAACGAGCGCGGTCTGAGCATGCCCGCCGCAAGGACCGTTGCTGCTCTTCCGGCGTCGCACTATGAACCGGCCGGAAAAGCCGGGCAGTTGATCAACGATCTCAATTGTTTCTCCTGCCACGCCATCAACGGGCATGGTGGAGACATGGCTCCCGATCTCTCCTGGGAAGGCAGCTCGGTCCAGCGCGACTGGCTAGTGCAGTTCTTCCGCAACCCGAACACGCTTCGGCCGGCGCTGATCCGCCGCATGCCGAAGTTCAACCTGACCGACGGCGAGATCAACACGCTCACCGACTACATCATGACCGTCTACCAATCGCCCAAGATCGACCGCGACTCCATGCCGCTTTCGGGCTACTCGCCCGGGCAAGTCGAGTTGGGAAAGCAGCTCTACTATTCAAAATATGGCTGTCAGGCCTGTCACATCATTGATACCAAGCGTGACAAGGGCTACATCGGTCCCACACTAACTCACGTCGGATCACGACTGACCGGGGCGTGGGTTTACAACTGGTTGAAAGATCCGCAGGCGCTGCGTCCCGGAACGCAGGAGCCGAAGCGCAACTTGAGCGACGACGACGCGCGCGCCCTGACCGCGTTCCTCATGAGCCAAAAGGAACACGGAGCACCGGAGGCGAAGAAGCGATGAAGCCCACCGCCTGCATACTTCTCCTTCTTATTGTCACGGTCTCGTTGGGATGCTCGCGTCACTCCGATCAGGGCGCCGAGTTGCCCAAGTCCACCGCTTACGGCGCGGCTATCGTGGAATCCAGTGGCGGCAAGCAGACAGCGGAAACGGGAACTCCTCTCGCTCAGCCTGTCGTCGTGCAGGCCAATGACGAACAAGGCAACGCCGTGGCCGGCGCTCTCGTCATCATGCACGGACCGAATGGAGTAGCGTTCGACCCGGCTGCCGGCCTCACCGACTCCAACGGACAGTTCACTTCCAGCGTTTCCCTCGGCACGATTCCCGGACGCTACCAGCTCACTGCCAGCATGCTGAACAAAACAGGCAAAACCGCAGAACTGAAAATCGAAGAGATTGCTCTAGGCTATCAGGAAATGGTCGGCAGCCAGCTTAATGACCAGTACTGTGCGCGCTGTCACAACCAGGAATCAACACCCGAGCGGGTCTCCAACTACGACAACCTCGAGACGAAGCCGCACCCGTTCACCGAAGGCGACACTCTCAACAAGATGAACGATGCCGACCTCAACGCCATCATTTCCCATGGCGGGCCCGCGCTGAACAAGTCTCCGTTGATGCCTCCTTACGGCTATACTTTGTCGAAATCGGAAATTCAGGCTGTGATCGCCTACATTCGGATGGTGTCCGATCCCCCTTACGGAGCTCCCGGAATTGTTTACGCGCACAAGTAGCCGCGGGTTGTTGCCTCTGATTCTGAGTCTCGCATGCTTCTCGGCAGGCCAGGCCCTCACTCCCGCGGAGATCAAACAGCCGCAAATGCGCGCCTTGCAGGAGAAATATTTCCAGCAACTGCAAACGGTCGGCGCCGAAGTGCAGGGACATATCTTTCCCTACAACTTTTATTTCAGCCGGGTGCTCGACCTGGAACTTTCCCAGCAGGAACATGCCGACCAGCGTTCATTGCGCTTTGACAACTACAGCGGAATGACGGTCGTAGAACTTACCGGAAACTACTTCGCGTCATATTCCTCGGATCTGGTGGACAAGAGCCATCGCGCCCTGCGCACCTTTCAGGATGTGATGCTGCCGGTCGTGGAAATTGCCATGGCCGAACTCAAGGACAATCCGGACGTGGAAGGACTTGCCATGGAGATTTCGCACCATGTCCGTGGCAAGGCGATGGGCATGAGCATGGAACGTCCGGAGAATCTGGTGCTCGTGCTTTCGAAAAACGCCGCGCTGCGCCTGGTCAACGCCAAGACTGAGAACGACCGCCAAGCCGCGATTCTTGACGGACAATTCTTCATCAATGGCGAACCATTTGTTTTGTATCTGAGCGATCGTGCGGCCCAGGAAGCGACCCGTGTCCCGGAACAGAATTCGGTGTCCGCGGCCCCCGGCCAAGACTCGGGACGGAACTCGAAATCGTCGAAACCGGCCGGCACCTCGGCTACCATGCGTCCCCTTCCTCGCATGGCGCCTCCCGACCCACCAGCAGCCCCGCTCCGTGACACCTCGCCCGATTCCCTGGCCAAGATCCAGGCTTCGTATCAGAAGATGATTGATGTGGTGGTCAAAGAGCTCGATGCCCAGGCCCACTTCGTCTCCTACTCGGCGCCCGCCATGGTTGCTTTCCGCAAGGAGGCCTATCTGGAATTTTCACTGAATACCACCCTACCGCCGAGCGCTACCGGCAGCCGTTACAGAGCGGCTGCTTTGGCCTTCGACGACCACATCGCCCATCTCATTCGTCCAGTGATGGCTTACTTCAAAGGCGATCTTGATTTCGACGGCATCGCCTTCAGCACCACGATTCACCAGGCAGACAACGTCGCTTCAACTCAGGGCAGTGAGGCCATAGAGTTCTTCTTTCCCACCGCCGCTCTACGCTGCTATGAAGCGTATGACTGTGCCGGACAACAGCTTATCGACCAAGGTTTCGTTCTCATCAATGGCGAGCGGGTGAATCTGGAACTGCAGACAGCAGAGGCTGTCGCCCGGTAGGAAAGAGCAGAAATCCATTTCGGAAAGCGACCGGGGTCGTCGAGCGCTGTGGAGGAAGACGAGGTGGCCGGGAGGCCGGATTCCCGCTCGATTCGCCGAGTTGAACAGTAATTCCTGCCTTACTGCCACACCCAAGCTTCAGGGGGGAGCAGTATGCAAAGTGGAATGCGCAATGACTACTTTTGCAAAATACGGATGTACGACACCACGGCCTTCACCTGGTCTGGTGTCAGGCTCCTGGCCACACCGGCGTGCTTCGCCTTTTCTGTTACAGCCTTGGAGATATCTTCATTTGACATCTTCTTGACCTCGTCTGAGACGAGGCTGGGAATCTTGGCA
>JBKPCG010000050.1:0-21995 GCA_046727255.1 Acidobacteriota bacterium | reverse complement strand
CTGGTCGCGTCAGTTGAACCCTCGTCAACGAAGACAATTTCGCGAAAGGGAACAGCGCTCGCCATAATTTGCGCGACCAGCGGTGCGATGTTCGCCTCCTCATTCAGAGTTGGAACAATAATCGAGACGGGCGAGGCTTATGCGGACATGTTTTTGACAGTTATACGCCGAACACCAAACGCTCAACATCCAACTCCGAAAGCTTTCGGGGCTGGAGCCGACGACGGGATTCGAACCCGTGACCTGCGGTTTACGAAACCGCTGCTCTACCAGCTGAGCTACGTCGGCATTATACCCGGGTAAAATAGCCACTAAAAATCGACAATTTCATCTGTCGCATTGTTTAAATCGAACGGCAAGCACATCCGCAAAAGCCTGAGGATTGCCAAGGCAAAGTATATCTCCGCACTCCATTTGAAAAAAATCACACCGGCCTTCTTCGGAGCCGCTGCCTTCGCTTTATATAGTTTTTCGGCGCGACATTCCCTTGCTCGCGGCGTGAAACAGTGCCGCCCTACCTACTCATATGGACGCGGGAAATTTTGCTCTCAACCCGGTCGTCGCCTTTAGTTCCTTCAGTTTCGCGGCGTTGCCGGTTTTTTCTGAAAATACCGATCCGAGTGCGAGCGGCCCGTCAGTCGCCGCACCAGCGAAAACAGTGGATTCTTCGCCCGATAGTCAGGTTTCAGGCCGACATCGATCTCATCGTACCGCGCACGGACCGGCACATGTTTGAGCGCTGTGTGAACAGTGCGCCAACCGCAATCGTTGAAGGCAACCACACCGCCGGGAACCAGCAGAAGGTCCGCATAAAACGCATCGAGGACAACGGACTCCACGCGGTGATTGCCGTCGACATATACGAAGTCGAAAGTCGCGCTCTCGTCCAGTAAGCGCGGCAGGGCCACATAATCCGGTTCCTCCATCAAACGGTGGCGCGAAGCGAAACCCGCCTTCGCCACGTGGTTCACCCCAGCGGTGCGGTGGCGGGTTGACTGAAACGGATCGATGGAGACAAGCGTTCCCTCAGGACCGGCCTCAGCGAGCGCGCTCAGGATAGACAGCGAGGAAATCCCGGACGCCATCCCGATCTCCAGCGCCCGCTTGGGACGCCGCTCAAGCACGACGCCGTACAGGGCTTCGGCCAGGCCCCAACCAATGCCGGCAGCGATCGACAGGTCCACGTACTCGCCGTTTGGAGCGTGGAATCCGCCAGTGGTATAAATCTCTCGAAGAACCGGACTCGGGATGTTCAGCATGGCAGCTTTTGTCAGGCTAGAGCGTTTGTGATATCAGGCCGTCTCTTTTAAATTGAAGGCCAAATATCAACCAAAACAAGCCAACAGAATCAAAACCATTAGAGAGTCACTGCCACAACCTTCGGATTCTCTAGAGGAATTCCGACGGGCAGCAGGAAGAGCAAAAATAGGGCAAACAATCCAAAGATCACGGCTCCGAACAACTGTCGATTTATGAAACCTAAGGACCAGATTCGGGTGCCTTGCTCGCTTGTCGCGCAAATAAGAGCGTCTAAGCGCGCGTTTACGCTTCATTCTATCAGGTTGTTTTGGATATAAATGAATGATCGGAATCAGAGTCTTTCGAAGTGGGTGCGCAACGCACTTCGCGGGCAAGCGAACCTACGGAATAATGCACCGGACTTGCTCAATCCAGTCGCATTGCTAAGATCAGAGCGTCGAATGGCGCGTTCTTTTTTGTCGCCCGCGAGTAGAGAGGAATCGGGTATGGAAATCCCCCGCCGTTATTTTCTCAAATCAACTGGTGCGCTTGCTCTTTATTACGGCGTGAAGCCGCTGCGCACCTTGGCAGCGCTCGGATCGACCAAGCACGACAGCAAAACGGAGGAGTTGTACAAAGATATCGTCAAGGACTACGGCGCCACAGGCGATGGAGTGACCTCTGACGCCGTGGCATTTAATAATTTTAACGCCTGGGCGATAAAGCAAACGCGCCCCATCAGGCTTAACCTCCCACCGAGAAATTATGTGCTGGACACGCAAAACGCCAAGCGCTTCACGAAAGGGATTAAGCGCCTAGTTGTGAATGGCGAAGGCGCTTCTCTGAAAAACATCTTTGTCGGCGGCAAGGGATGGCCGGGAGATAACCTCCATAGCGCTCGAATAGCCACTGTTTCGGCCGGTTCCAAGACCGTGACGCTGCTTTCACAATCCGACAGTTCCAGGTTTACCGTTGGCGGCTGGGTCGCGGTTGCGGCATTCGATATGATGGCCTGGGGCTACCCACAAAACCTATGGTACTTTGAATATCGAAAAGTGACGGCGATTGATCCATCATCCGGCGTCATCACGCTCGACGCTAAACTTAGCAACGATTATCTGTCCACGTATCCATTGCACAAGCCTGGGAGTGCTCATTCGGCGGACATGGGCGGTCCGGCAACGATCTTCGCCATGGACCCTTCGTGGGATACGGAGATCGTTTTTCACGGGGTAACATTCTCTCAGGCGCAGGATATTTATGGCAACGGCCGATCAGTTGAGTATATCGACTGCAAGTTCGCCGATCACGGCCCGGCGCCAAGCGTAAGCAAACATTGGAAGGCGGTCGGAACAGACGTTGGCCCGTACGTGGAGGTGGACAAGGTTGTTGAGTTTCTGGAGCTGGACAATGTTACCTGCCTTCAGAGAAAGGGAATACTTTTGTTCCAAAGTGCGTCGATAGAAAAGTGCGTAATTAAAAATTCTCGTATTGGCAAGTTGACTGGGACACCCAAGCACATCGTGATCCAACATACGGACATCAATCAACTTAGGATTGGCGCGACGGGATACGGAAATACACTGAGCTTGTTGATGGAAAATTGCCAGGTCAACGCCCTGATAGGGAATACAGTACGAGTTCCGTGGCCTCCCAGTTCGATCGTTAGCGGAAGGTTCACGACACCTAACAAAGGTTCGGCGGCGAAGCGCTTCGTGCCGGGCGGGAAATATTTCTTCACCGCAGCAGGCGGAACTGATAATTACGGTACGCCGTTTGTTTGCACGGCAATTACCGCAGACGAAACGAACAATTATTTTGACACAACGTTGCCTGAGAGCTTCTCCGCGCCGGTTGACGACAAGGGAAACTATTGGGTATCGGCTCACCCGTGCCCAAATGTGACAGTGCGGGATTGTCACGGATGCCCGGATATTGCCAACTTGTCGCACGCTCCCCCTGGCAGGCCGCTATTTGAATATGCACGGCTCATGTTGACCCGCGATTTTGCTACAGTAGGTAGAGTAATAATATGGGGGAAGTTGGTAAAGTTGCGCGTGAACGTCCTGCGCGCTTATACTGGCGCGCTGGCAAGTCTCAACTTGAACGTACTCGGCCGGTTTGGCGCTGGAGTTGTGGGCGTGGACGGATTTACTTTGAGTAAGTGGAACCCCGTTATCAACCTCCAGATAGCTGGGGAGCGCATCATCACGCCTGGCACATTTACTGGGAATCAGACAGGCGATAGCAATCTCTCAATCGGCGCGGTGTGGTTTTACAACGGACTCGAACCATTTCTATCGGGAAATATCAGCGCGGACACGGAAGATAAATGGCCGACTGTGGAGGTCGAAGTCATGACGGATCAGGGCATTACGGCAATAGAAAAGTCCAATGCGAAGCGACAACTTTAAGGCGATCGTTTTCATGATTTGAGCACTTCGTTTTTTAATGAGCCAAGCGATAATCACGGTCGAGAATCTCGGAAAAAAGTACTCAATCCGTCATGAGCGGAATAAACGATACACCGCCTTGCGCGATGTCATTACGGATAAAGCGAAATCACTCTTTCGCCGCAATGGGAATCAGGTAAACGCGACGCGCGAAGAGTTCTGGGCGCTGAAAAATGTCAGCTTCGACGTTAGGCGCGGCGAAGTCGTTGGCATCATCGGCCGCAACGGAGCTGGGAAAACCACGCTGCTGAAAATTCTGAGCCGGATTACCGAGCCGACCAAGGGACGCGTGCGCATTACGGGACGAGTGGCGAGCTTGCTGGAGGTAGGCACCGGCTTTCATCCGGAGCTGACCGGACGCGAGAACATTTTCCTGAATGGTGCGATTCTCGGGATGACCAGAGCTGAAATCAAAAGGAAGTTTGCTGAGATTGTCGATTTTGCGGAGGTTGAAAAATTCCTCGATACACCGGTTAAACGATATAGCAGCGGGATGTACGTGCGGCTGGCATTCGCCGTCGCCGCCCATCTTGAACCGGAAATCCTCGTCATCGACGAAGTGCTGGCAGTCGGGGATGCCCAGTTTCAAAAAAAATGTCTTGGCAAAATGGAGAGCGTTTCAAGGCGGGAAGGTAGAACCGTTCTGTTCGTCAGTCATAATATGGCGGCCGTGGAGGCGCTGTGTTCTTCCGGAATGGTGCTCGCCAGCGGACTGGTGATTGCGCGAGGCGACACGCCTTCAATGGTACAGACGTACTTGGATCAAGTCGGTCGCCTGCAGGCGCCGTCGTTAATTGACCGTCTGGATCGGGAAGGTACCGGCGCATTGCGGTTTATTGCAACCGAACTCGCAGATGGTAGCGGTCAATCTGTGACATCATTTCGTTGCGGGACCGATTCGGCCCTGGTCCTTCATTGTTGCAACAACTCTGGCCAGCAACTGCACAATGTGCGCGTGGCCATTGGGATAGACACCGAGCTGGACCAACGCATGCTGTTGCTGGATACAAAGTTGCTTGGCCAGAATCTAATGAGCATTCCGCCTGGTGAAGGACAAATTCGCATCATCATTCCCAAAGTCTGCCTTCTTCCCGGAAGATACCATTTTACGATTTGGGCTACTATAAGCGGAGTTATCGCTGATTGGATTAAAAACGCGGGAACGTTCGACGTTGAAGGCGGCGACTACTTCGGAACCGGCCAGCTGCCCGCTCATGGCCAGGGATTATTTGTCACGCCGCACGTTTTCCTTTACGAGCCGAAAGCGAGTGCGAAGGAAACGCAAGAGGCCGGCATAGGGTGAGGCGAATGGTAAAGCGCATCGTCTCCGGAGCAGTGCGACGCCTCGGCTTAGCCATGATGAAATGCATGCCGGTCGCATGGCGTGCACGGGTGCTGGAGGACTTGGACAATGAAATGATTACGGAGGCTCCAATTCCGGGCGGCACAATCCGATTTTATACACGCTCTCCGTTACTGGTGGCGCGCGCCGCACATCTGCTCTCCAAAGAAGAAGACACGATTCGATGGATCGACCAATTTGAAAACAAAGCCGTCTTCTGGGATATCGGCGCAAATGTCGGAGTCTATAGTCTTTATGCCGCCATGCGGAAAGACGCCACGGTACTTGCCTTTGAACCATCGGCGGCAAATTTTTATGTGCTTTCACACAACATCCAACTGAACAATTTGTTCGATAACGTGACTGCCTATTGCATAGCATTCTCAAACCACACTCAGCTCGGCGTTCTAAATCTTGCAGAGCCGGAGATGGGGGGGGCGCTCAGTCAGTTCGGACGGGTGAGTGAAACATCGCGATACGCGAACAACGGCCACTCCATGCCCCAAGGAACGCTCGGCTTTACTATTGACGAATTTGTTGCGCGTTTTCGCCCGTCCCTGCCGACGCATATTAAATTAGACGTGGACGGTCTGGAACTGCCAATACTGGCCGGGGCAAAGGAAATACTTTGTAATCCACGCTTACGATCGTTGATGGTCGAGCTGACCCTGACGCATAAATCTGAACGCGACGAGGCGATTGAATTATTGAAGAGTACCGGGCTGCACTTCGTTTCCCAAGGGCGAGAACAAGGAAGGGGCGCGGAGCACGGCGCAAATCATCTGTTCGAACGTCGTTCGGCCAGCGACGAAATAAAATGACGTGCCGGATTTGTGGATCAGGAAACGCGCAGGAAATCGGCGAAGTTCAATACTATTTGGGATTCGCCTGGCCGATTTATGACTGCGCGAGGTGTGGGTGCCGTTTCACGAAACACGATGAATCGATTTACAATTGGCTGCACGAACAACCCAAATCGATCTATGCCCTTTATCGCAAGCTTGCAGACACAGCTCAGCATTTGTTCGAGAAACGCAATCTCCAGGGACTCAGGAATGAGCTGAGTCAAAGTTCCAAATACAAATTCATCATCGAATCAATCGAGAGATCTCCCAAAAGCTCTCGCCTTCTCGAAGTTGGTTGTTCGCGCGGTCAGCTTACCTCGTATTTTATTTTAGCGGGCTATGATATTCTTGGGACCGATGTTTCGCGGGAAGCCGTCAACGCCGCACGTGCGGCATTTGGAAATTTCTTTGAAACCTCGGACTCAGCGCTGATCCGGCAGCGCGGACCGTACGACGTGATTTATCATGCCGGAATGATCGGTTGCGTGGCCGATCCGGTGGGGATGACGAACAAGCTGATGGATATGCTCAAACCGGGAGGCCGGCTTCTCTTTAACGCACCTAACGTGCAGGCTTGCTCTCTGAAAGCACAGCTCTGGATTGATGCCTCGCCGCCGCCCGACGTCGTCACGCTATTTCGTCCCGGATTTTGGTCGGACCGGTTCTCCAGTCGCGCAACGGTTCTCGAAGAGGTCGAGATGGGCAGTCCCGAGCACGCCTTCATGATTGGCTTGCGAAAGCTTGCAGGTCGCCGCTGGCACAAACCAACGCCGATTCCACTGGAGCAGAGCGCGAATGACTACAAGACGTCGCGTGTCCGGAATGGTCACTTCTCAGATCGCACGTGGAATACATTCGAGTGGGGTATGGTCGGGATTGCCCGCCGCGTCGGGGCGGTCAAACTTGTTCCTCGGGAACCGACTCCATTTGGCTTATTCGTGACAATGACGAAAAATAACCCGAGCTAGCGGGCACGAATGGTGATCAAGAATCAACTGAGAGAGACCGCGAAATTTATCGTTCGCCAGACCGCAGGTCGCTTGCCGGCATCAGCCTCACGCTTTACCGGAAAACTTGCACTCGACGGTGGCACACCAGTGCGCAATGTGCGATTGCGTCCGTGGCGAAAACGTCACGGCAATAGCTGGGGCGCTTGGAGAACCGGCGCGGGTGCGACACTGCGTTCAGTATTCTTGAGCGGTATTGAAGGTTTGCCGCAACCACTGGCCACGAGGTTCGCAGAACAATGGGCCCAATATTGCGGATGCCGCTTTGGGCTGCTGCTGCCGCATGGCACGGACGCGCTGCGTATCGGTCTCGCCGCGGCGCTCGATCACGACGGACTCGATTACGGCGGTGAGGTTATCATGCCAAATCTTTCTTTCATCGCGAGCGTCAATGCAGCGCTCGATCGGCGCTTTGGTGTCGTTTTTGTGGATGTCGATCCTGGCACACTGCTGATTGATCCGAAGCGCGTTGAAGAAGCGATTGTCCGAGGCAGGACGCGCGCGATCATGCCAGTGCATCTCTTTGGTCAGCCGGCGGACATGACTGCCGTGCGCGAAGTTGCACAGCGACACGATTTAAAAATCATCGAGGATTCAGCGCAGGCACATGGCGCCGCTTGGGAAACTGGACCGGCTGGTTCTCTTGGTGACGTGGCCGGATTTAGTTTTCAATCCTTTAAAAATTTGCACTGTGGGGAGGGCGGTGCGCTCACAACGAATGACGCGGTTCTTTTCGAGCGCGCCTATGCATTGCATAATGTGGGGCGCGCTCGCATCGATGGTGAGAGATGGGATCATCACTCGCTCGGGTGGAACTGCCGGCCCACCGAATATCAGGCCGCATTACTTTTGCATCGGTTTACGTCTTTCGAACGAGAACAGGAACTCAGGCGGCGAAATTTTTACCGTTTAGGGGAGTTGCTGCAAGACGTCCGTTGCGTTGAACCTCAAGCGATCCACCCCGGCGTTCGCAAGCACGGCGTTCATATGTTTGTAATGCGCTACAAAGAGGAATTTTGCGGTGGTATTTCCGTTGAGGCTTTCCTGCGGGCGTGTGGAGCAGAGGGGGCACCGATTTATCGCGGCTATGCGATGACGATGTCCGAACAGCCTGCATTGCAAAAATTAATGGTAAAACGCCCGGACTATTTCCGCCGCATGCCAACACCGGTTTCAGATCAAGCGACGAAAGAGCTTATCTATATTTCGCAGGAAATTTTTCTTGGTAGCGAAACAGACATGACAGAAATTGCGGCCGCTATAAAGAAAGTGGAAACGAATTATTCGGGGACTGGCGGTGCAAGCGTTCTCTAAAAGTGCGGTGAACATCGCCGTCGTCGGGTGCGGGTATGTGTCCGATCTATACGGGAAGACGCTTCGCGGTCACGCGACTCTTAAACTCATTGGCGCTTACGACCGCAACGCTTCGAATCTTGAAACCTTTTGCCGACGCTGGCCAGCGCACGCCTATGCGAATTTCGCGGAGCTATTGGCAGATCCAGCGATCGAACTGGTGCTTAACCTCACAAATCCGCGTAGCCATCAAGAGATTACGCAAAGCTGTCTGGAAGCGGGCAAACACGTTTACTCGGAAAAGCCGCTGGCCATGACATATAGCGCCGCGAAAGAGCTCGCCGCGCTGGCTAAAGGCAGGAATCTTTATCTAGCGTCTGCACCGTGCAGTCTGCTCGGCGAGACCGCCCAGACGATGTGGAAGGCGATTAAGGACGGAGTCGTAGGGCGCGTTCGAGTTGTTTACGCTAACTTTGACGATGGAATGATTGCACCGCAGATGGCTCCGTGGTCGTGGCGAAACGACGCGGGCGTTTGCTGGCCGGCGAAAGACGAATTTGAAGTCGGCTGCACCTACGAACACGCGGGCTATTTGTTGACCTGGCTGGCTGCGTTTTTCGGTCCGGCTCGGGCCGTGACATCGTTCGCATCCTGCCAAATTCCAGATAAAGGAATTAGAGTGGACAAGATGGCACCGGATTTTTGCGTGGGTTGCATCGAATACGACGATGATATTGTCGCGCGTCTCACCTGCAGTCTCATCGCGCCGAGAGACAAATCGCTTAAGATTGTCGGCGATGAAGGCATGCTTTACGCGGTTACTGTGCGGGATGATGCGTCGCCGGTCTATTTCCGACAGACTCCGAGCGTTGGTTGGCGCACAGGTTTGGAACGCCGCCTCAATTCTTTGCGGGAATGGATGGACAACAGAATTAGCATCTCCGACTGCTTTCAAGACGATTGGCATTTTAGAAAGAAGCTATCGTTTGCGCGACGCCCATCGGGCATCATTGTTGGCAAACAAAAGGCCGTCGATTTTTGTCGCGGCCCACAGGAAGTCGCAGATGCAATTCGGGAGAAGCGTGCCTGCCGGCTGTCAGCGC
Organism: Acidobacteriota bacterium; assembly: GCA_046727255.1. Taxonomy (GTDB): domain Bacteria; phylum Acidobacteriota; class Terriglobia; order Terriglobales; family Acidobacteriaceae; genus Acidiflorens. The sequence continues at coordinate 12,713 of JBKPCG010000050.1, read as the reverse complement.
GTTTAGGCGCACATATTGTCGAATTAATTGAAGCGATTCAATACCCTGAGCGCTTCGGCGGAAGGCGGCAGATCGAATCAACTTTCGATCCAATCGAACCATTGCCATTGGATAATTGACTATGTTGGTTTCGATTCTTATTCCCTGCTTCAACGCCGAGCGCTGGGTCGCGCAGGCGATCGAGAGCGCGCTCTCGCAAACATGGCGGGAGAAAGAGGTGATCGTCGTTGATGACGGCTCGACTGACACAAGTCTTGAACTCATCCAAGGTTTTGGCGATCGAATTCGCTGGGTAAGCGGTCCCAACCGTGGCAGCAACGTGGCGCGGAACCGGTTGCTTGAGCTTGCGCACGGTGACTGGCTGCAATACCTGGATGCGGACGACTACTTGTTGCCAGAAAAAATCGCCTCACAGATTAAATTCATCGCTGTAAATCCGCCAACGGATGTCATTTTCGGGCCGGTAACAATAGAACATTGGGCCAATGACAGCATGCGCCGTGAACTGCTACCGATTCCCGAGCCCCGTGATTTATGGATTCTTCTGGCGCGCTGGTATCTCCCTCAGACTGGTGCCGCTCTCTGGCGCAAACAGGCGATCGTCGATGTTGGCGGCTGGAAGTCCGATCAGCCATGCTGTCAGGAACACGAATTGTATCTGCGATTACTGATGGCTGGAAAACGTTTTGCTTACTGTGAGCATAATGGCGCGATCTACCGCCATTGGGGCGAGGATACGCTTTGGCGCGGCAACGTAGCGGAAGTGCATCGCCGGCGGTTGGACATTGAACAACTTGCTGAGGATTTCTTAAGAAAAACAAATCGGTTAACGGTTGGACGTCAGCACGCGATCAATGTCGCCCGCTTTGAGACGGCGCGAAGCGCGTGGCAATACGATCCTGCGTTTGCAAAAGAAATTATGCACAATGTCAAATCGACGGATCGGGATTTCATTCCTGCTGGACCCGGAGCCTCAGGTTTGTATCGACTCGCACTAAAGCTTTTTGGATTTGGTGTGGCTGAGGTAATTGCTCAATGGAGGCGTAGCGTTTTCAGACTGTGCGTTCAGAAGAAGGCAAGTTGACTAAAGCGTCCTTGGTGTTTTTGGATCGAGTGACGAGGAAGTTTGTTCGCCCGGTCACCTCACTACTTCGCCCCGGCGCGGTGGCAATGTTTCATATCGGCAGGTGCGGTAGCACGGTTCTGGCGGACCTTCTTCGGCAGAATAAGAAAATTTTCTGGGATGGCGAAATTTACCAAGCGCATTGTAATTGGCTCGAATCAAAGGGGATCATTCTTTCTCCAAATTCTTTGCGCGGCCAAAGTCCATTTGAATTGCTGCAGCGGCACATGCGATTCTCTGGAGCGAGGTACTACGGTTTCGAGATAAAATTTTACAACCTGCGCTGCTATGGAATCGGGACGCAAGTTTTTGTCGATGAGATCGAAAAACTCGGAATAGACCGCTTTATTCTTCTAGAGCGGCGAAATTATCTCCGCAAAATTGTATCGAGCGTTGTGGCGGAAAAAACAGGCGAATATCATCTTCGAATCAGTTCGAACCCAAAGCTCGTTCGCGTCAAGATAGAGATTGATGAGTTAGATCTCGATTACGATCGCAAACCTTTGCTCGATCACCTGCGTGGTTTTCGCGACGATGTTTTGAACTTTCAACGACTCATGCATGGGCCTGGGTTCCTGAAGCTCACTTATGAAGATGATATCATGGACGATCCGGTCAAAACATCGGTCCGAGTGTCTAAATTTTTGGGCGTGCCCCCGATAACGGGTATGATCCGTTACCATCGATCGACACCATTTCCGCTGCGAGATGTGGTTGTTAATTTCCGAGAAGTTGAAGCTGCACTTGGCGGGACCGAATTCGCCTGGATGCTAAATGACTGAGCAGCTTTTCTCAGACTGCTATCGCCAGTTACAAGCGCGTGCAATATACCGGCCCGGCTTTGTCCGTGTGCCAAGAACTTCTCAGTTACGAGGTGACCACCAATTGGCGAAAGCTGACCCCGGCGCACAGCCTGCCACTTGAATCTCACATGAAGCCGAGTTTCTCAGTGATTGGCGCGATGAGATGCGCTTACCAGCAGCTTGTGCGATCTTTTCGCCGCGCATCCGCATATGTTTATTTGCACACCGAAAGAACCCGAGTTTTTCTGCGACGACGCGGTCTTTGCGCGCGGCTGGGGCCGGTATGAATCGCCATTCGCTGGTGCTCGAGGAAAAATTGCAATGGGTGAAGGCAGCACAAGCTATACGAAGCAGATGCGTTTCCCGCAGTATCAGGTTTCCAATAATACAGCTGACTTTCTTAAATCTTGCGGAAAGCCATCCGACTAGGAGGAACTGGAGTAGAAGCGATGTCCAAATTCTCCGTCATCACCGCGACCTACAACCGAGCCAAATTTATTACGGCGACACTGGAGTCGTTAAAGGCCCAAGAGTTCAAGGACTTCGAAGTAATCGTGGTGGATGACGGCTCGACTGACAATACGCTTGAACTGCTGAAGCCTCACGGCTCGTGGCTCAAGGTCTTCCAGGAGCAGAACGCCGGGCCAGGCAGAGCTCGCAACGTTGCCGTGGGTCACGCAACCGGCGAGTATCTCGCGTTTCTCGATAGTGATGACATTTGGTTTCCCTGGACGCTCGCCACGTTTGCCGAGGTGATTGACCAGCACGACAACCCTGACCTGATCGCCGCGAAGCTAAGATTGTTTTCCGAAAATAAAGAGTTGGCGATTGTCAAACCCGAACCCCTGCGCGTCGAAGCGTTTCCAGATTATTATGCCTCGAGTCGTAGGGGCTACTTTGTCGGCGCTTGCATGATGGTCGTGCGGCGAGACGTGTTTCAGAAAGTAGGCGGCTTTACCGAGCGGCGAATTTACGCGGAAGATTGCGACCTCGCACTGCGTTTCGGTCTGGCCAATGGGTTCGTCCAGATCATCGCGCCTGTGACGTTCGGCTACCGGCAGCATGCAAGCAATGCCTGCAAGGACTGGGGTCTGATTAATAAGGGCACAATGAATCTCGTGGCGCAGGAGCGCGCAGGAAATTATCCCGGCGGTCCCATTCGCAAACGCGACCGGCTGCATCTCATCACGCTCCACACACGGCCATTCAGCGTCGCCTGCCTGGAGAACGGCTACCAGAGGCTTGGCTGGAAATTATATTGGACAACTGCTGGCTGGAACCTGCGAATCTTACGATGGAAGTACCTGTTCGGCTTCCCCGTGCTCGCGCTGTTTTGCGTCCTGCGGCTCTGGCGTTTCCGGTCAGAGAGGTAACAGGCCAACTGATTTTCATGAGGATCGATTGCTTTCGCGATGAGTTTATCAATCGCGTCATTCGCTATCCAGGCGCAGTGGCCATGCGATTTCGCATCATGCGGCTGCGATTATTGGGCGCGAACATCGGTGCACGTTGCTGGATTCGGCGTATCAGCGTGCCACGTAATCCGTGGGATATTGTGATCGGCGGTGGCGCGGCGTTGGATCAGGGCGTGATTCTGCTCTCTACGGGGCCGCGGAAGTCCGAGCCCCGGATCGTGATTGGCGGCGGCACGTATTGCAATCGCTTCACAATGTTTGACGCCTCTGAGCGCATCGAAGTCGGGCGCGACTGCATGATTGGCCCGCATTGTTACATCACCGACCACGATCATCTCCATGGCCGGGACAAGTTAGTGCGGGCTCAGCAATTAATTGGCGCTCCTGTGAGAATTGGAAGCGATGCTTGGATTGGCGCAGGCGTCATTATTTTGAAAGGGGTTGCGGTCGGAGATGGAGCGATCATCGGTGCCGGAGCAGTCGTTTCTCGAGATGTGTCCCCATATTCGATTTGCGCGGGAGTCCCAGCACGCCAGATTGGAGAGCGCAAATAAGCCGTGGTTGAATATTCGCCTGCCGGCAAAGTTAATTCTTTCTGCTAATACTGCATGATCCGATGTGTCATGGCGAAACGAATTTGAGTCCTGATCGGCAACTCAGTTTATGAGCGATCCTATTTCTAGCCGAACAACGGTGGTGTTTCTTCATATTCCAAAAACCGCCGGCACCAGCTTCAATTATACTCTGAAATGGGAATATTGGTCACGCCCCAGCTATTGGAAGCCGCCTCTGGATTTTAACGCGGATGAATTTAAGAATTTGCCCGAATCGGAACGCGCCAAACTATCCTTGGTCCACGGTCACATGCACTTTGGTCTCCACACATATCTACCGCAAACGAGCACGTATATCACGTTTTTACGCAGGCCAGTAGAACGGCTTGTTTCCTATTGGAAATACGCCCAGCGGGAGGGGGCGGCCCACCCTGACTCAAAGCTCTGGTTGATGCAAGCTGCTCGAACGATGAGTTTGGAAGAGGCAATTAGAACCGGAGACCACATTGAATTCGATAATGGGCAGGTGCGGCGAATCTCAGGGATGAAGGCGTCCTTTGGCCAGTGCACAACGGAAATGTTGGTAAAGGCCAAGCAAAATATAGAGCGGTATTTCAGTTTTGTTGGATTGACGAATTATTTCGACGAATCACTTCTCCTTTTAAGGAGGATACTGCGTTGGCGTAAACCTCCCTTCTATGTCAAGGCAAAGGTAAGCCCGTCTGAGTCTGAGCACAGCAGAGTGGATCTGAACCTAATCGAGGCTCACAACGAGCTGGATTCTGCTCTCTACCATTACGCGGAAGCGCGATTTGCAAACATGCTAGATGAAGCGCGGCCTTGGTTGGATCAGGAGCTACCCCGCTTCCGGCGAATGAACCATTGTTATGGGGTCCTTTACCGCCTTTCGTTAATGGCTAGGGGCAGGCGTCCCAAACTCTGATGCTGGACCCGCGACGCAACCGTAAAGTGCAACGTGAACGGAATACGCCATTCCATTCCTTTTGATGCGACCTGTCGGCCCAACCTTGCCGCGCGTCGAATCACAGCCCGCGGCTTCGCTCGTTATTACGAGTAAGAACCGCAAGGAAGAACTGCGTGCGGCGCTGCGATCGGTCCTATGCCAGACCGTTCAGCCCGAGGTGATCGTCATCGACGATGGTTCCACCGATGGCACCCCTGATATGGTGCGGGCAGAGTTTCCGGAAGCTACTCTCCACCGTTTTGACCAGTCAAGAGGATTGATCGTTCGCCGTAACAACGGCGCACTCCTGGCCCAGGGTAAAGTGATTTTTTCCATTGACGACGATGCAGCCTTCTCAACGCCCCGGGTGTTGGAACAAACACTCGCTGAATTCGATTCCCCACGCATCGGGGCGGTGGCGATGCCTTACATCGAGCCCCAAAAAGGGAACCGCGTGTTGCAGCGGGCACCCTCGCGCGATGGTTTGTGGGTAACCGACACATTCATCGGAACAGCCCACGCCTTGCGCCGCGATTTGTTCCTGAAACTAGGAGGCTATCGGGAACACTTCATTCACCAAGGCGAGGAACCCGATTACTGCATCCGTATGTTAAGCGCCGGCTACCTGGTCCGTTTAGGAAGGGCTGACGTAATTTACCACTATGAATCACCAAGTCGTGATTTTCGGCGCATGGATTTCTTCGGGCGCCGAAACGACCTTCTGTTTGCGTGGCACAACGTGCCTTCCCCCTATTTGCCGCTGCATTTGTGCGGCACCACCATCAACGGAATTATCTCGGCGGCGCGCGCTGGGCGTTTTGCTCGAATGTTCAAGGGCGTTATCACTGGCTACGGGGAGTGCGTCCGGCACTGGCATGACCGCCGACCAGTTCCAACTCACATTTACCGACTTAGCCGAAAGCTGAAAAAGGCCGGTCCCCTGCTCTTGGGAGACATCGAACCACTCTTGCCGCCGATAGTCGCTGCCGAAGATTTCGGCACGTGGCGCTGAATTGTCACCAACGTTATGGCATTCGAATTTTGCAAAAGCGTTCTTCCCAATCGGCCGATGCTGACGCGCATCTGGCGTGGCCCATTTCGTGGTGCGCGCATCGTCATGAACCCGCGCGATTCACTCCGCAAAATCTTCGGGCTTTATGAGCACGAACTGAACGACTGGCTGGAGCAGGCGTTGCGCCGCGTCAACCGTGTTGTCGATGTCGGGGCGAACGATGGCTACTTTACCTTCGGAGCCGCCGCCGCCTTCCGGCGCCTTGGCAAGACCGGCGAAATTATCGCCTGCGAGGCACAGGACCGCCACGTCGCCATCCTGCGCGAAAGCGTCGCCTGCCAGGCGCAAACTGGGATTCGCTTCGAAATCGTTCACGCGCTCGTTGGCAGAGAGTTGAAACCAGGAATAATCACGCTTGATTCCCTTCAGGCAGCCGTCGATGATCCGAACGCTAAGGTTAAGACTTTGGTAAAAATCGACGTTGAAGGTGCGGAGGTGGATGTCATCGCAGGAGGGCGGTCATGGCTGCAACCGTCAAACCTATTTGTAATCGAGGTGCATCAAGAGCGATTCCTCGATCCGTTGCGCGATCTCTTCGCAGAGCGGGGTTTGCGACTTATGCAAGTTGACCAGCGTCCGCTATTGCTGCTGGGACGCGAGACCCGCGAAGAAAAGAATTGGTGGTTGGTCTCGGACCTCAGCGCATCGGCGTAATGGAAAAATTCGTCTGTGCTTTTCGCGGCCGTCGCGATTCCTATCAAGTGCCACTGGCGCTGGCGGAAGCCGCTCTCCTCGACCAGTTCATAACCGATGCCTACGCGGTGCCATGGGTTAAAACACTGGCGAAACTAGGGCCGCAATCTGTTCGTGCAAAAGTGAGTTTCCGCTCCGAGCCGGGATTACCGGCAGAGCTTGTCCGCTGCCTTTGGGGCACGACGCTCGTCGAGCATCTTCGCCATCGGCTCGGGTGCGCACCTACCATAACATTCAATAAACTCGACCGTCATTTTTCGCGGGCTGCCGCCCGTCGCGCGGCCCGGAACAAAACGCACCTCTTCCTTTATAGCCCCTATGCCTGGGAAGCATTTACCGCGCGCTATCCTCACACGCCGCGTAAGATCTTGTTTCAATATCATCCCCACTCGCAATTGGAGGGCCGCATCCTGGCCGAAGATCGCGCGCGTTACCCGAAAGTGGGCGAGCCTCCTTCCCGCACCGCAGCCACTCCGTGGCCGGAGAAATTCCTTCGGCGCGAGCGCGATTGCTGGAAGCACGCCGACTTCATTTTTTGCGCGAGCTCTTTCACAAAACGTTCGCTAATTGAAGCTGGCTGCGACGAACGGCGCTGCTGCATCGTTCCTTATGGCGTCCAGTTGCCGGCCAATATTGAGGTCGAAACCCCGGCCGAGTCGTTTCAGGCCATCTTTGTCGGTTCCGATGGGCAGCGTAAGGGCTTGCATCATTTGCTGCTCGCATGGCAAAAAGCCTCACTTCCCGCATCGAGCAAACTTACGGTCGTCTGCCGGTTGATTGATCGCGGCATCGAGGAGCTTGCCGCGGCCACGCCCGGAGTCGAGTTGCGCCGCGGGGTAGCGGAAGCCGAACTTGGGCGTCTGTACGCTGGCAGTTCGCTCTTTGTGATGCCGTCGCTAGCCGAAGGTTTTGGTCAGGTTTATCTCGAAGCGCTCGCGCACGGTTGCCCGGTTTTGGGCACGCCCAACACCTGTCTGCCGGACATCGGCGCCGAGGGAGATGGGATTTTCCTTGTAACACCGGGTAACGTGGATGAATTGACGAGTCGGCTTGAATCGCTTTCCTGCGCTTTGATGGGCAATCGTACAATCCGCGCGGCGGCACGGGCCTGCGCCGCGAAATTCACCTGGCCCTCATTTCGTAAGGCGTTGCGGCAGCGTTTGGGCAGTTAAGCGATGACTCTTTGACTACGCATATTGGACATCTGCCCGCGTTCGCATTATAAATCTCAACTCCCGGATGGATGTGGAATTTACCCGTGCTTAATTCGACAAATATTGTGAGAGGGCTAGACCACTCTTTCGACCAACTGGAAAGCGCCCCGAACAAGCCTGCGCGAGTTCCCGGGCTGGGATCCAAAAAGGGCGTGCGCGCTCCCGAGCTCGTCGCCACAGGAGTCTTTTTGCTGGGCTTGGGGCTGACCTATACCAGTCTCACCGGTGACACGCCGTCGGCGCTGGCGCGCTATGCCGCGGTGGGAACGGGTATCAGCCTGGCCCTGTCGATGCTAATTGAGCTCAAGCAACGGTGGGAGAACCTGCTGCGGGCCGACATCGTCGGGTTGTTTGCACTCTACTTCCTTATTTTCTTCGAGTTCCTATTTCCTCAGCCCTACTTCGACACGATGGTAGGGGCTCCGCAAAAGATCGAGCGGGGCATTGACGTCTGCCTCTGCGCGTTCGCGGCGCTTAGCATCGGGCGGCATTGCGTTAGCCAGCGAGTTCGGCCCTGGCGGTTCGTTGACATGGAAATGCCGGTATCCATCCTGCTGCTTCTGTTTTGGATCAGTGTCGCCCTCGGGTACTTCCACATGCTGCTGGCAGTGAACTTCAATCCGATCGCGATGGTTAGTCATTTTCTTGACCCGCGGTTTGCAGTACCGTGGGGGCGGCCCCAGTTCGGCGACGCGCGCGCGCTGCTGTATGAGCTGGGCGCGACCCTTTACCTGGTGCCGCCGCTGGCGGGACTGATCCTCGGACGCGGAAGGCTCGGTCCGGGCCCTGGCGCAATACTGGTGGTGTTGGCGCTGCTTCTCACGCTGTTTTATGGTTTTACCAACGGCACACGGAACATCATATTCGCTTACGTTGTCACCTTTATGGTGAGCTACTTTTATGCTTCCTCGGCCTCAAAGTGGAAGATTATTATTCTGAGCGCCATTGGGGCAGCGATACTGGGTCTTTCGACGTATTATGGAGTACGCTTCCGCGATATCGGTTTAAGAAACTATCTCAAAGGCTTCAGAGAGGACCGAAGCGACGTTGAAGCAGGTCTCCACGTGGACTACAACTTGTATGTCGTGTCGGAGCTAATGACCATCTTCCCTGCTTATGCCGACTACATCGGATGGGATGGGCCGATATGGTTCGTGACGCGCCCAGTTCCGCGGGTTCTTTGGCCGGGCAAACCGACGGGGGAAAACGTCGCAGCGGAAGACGTGGTCGAATCAGGGGGAGCGACTCTCAGCTGTACTTTCATCGGGGAGAGTTACATGGTCGCGGGGTTAGCCGCCGTAATTGTCACAGCCTTGACGATTGGCATGCTGGCTCGATGGTGGACGAAGAAGGTGTTTTCTTCGCGTTCAGATCTCGGCATCGTGATCTACGGCTCCGGCTTCTTCGCTGTGGCGATCACGATGAGGAGTGTTTACCAGCTACCTGTAGCGATCTTACCGACGATCTTTTTGGCCACGACCAGTTATTGGTTGACGCGACGAATCCCAAAGTGGCGCCTGCTACGGCAGTTTCAGCGGAGTGAGGCGTAAGCATAAAGGCCGTTCGCACATCGTACCTCGCCAAACCAAGGGGACATGTTTCAGGCGCTGGCGGGCATGCCAGGCCGTGGCACTGAGCGTTTACCACATGGACGCAGCTGCGCCGGACTCTGTCTGACTCCTCAATTCCGGGAGATTTATCCGCGTCGACTGACGAGATTGGCTGGCGTTGGAAACCGGACTCCTATAAGAATCGGTGAAAAACTTGCCAATGAGAACCATACCCGGAAAAGCGGAAGAGTTGGACCGATCATCGAAGCTGGGCCAAATCTTCTCCCGGCAAATGGCAAAACTTCCGTTTTTGCCTTCTGAGAAACGGTACAATCTGACGATCTCTCACGAAAAAAAGTTCGTCTGGTTCCGGGTGGCGAAAGTTGGCACACGAACTATTTTGCATCATCTCCGAGCTAACGGAGTCCGTCTCGACGTGGAGCATCCTTACTTCGTTCATTATTCACCCAGGCTGTACGCCGATTACTTCAAATTCGCCTTTACCCGCAACCCCTGGGAAAGGCTGGTTTCCTGTTGGGTGGACAAAGTCGCCAATGCGAAAGATCGCACCGTTTTCAATTTCAGCGAGACCGAGGTTGGAAGAATGAAACAGTTCGAGAGCTTTGTGGAGTATGTTGCAACTTTGGACATCACAAGCTGCAATAATCACATCCGGTCGCAGTGCGCGCTGATCGATCTCAACAACGTTGATTATGTCGGACGGATGGAGACGTTTGCGGCTGACTTGACCCGCATCTGCCACAATCTGGGAATCCCCTCCCAAACCATCGTTCCCATAAATGTCACATCGAGGAAACCTTATCGGGAATATTACACTGATAAATTGCGCGACAAAGTTTTTGAGATCTATCGGACAGACATCCAGGTTTTCGGCTTTGAATTTTAATGCTTTCACGAATCCCAGGCGCCGGATTCGCTAAATGTGCAAGCACCGGAAATCAAAGGAACCAGTGTGAGGCCTGCCAAAGAAGAGATAAGCGAAGGTGAAGGAAGCAATATCAAGGGTCACGCTCATTCCTAAGGTTCTCTTCCTATACACCGAGATCGCGGACTATTTCCTGGCCTGCTGCCGAGAATTGGTAAATGCGGAAGCCGAGGTGCATGTAGTTTGCTGGCCGGTTAACCCGGAAGCGCCTTTTCAGTTTAAGGAGATTCCCGGGGTCAGGCTCTACAACAGAAAAGCATATGATGCTGCTGCGCTGGAGAGACTGGCTGCAGAAATCGAGCCTGCTGTAATCGTATGTAGCGGCTGGATCGACAAGGGTTACCTGAAGCTCTGCCGGCAATTCAAAAACAGTGTTCCGACGGTGCTTATCATGGACAACCAATGGCGCGGTAGCTTCAAACAACATATTGCCTGCCTGGCAAGCCCGTTTTACTTGATGAGCAAATTCAGTCATTGCTGGGTTCCCGGGAGACCGCAATATCGCTATGCAAGGAAACTGGGTTTTTCCACTGAGAAAATAATGACCGGCTTTTATTCTGCCGATACCACCCTATTCAATGAACTATACGAAGTATCAAAGCGGGAAAAAGAAAACGATTTTCCGCGCAGGTTCATCTATGTGGGCCGCTATCACGTGTTCAAGGGTATTAAGGACCTGTGGAAAGCTTTTGTTGAATTGCAGGATGAGTCCCCTAATGAGTGGGAATTATGGTGCCTTGGAACGGGGGATGTGAAACCGCTGAGCCATCCGAAGATCAGGCATTTCGGGTTTGTCCAGCCTTCGGCTATCGGGAACTTTATAAAAGACACGGGCGTTTTCGTCCTGCCCAGCCATAAGGAACCGTGGGGGGTGGCGGTGCATGAATTTGCCGCTGCAGGATTCCCCTTCGTATGCAGCGACAGGGTGGGGGCAGCTGATCAGTTTGTCGAAGAGGGGCTCAACGGGTATATCTACGGCGCCGGCAATGTGGATGAGCTGAAGCATGTTTTAAGGAAAGTGATGTCAAAAAACGATCAGGAACTAAAAGAGATGGGACGCAGGAGCCATGAGCTGGCGCAGGCGATCACCCCTACGAAATGGGCGGCAACTTTAAACCGTATCATGCAAATATCTTCCCATTAAAGCATAGGTGCGCGATCAACGGTATTTACGGATGGGCCAGGAAGGATGAAGCATCGAAACTGTGGGTAGCATGAATGCCCTGACACGCCGTGGGCCCGCGGCAACGCGCGACACTTTCGAAGAACGCCCGCACTGCCGTTGCAAAATCATCAACCTGCAGACGGTGTCGCAAAATAATGACAGAAATCGAATACACGCTGGCACATTGGGCCGAGCTGGACTACGGACCGCTGACGTCTGACCCTGATCTATGTGCGGTATCGCAGGAGTATTGAGTAACAGAGCGCCCATCGAACGGATTGAGACGCGCTTGGAAGCGCTGGCACGCGACCTGCACCATCGCGGCCCCGACGATCAAGGCGTTTGGATTTCACCAGATCATCGCGCCGGACTTACAGCGACGCGGCTGGCGATTCTCGATTTGAGTCCGGCTGGTCATCAGCCGATGTCGTCAGCGGACGGACGCTACATCATCGTTTTCAACGGCGAGATCTATAATTTTCGCGAACTGCGGGCGGAACTTGTTTCGCGTGGCGCCCAGTTCCAGTCGCACAGCGACACCGAAGTTATTCTAAAGTTATATGTCGATCTCGGCGTGGATTGTGTCTCGAAACTTCGCGGCATGTTTGCTTTCGCGATCTGGGACGCGAAGGAGAAAACATGTTTTCTCGCGCGCGATCCATTAGGGATAAAACCTCTTTATTATTTTTATGACCAGGAGAACGGAATTTTTCTTTTCGGATCGGAATTGAAGCCGCTCCTGCGGACCGGTTTGGCCCCAAAAAAACTGTGCTCCCGCGGTCTGTTCGGATTCTTCCGCACCGGCTCCGTGCCTGAGCCATACACGTTGATCGAAGGTGTGCGGTGTCTTGAAGCTGGATCGACAATTCTCTGGCATGATGGCGGGATAATCCACAATCGATATTGGCGACTCGATTTTGCAGCAGCAGAGCGAGCTCCGTGCTCCGAATCCGAAGCTGCCGCGACTACGCGCGAAGCGCTGCTGGATTCCGTGGCTCACCATTTCGTTAGTGACGTGCCAGTTGGAATTTTTCTGAGCGGCGGCATCGATTCAACGGCGTTGGTTGCATTAGCGCGCGCCTCGAGACAAGGGGGGGAATTGCGCACGTTTTCGATTGGGACGGACGACGAAAGTCGTAATGAGGCAAAGGTGGCGCGCCGCACGGCGGAACATTTCAAGACAAAACATGTCGAGGTGAATCTCGACGCGAAAA
>JBKPCG010000049.1:0-16402 GCA_046727255.1 Acidobacteriota bacterium | reverse complement strand
GTCGCAAGACGCCCGCAGCCGCATTTCAGACGCTCCTTGGTCTCGGAACCAGCCGCAGATCAACCGAGTACGAGCAGATTCGGGGAGCGAGGGATCTCAACCCCAACCGATTGGGGCTTGCTGAAGCAACCAGATAATTAGTAGCCGACTACTGCACCGTTAGCACCGTTGAGCCCACAGTTCCGCCGATGTTGGCGGTCACGGTTGCAACGCCTGGTCCCCGCGAATACGCCAGCCCGCCGGGATATACGACCACAACGCCGGGATCGGATGTGGTCCAGCGCACATATGGGGTCACGATCTCGGTTGTGTTGTCGATGAAGGTCGCAACTACTGTGAATTGCTGCGTCAATCCTTGTTGGACCGTGCCATTCATCGGCGTCACTGTGAGGAATGCTGGAGTTGAGTCGGTGACGATCACGTCAGATGTGCCACTAACGGCACCGGCAGTCGCGGTCAGCGTCACGTGTCCGCTCGCAACTCCGGTCGCAACTCCCTGAGTGGTGACGCCGGTGATGTATCCGGGAATGCCGGGGTCGTTGCTAATCGTGGCAAGGGATGAATTGGAAGTCGTCCATCGGACTGAACTGGTGAGATCCTCGCGGCTGCCATCGGTGAATGTGCCGATGGCAATCAAGCCATAGGGCACGACCTTGGGAAAGCTGATTGGCGGAGGCGGAGCGACGGGATCTAAGGGCGGACAATTGTTCAGCGGGTCAGCAGTATCTGCAGGGCAAATGTCGATGTGGACCAACGCGCCGGGGTTGACCAGCAGCGAACTCGATCCGATCTGCCCGCCCAGAGTTGCAGCAATGCTGGTCTGGCCGGGACCATTGGCCGCGGCGAAGCCGAAGGGACTCACCGTGGCGATGGCAGAGTTCGTGGCACTCCAGTCTGCCGTAAGGGTGAGATCTTGCTCGGTGCCGTCGGTGAACGTGCCGGTTGCAATGAATTGGTGCCCGCCGCCGAAAGTGACGCCGGCATCTCCAGGAGCAACCGTAATGCCGCTTAATGTTGCGGCGCTGACGTGCAAGGCAGCGGACGAACTGGCCACGTTCCCGTGAGCGTCGGAGAAGCTGGCCGAGATGTTAGAGGTGCCAGTCGTGACACCGCTAACGAATTCCTGTAATCCATTGGCGAACGATAAGGTTGCCACGCCTGTATTGTCGCTGGACCAGGCCGCTACACGGCTGATGTCCTGCTGGAACTGACCTGCGCTGTCGACGAAAGTCGCGTAAGCAATTACGTTCTGCGTCGTGCTAGGTGCTATCGTCGCCTGGTTCGGTGCAACGGCGAGAGATTGGATGGTCGCATCAGAAACATTCAGCGTGGCGTTACCGCTCTGACTGCCCAATCTTGCGGAGATCGTGGCAGAACCCGGACCCGTAGCGCTGGCCAGTCCGCTGCTTGCCACGATGGTTGCGACGGAAGCGTCGGACGAACTCCATGTGATACCGGGTGTGCTGGTGGCATCGAGCGAGCTCCCGTCTTTGAAAATTGCTACCGCTCGCATCTGGGAGCTCGTGTTGTCGGCGATTTTGTCGACGGGAACGACGCTGACCTTCGAGATCGAGCTGGCATCCACGGTTGCGGTGGTGGTGTCGTCGTCGGCGCCCATACTGGCGGTTATGTCCGCATTGCCAAGGCCGAGACCTGTCACGAGGCCAGTCGAGGTTACTCGCGCGATAGCTGGACTCGAGGAGATCCAAGCCGCGGTGACGGAGATGTCCTGTTTCGTGCCATCGTCAAAAGTTCCTGTCGCGACAAACTGCTGAGAGTTGGCGAGCGGCAGGGTTGGGTTGGCGGGCGTCACGGCCAGAGCGACCAGATTCGCATTGGTCACAGTAAGCGAGGCTGCCGAACTCACGAGGGATCCGAGTGCCGCCGTGATGTTGGTTGGTCCGGGAGAAACGCCGAGCGCCCTCCCCTGCGTTCCAGGCGACGAACTGATGTTGGCGGCGGGCTGTGACGAATTCCAGGCCACGAGAGCCGTGATGTCAGCTTGGGTACCGTCGTTGTAGCTGCCGGTTGCAGTGAACTGTTGCGCGGTCTCCTTCACGATCTGCGCGCTCGCGGGACTAACGGCGATCGAAGTGAGCAGTGGGACAACGCTGAGGACAGTGGTCGCCTGAAGTGTTTTCTGAGTGGCCGGCTCGAAAATCTGGGTCGTGATGATGACTCTGCCGGAACCGGTCGCGGTGGCTACGCCCTTCGTATCGAGAGTCGCTACCTTCGAGTCGGCGCTGATCCAGGTCATCTGATCGGTGATGTCCTTCGGGTTGCCGACGTTGTACTGGCCGATGACGATGAACTGTTTGGTCGCCGGTGGCTGAGGCGAGACTGCCAGCGTTATCGTCGGGTTCACAGGCGTCATGGTGATCGATTTCAAGAAAACGGAATTGCCCTGGCCGCCCCCGACAAAACCGTTCTTGCCTCCGCAGCCGCATAGGACCGTAAAGGTGCACACCAGAGTGAACAGAATCGAGTGTCTTGTCGTAAAGAAACTGGGACTTATCACAAGTTTTCTCCGCCCATCATTTTTTTAGACAACCGGATTGATGGTCGCTGGATACCCCCCTCGTTGTCTTACTAACAGGTTGCTTCGAGTCTTGAAACTTGAGCTGCAGCTTGAGCCAATCGAAATCCTTACCACCGGAAGCGACGAGAGGATCAAACTGCGCGCCGCCTACGAGTCGGCGACGTTCCGCGCCGGGCGGCAAGGCCGCTTCGATTTTTGAACTGGCGTCCGAGGGCGTCAAAGAATTCTCGGCAAACTGGTTCAGCCGGACACGGGGCGTTGTCAGTCTGGGCAGCAAGGAAACCGGATCGAAGGGGGAAACTCCCCCGAGGAAGTCCGCCTTGATGTAGCGTGAGCGCTCTTCTTCGGGAATCACGTTCGATTTCGCCATCCACACCGGCCAGTTGCCCCAGGGATCGACAAGATCGATGGCCTTGATTCGGGAATCCGCCGAGGCCGCAGCGACCGCGATGGTTGCGCCGGCACCGACGCCGAAGATACCAACGTTGTTCATGTCCACGTCGCCCCGCTCGGACAGGTAATTCAACACCATCTGCACGTCATGCGCGGACTTGGCAAGCGCTTCCTGTAATTCGCTGACGAACCATTCCTTCATGGGGCGGCCATGATAGCGCTGCCCGTTCAGAGCGGGCACCAGTCCGGCAGCGGCATAGCCGCCGGCGGTTACGTGCTCGCACCAGTCGCTATCACGAAAAATGTCGGTCTCCGCGGGATAGTCGTAGAGATAAGTCACCACCGGAGGCTTCGACACGTTGGTGGGGCGAACCACGTAAAGATAGATTGGGTCGTCGGAACGCCACTGCACCTTGATCCACTCACTGATGTACTCCGGCTCTACATCCTTTTCCACCAGCTCCGGAGGATCTGGATGCAGCTGGCTCGAAGCGAGGGAGATGGAGGTGATGTCTTCGGCGGAAGGGGATGGACTCGGAAATTGAGCGAAAGCAGCCGGGCACACGGCAAGCATGATGCTTGCGGCGAAGTGCAGAGCAAGAGACAGCAACTTCATAACAGAGACAAGGGCTCCTTCCTGCGAGAACGTCATACAAGCAAAGAAGGCAGGCCGGCCGAGCAGTCAACCTGCCCTCGAGTTTCATCCAAGACAGCTGCCCATCAATGATTCGGCGCGAGCGAGCACGCCGTGGCTACGTTCAGTGCGTAGTTGCAGAATGCCGGCTCCGTGGCTGACGCCTTCGTCCCGTTGAGGCGGAAGCAGAGCTGGTTAGGCTGGGTAGCGATCTGGAACGGGCAGCCGCCAACATCGCCGCCTTTTTCAGTGCCGCTACCGTTGCCATTATTGGGAGTCCCTGCCACGCCAGCCTGTTTGAAGTGCGAACGGTAGTACGGCATCCCAGGATCGCCGTCCGGAGTGGCCACCGCAGGGACAAAATCGGGTACGGAACCGTTGACTTCCTTCTGGGTGGCAGTGACGATTGCTTGGGCGTTGGTGAAGTTAGCGCCGCTCGCATCAGTTACCAGGCGCAGGATAGACCACGCTCGGTAGCTGCCATCACGAAGGTGCGGGTACGAGGTGCCCGGAGCCACCGGGCAAGGAGCGGTACAGGTCGGGAGAACACCGTCGGTGTAGGAGTCACTGATGGGGTCAACGCCGTCGAGGGTCACATAGCGGCCCACGCCACCAGCTCCGCCAATCGGCGCGACGTTGCCAAAGGAGAAGAAGGCATAGCCGACGCTGTCGGGAATGTTCTTGAGGCCGCCGACGCCAGCATTGCCACTGATGATCTGACCGGTGCCGATACCGCGGAGGCGAACTCCGCCGTCAGCACTGGCAAGATTGAGCGGGTTGGGGCAGCCCAGGCCAGGGCAGGCACCGGTGGAAAGATTGATTCCCTTTTCCTGCGAGCCCGTGGCGGGAGCAAACTTTGGGGCGAGGTTAACGCGGAAGGTGGTAAATTCCGTGGTCGTCATAGTGCCCGACAGGGGCTCGCGCAGAAGAACGCTGAGTGGGTTACTCCCCGTTCCTCCGATGTCGCTGGCCAACCCGAGCGTTCCGTTAAATACCTTGGTCGCGGTGGTGAAGGTTAAGTTTGTGAAGCCACCGCCACTCAAGCCCGGTCCGGTATTGTTGTAAAGGAAAACGATCGGCGCCGCGCCGATCGAGAGGGTTTTGGAAGCCTTAACCGTCTGTGCGGTGAAAGGATCCTTCCCCGAGATGTTGAACTGGACGGGAGTGGCTGCTCCACCCCACGTCCCCTTAATCTGGCATCCGATCAGGGATGTGGCGGCCGGGCAATTCGCACTGGCAACACCATAACCCAAGCCTGACAAGTTAGAAGCAGCATAGGCCTTTAAGATGCGGTTGGTTTCGAATTTTGCGTCTTCCGGGCGGATATCAGTTAAGCCGGCAGTAAAGCTTGTCTGAACAGCCGCAAGAACGCCTGACGGCAGTGAGGCTTCATCCGCCTGATTGAGCCCCGTCTGAGCATTAAAGAACAAGACAGAGGCAATTCGGTTTTGGCCCGCGGTCGTAAGCACGCCGGAGTCGAGCTGCAGAGAGCAGCGGGGAGAAGCAAAGAAGCAGCGATTACCCACAATCGAATCCACGGTCAAGTAAGCCCAGATCGAGACCGGGGAAGTGTTGTTGTCCCACACTACCCACAAATTGCCACCTTCTACTGGGATGCCGACGTTGCGGCTATCCACCGCCTGCGCGAAGTTTTGGCCGTCGGCGTTATTCTTGCCGCCGATGGTGTAGTGACGACAGTCGCTTCCAGTGCGCTGCGAGCAAACGTCGTTGAACGTGCCCACGCCGGAGCCGGTAAAAAGAGCTGACGAGCCTACTCCCACGAATTTCACACCTTGAGCGTTGGCTGCCGAGGTTATTCCGACGATCACGGTCAGTACTGCGACCGCGAGAATCGCTTTTGTTCCTCTCATCTGAATATTCTCCTTTAAGAGCTGTGACTGCATTGGTACGGATGTGCCTTGCCTGGAGCTCAGACGCCACTCAGCGCCCGATCGAGTTTCCCTCTGCTATTTCCGGATGGCGCAGGAGCAAAACATCCAGAAGCACTCGGTGCCGGAAGAAATCTAGAAGAGCTACTTTCTTATGGCCGCGCGTGCAATAGAACTATCGAGGAAGCCTGTTAAGCGTGAATTACATAAAGATGAACGGCAGGTTAATTTCGCCGAGAATTCCCGGACAGGATCTGCAAACTGCAGGCTGGTGGTGGGAATTCCTACGCTAGGGTTGGGTTGGCGAATCGAGCCTGCGGTCTGCTTCCAACAACAGGAGTCTCATTTCGCGCAGGAGCTCTCGGCGAACGTTCGGGTCTCGGGTTCTTTTGAGCTTCGACAGGGTCTTGTCCAAATCTCGTTCCAGCTTGACGAATTCCGGCTTGCGGGGTTCGATGTCCATATGGAAAGGCAGTCGTAGGATGCCAAACGATCGCCGCCACCGGAATACCGCAGAGCATTTAGCACGAACAGGCCATGATGAATACACATTCGTGGGATTGGCTTTTTGCGATGTTTCGATAACAGCCAGGAGCCACTTGACGAGGCTTCGTTATTTCTGCAATTATCGAACTATGCCCAGCGTCCTGACCAAGCAAACGGTAGAACAGGTCGCGAGATACGCCGACATGTTCTCGGCCATAGGAACCGAACCCAGGCTTCGAATCATGCAATTGCTCCTGGCAGCGCATCCGGAAGGTCTCGTGGTCGGCGAAATCCAGGAAGAATTGGAAATTCCAAATTCAACGCTTTCCCATCATCTGGATAAGCTCAAGAATGAAGGCCTTGTCGAGGTAAGCCGGGAGAGGACTTTCTTGCGATACACGGCCAATACGGATGCGCTCCAGGAACTTTTGCAATTCCTCTATGCAGAGTGTTGTACTCGAAGTAAGGCGCTCAAGCCACACGACATCACTTACATTTGCAAATAGCGTA
This sequence comes from Acidobacteriota bacterium, assembly GCA_046727255.1. Taxonomy (GTDB): domain Bacteria; phylum Acidobacteriota; class Terriglobia; order Terriglobales; family Acidobacteriaceae; genus Acidiflorens. Next base: position 9,951 of record JBKPCG010000049.1, on the reverse strand, counting down.
GGCAGTAATTGCCGCTGAGGTCTGCGGCCAAAGAGTTATGAAAGCACCTTACAACGTGTTGTTCTTGTGTACCGGAAATTCCGCGCGGTCGATCATGGCTGAGGCAATTTTCAAGCACAGGGGAAAACCCAACTTCATCGCCTACAGCGCGGGAAGCCATCCTACTGGAATTGTTCGAGCGGAAGCTCTGAAACAAATTGAAATGGCCTACTTACCAACCGACGGCCTACGAAGCAAGAGTTGGGATGAGTTTGCCAAGCCAGATTCGCCCAAGCTCGATTTCGTGTTCACCGTCTGCGATAGTGCCGCCAAAGAGGTTTGTCCCGTGTGGCCGGGCCAGCCTCTGACCGCGCACTGGGGTGTTCCCGATCCCGCCGCCGTTCAGGGAACAGAGAAGGAGGTGCAGCGTGCCTTCAACAACGCTTTCTGCATGCTTCAGCGCAGAATCGACCTTTTTCTAAGTCTCCCGCTCAAGAGCATCGACAGGCTGGCGCTCCAGAGAGAGATCGACAATATCGGCCGGCAATGAAATTCAGCCTTCGAGCGCGCACAGCGGCAGAATTTCTCGGCACGCCTTTCTCGTGGCGGCAGTGGTCGGCTCGGGCATCATGGTGGAACGGGTCTCAGCGGGGAATGTGGCGATCGCCCCTCTCGCTAATACCATCGCAACTGGCGCGGCCTCGTGGCCTTAATACTTACCATTGGGCCCATTTCCGGCGGACACATGAACCCTGTGGTTTCAGTAGCAGATGCCCTCCAAGGCGCACTGCCTTGGTCGGAGACTCTCCAATATGTTTTTGCGCAATTGACTGGGGAGATAGCGGGAACCATCCTGGCGCATGCAATGTTCGCGCTTCCTCTGATTTCCCTTTCCCATCACGTTCGCAGTGGGTCCGCCCAATTTCCTGAGTGAGTGTGTGGCAACCTTCGGTTTGTTGTCCGTCATTTGGGGTTGTGCGCGCTCTCGGGCGGGTGCTGTCCCGTTTGCCGTTGCAAGTTACATAACAGCGGCTTACTGGTTCACCGTGTCTACTTCATTCGCAAACCCTGCTGTAACGATCGCGAGGTCGCTTTCTGACACATTCGCGGGAATTCGCCCCGCTGATGTTCCGCTCTTTGTTGTAGCGCAGTTTACAGGCGGACTGGCAGCCACTCCGTTATTCCATCGGCTCGTCCCAACCAAACCAGTATGAACTTTCTCCGGCAACCTTTGCGCGCGATTTGTTTAGTTCACTACCTGAATCAGATACGCGGTGCTGGTGACAAAGCCGGTTCCGCGGAAGATGGCGCTGACTCGCGTCGAACCTGCCGGAAGCGATGACAACGTGATGGAAGCTGTTCCCGCAGCGACGGGAATTTCTCCGACGATAACGTTTCCAGTCTTGAACCGGACAGTTCCGACGGGAGCGGCTCCGGTGGTGGTTACGGAGGCGGTGAAGGTGACGGGTTCGCCCACTACCGACGGGTTTTGGGAAGAAGTCAGCACCGTTGATGTCGACAGGTTCACGCCGAGGTGGATGGCCCCGATGGCGATATAGTTGGCGACGCCGCTGAAGCGAATCGAGCCCACTGGCGTGGTCAGAGGAACACCGACCGGGGACCAAACACACATCTTGTATGTTGTGCATCCAGAGTCGTTTGGAGTCAGCGAGATGCTGGACAGGATGTTCCCGGTGGCGTTGGGACCGTCATAAAGGGTGGCTGTGCCGGGCTGAAGAGCGGAGTAAGTGAACCAGAGTCCGGTGATGACTCCGGCGGTCGTGTTGATGATTACACTTGTGCCCGTTTGAAAAAACATGACCGGGTAGCCCCCGGGATTGTTGATGAAATTTCCTGAGCCGCCCTTGGCCGCCGAGACGATCACCTGGGCGTTGGACGTGAACTCAAGGTGGAGATTCTTTTTAGCGGGGCCGGATCCCATGCTGCCGGTCCCGCCATTGTAGTAATTGTTGACGAATTCCAGATTCTTTAGCCCGCCAAAGGTGGCGATCCCCTTGGTCTGAGCCCAGAGCGGAGCCGCGAGCAATAGCGACAGAAGCGCGATCAGTAAAGGATTCAATCTCTGCACGGGGTGTCTCCTGGCAAGGAAGGCGCGAACACGCCACTATCAGCCATAGCTGTTGCTGTTGTGTTACGGACAAGTTAAGGGTATGTGAATTCCAGCAGTTCGGGTCCGCTTGCTGCCTGCGCGACGTTTCCGGTCCTCAGTTAATCCGAAATTAACCGCAGCGTCATACTGCCGTAACAATTCTCCGGTAGTTCTTATCTCCTTTCGTCGAGGTATGTCATCGTGAAGACCTGGAAAGTGCCGATGTGCGTCGCCATTCTTATTCTTGTTCTTGCGCCGCTGACGCCGGCTCAGGTCCCCGATCTGGTTCAGTTGCCTCCGCCTCCACTTCCAACGGGCCCTGCCGGTGTTAAGGCTTCTCCTGCACCCATGAAGCCCTCCGCCAGAAAAGCCGGGGAAGCTCAGGTTTATGGGGCAGTCACTGACCAGTCGGGTGCGGTATTGCCGGTCGCGATGATCACGGCGATTGATGCGTCGGGCGGCAACCACACTGTTGTCAGCAATGACCAGGGTCAGTACTCCATCAATCTCGCGCCCGGCATATACACGCTTTCGATCGGCGCGAAAGGCTTCAAGGACTTCAAGTCCGAAGGATTGACGCTCACGGCTGACCAGGAAATTGAAATGGACGGCACGCTCGAGCCGGCCTCCGCGGCTGCGGAAAAGATCGACGTCGTCGGCAACAGCGTGGGGCAGGTCGAAACAGAAAAGGCCGAAGTGTCCGGAACAATCACCTCGAAGGAAATCGCACAGACGCCCTTGAACGGACGGAATTTTACGCAACTACTGACCTTCGCCCCCGGCGTGAGTAATCAGACCGGCCAGGACGAAGCGCTGGTGGGCGTGAAAGGGAGCGTCAAGTTCAGTGTCAACGGGGGACGCGTTGAATACAACACTTTCAGCGTCGACGGCTCTGACGTCTTGCACGCCGGCATTCACGGAAGCGAGAGCACGCTGGTGGTGTATCCCAGTCTGGACGCTATTAACGAACTGAAAGTGCTCACCTCGAACTATGGCGCACAGTACGGGCGCAGCGCATCCGGGACAATTCTGGTCGACACGAAGCCTGGCGGCAGCACGTTGCACGGCGGAGCTTATTATTTTGGTCGCAACGAGATCTTCAATTCTCGAAATTATTTTGACCAAACGATCCGTGCACCCCTGTATCGCAAAAACGATTTTGGATTCACGCTGGGCGGGCCCGTGACCATTCCGAAGCGGTATCCGAAAAAGGATCGGACCTTCTTCTTCTTTTCGGAAGAATTCCGCCTGGAAAAGGACCCGACCGACAACAACTTCAATCAGGCGGTGCCGTCGCTGGCGGAGCGGCCATCGCAGCGGATCAATGCCGACGGGGATTCATACATCGGAGCCGACTTCAGCGATGTATGCCCCCTGATTCCGCCGGGGCAGACCAAGATCACCTTCAATCGCGCGCAGTTTCCGGATTGCCCACAACTGTTCGGATCGACCTTCCCTTTCAACATCGTGGGGTATCACGACAGCCTGAATCCGGTCTCGCAGAATCCGGGGATTGATCCAGTCGGCCAGGCAGTGCTGGACTCCGGGATGATTCCCCTGCCCAACGCTACCGTGGGCTGTAACTCGACCGCAGGTTCATGTTACGACTTCGCATTTGCCCAGCCCACCTACTGGCGCCAGGAATTGTTTCGCATCGACCACGAGATCCAGCCCGGCAAGCTCCGCGCGACCCTCCGGTACATTCACGATTCCTGGGACACGACTGAACCACGGCCTATCTGGGGGTATGTCCGCAACAGCTTCCCGACCGTTCAGGGGCGGCTTTTCGGTCCAGGCACAAGTTCGGTGGCCCGCCTGACGCACACGATTTCTCCGACCCTTTTGAACGAGGTGGTGTTCAGCTACACGGCTTCGCACATCAGTCTGAGCACGCGTCCGGCAGCGGGAGTGAATATTCAACGGCCCGATGGACTGAATCAGGGATTTCTCTTCGATAACGGATTCGGTGGGAAACTGTCCGGAATCCAGCTGACGCCCGGCAATCTGGCGTACGGCGGTGGGTTCCGAGTGGACGCCGGCTATGCGCCATGGCAACTTACTAACCCCACCTACAGCGTGCGCGACGACCTCAGCAAAGTGATCGGCAAACACAACCTCCAGGCCGGCGTACAAATCATTCTCGGCCAGAGAAACGAAATCAATGCCACAAACGGGCCCAATACCGGCGACGTGCAGGGTGTTCTGACATTCAGCAACTTCAATACTGTGATCACCGTGGGCAACGAATTTGCGAATCTACTCCTCGGCTATATCCAGTCGTACCAGCAAGACAGCGCGCAGCGAAAATACTACAACAGCTACGACATCATCGAGCCGTACGTTCAGGATGACTGGAAGGTGAATTCGCATCTGACCCTGAATCTGGGTATTCGCTTCAGCCTGTTCGGCAACTACCACGAAAAGAATCATGCCGCCTGGAACTGGGATCCAGCGCAATTCAACGAACCCACAGATTTGAAGTTCTTTCCGGACGGCCGGCTGAGACTCAAGGGCAAGCGCATTCCGATTGATCCGAACAATCCCTCTCCGGTGATAACGAACGGGCTCGTGCAATGCGGCGTGAATGGTGTGCAGGACACGTGCATGCAGCCTCACCGATTCAATCCCGCGCCGCGGGTGGGATTTGCGTGGGATCCGCGAGGAGACGGCAAAACCTCGATCCGCGGCGGTTACGGCCTTTTCTTCGAACATGGTACGGGCAGCGAAGCCAACACTGGTTCTCTAGTCGGCAGCGCGCCGCTAAATCTGACGATGACACAACTGACGCCTTCTGGCGTTGGATTGGCGAGCGGCTATCCCTGCATCGGCGGCATCGGCGGTGCGGCCAGCAACTGCTTTTCCGGTGAAGGAGCGTATCCGATCGACGTAACTTCCATTCCGCGCAAGGCAATCTGGCCGTATGTGCAGCAATGGAGCTTTGGCGTGCAACGGGAACTCTCCCGCAGTCTGGTGATGGGGTTCACCTATGTTGGAAGTAAAGGGACTCACCTCACCGCGGTGCGGCAGCCGAACGCGTTCCCGCTCGGGCCGCAACAGGTGAATGATGGCATTCAACTCAACGGTAATCCTTACGGTATGAATCAGCCCATCATCCAATCGGACGTCCTCGGCATTCACGATTGCAACAATCTCGGCACCATAAATAACCCGGTGTTCCAGGTCAATGGGGTGGAGATCAACAAAACCCAGCCAGCATTTATCAACATGCTGGCGGCGTGCGAGAACTTCAACGCGGCGGGGCTTCCTCCCATCAACTCGCGCCGGCCTTTCCTGGGGATCCAGAAGATTTTCTCGCTGGAGAACGTAGCGGACTCGAACTACCACGCCCTGCAGGCCACCTTGCGGCGCACTCGCGGCCCCCTGACCGTGGATGTCTCTTACTCCTACAGTCATTCCATTGACGACTCATCGGATCGTAATGACACGACGATTGTGAATCCGCTGGCGGTGTCGGCGAATAAGGCCAGCTCCAACTTCGACCAGCGCCACCTGATCAACGTGAGCTATGTGTGGTCGCTACCGAAGTTCAAGTTCGACTCGAGCAGGATTGGTGACTGGGCGAATGAGCGGGAGCCGTCGGATGCCCCGAGTTCCCCGGGCTTCTTCGACAGATTTGTGGAGTCCATGTTCGGGGGGTGGGAGATCTCGGGAGTCACCACAGTGCAGAGCGGGACGCCATACACCGTGGTCAACGCCGGCTTCGGCGCGCTGGGAATAGGCGTGCCGGACAATGCTGGTGTGGCCGGTGGGATCAGCTCAGTGGCCTCGTATCCCGACATTGTCGGCAACATCCACGGCGCAACTCCGATTGGCGCGGTCAATTCGAAGAGCTTCGGGCCAGCTTTGGGAAATGCCTCGGCATTCGCAGCGCCACGCGGACTGACCTTCGGCAATGCGGGGCGCAACGTGATGAACAATCCCAGCCGCCTGAACTTTGACATGACGCTGTTCCGGAACATCAAGTTGCACGAGTCCACGAGCCTGGAGTTCCGCGCCGAAGTCTTCAACATTTTCAACCACACGCAATTCCGCGTGTATGATCCGAGCCCAAATTTTGGCAACGGCGCGAACAACACGATCTCGTGCTACGGGATCGAGAACTTCAACGCGGCGGGAGATCCGCAGACGGATTGTCTGACCGGAAATGCGTTTCTGCATCCCGTGAACGCGCATCGTCCGCGCACCATGCAATTCGGGTTGAGGCTGAGCTTCTGACAGGAGACGTACTGGTGAAATTTCCGGGTTTGGGTCTCATCGCGCTGCTGTTGACTGCTGTCGGATGCGGCGGTGGGAGCAGCAACGGAGGCGGCGGTGGCGGAGTTCCGGGCATTAACGTCCTGGTCACTTCGCCCGCTGGGCCGGCGGCCGTGGACGCAGGTTTGGTGCTGCCAATTGCGGTGAACGTCACAAACGATCCTGCTAATGCAGGCGTGATCTGGACCGTTGCTCCCCAACACAAGGGCGACTCGTCAGGAACGCTCAGCGACATCAAGCCGGACTCGGTAACTTATAACCCGCCGGCGGATCTAACCGCCGCAGTGCAGGTGACCGTTACCGCGACTTCCGTGACCGATCCCACGCGCGCGGCGGCGATTGCGATCTCGGTCTACCCTGAAGTGGCTATCACGACGCAGGCGTCGGATCTGGCAACGGCATTCGTCAACACCGACTACACCTGCATTCAGATGCCGATCACCACCGCCGGAGTCGTCCAGATTCCATGTCAGGTAAGTGTGCAAGGCGGACTAGCGCCGTACACCTGGTCCGTGGACCTTTCCTTACTGCCGCAAGGTCTGATGTTGTCACCGGGCTTAACGGTTAACGACACAAAGATTGTCGGCAAACCCGCGCTCTCGGGCATCTACCCGTTTAGCATCACCGTGAAGGATAGTCTGGGTGGAACCTCAGCGACTTCCCCCACCATCAATGTGGCGCCGGGCCAGCTTAGTGTAGTCACGCCGACACTTATAACTACGGAAGCGGGAGTGCCATACACTCCTGTCGTGTTGCAAGCGGGCGGCGGGGTCCCACCTTACAACTGGAGCTTAGCGCCCGGTAGTGGACCTATACCAACCGGTATCATATTGAGTCCCGCGGGAGTGATTTCGGGAACACCGGACACTAACGCGACTTTCTCATTTGCCCTGCGAGTAACTGATAGCCAGAGTCCCGTCCCAGCTCAGGCGATTTACCCGAGTCCAGCGCCGGCAAACGCCAAGATCATCACGATGGCCGGCAGCGGGCTCGACCCGTCATGTCTGCCCGGTGGAAGTTCGGTGCAGGCGGGAACTCCCTATGCGTTCCTGCTCACAGGCTTCGACGTTAATGGGCCAGTGACTATCTCCGGCAGTTTTACCGCGGACAGCAACGGCAACCTGACGGGCATAGAAGACATACTCCGCACCACCGGGGCACAAAGTGATGTCCCACTTACATCGGGAAGTTCAATTCTCTTCAATCAGGTTGGCCGCGGGTGCCTTACGTTGAACACGGCAGCGTCGAGTACGCAGTTCCGAGTCGCCCCAACGACCATCGCGGCGGGAGACGGGTCGGCGTTCTTTCCCGATGGCCGCATCATGCAGTTTGATGACACCGACGGCACCGGAACTCGGGTGTCTGGATCATTCCATATTCAGGATCCCGCTGCATTCTCACTCGCTTCCCTGACCCCGACATTCGCATTCCGCTTCTCGGGCTGGAATGCTTCCGGTGGACACTTTGCCATGGCCGGCACGGCGGCGATGAGCAATGGGTTATTCACATCGGTGTCCGCCGATGTCAACAATGCGGGCTCGGTATCGGGAGCGCTGAACGGCGGGAACGGGACGATGGCTGCCCCCGACGAAAATGGACGGGGCACTGCAACCATCAGCATCGGCTCGGCGACTTACGACTTCATCTACTACATCGTCGATGCAGAACACATCATCTTTAACTCAGCACAAGTTGTGGCCAATGGTCGCCCGTTGATCACGGGAGAAACCACCGTGACCGCCGTCCCGTTCTCGCAAGCCTCGCTCAGCGACAGCCATATTTTTCGCCTCGGTGGACATACCCCAGGTAGCCCCGACATCGCCATCGGCGTGCTGCACTTCGATGGCGTGGGCGCAGTGAGCGGCAACTTATTTGAGCGGAGCGGGGGGACAGCCGATGCTACCACTCTCTCCGCGCAATACTCAGTCGACCCGACGACGGGCCGCTTCACCTTTTCAGGCGCCGGAGTTCCCGCGATTGGATATGCGATCCCTGGCGCGAGCGGCGTTACCGGATACCTGGTGGGCACCGGGCCTTCGGCGACGTCGGGGGTAATGGAATTTCAAACCAGTTCTTATCCCCCTGGATATCAGTTTAGCCCTGTGAACGGGCGGTACGGATTTGCGGTTGATGAGATGCTGGACGCGCAAACCAGCGCTTTCGCCGGGCAGGAGTCAGCCGATCCGAACGGCGGTATCACTCCAGACTCGTACATCGACACGAGCAGGCCGGCTGCGCCTGGTCTCATTCCCGTGCAGTCGTTCACGCTGTTCCGATACACCTGGAATCCAGACGGGACAGGCACATTTGGCGGAAACACTTACATGGTCAGCAACGGCGAGAAAATCTTCTACATAGACGCTTCGCCTGCCAACAGCCATCCCGCAGTGATTGTGGGGCAACGACAACAGAAGCCATGATACGCACCAATAAATCGGGCTTCAGCAAAGCCGCAAGTATCCCAGCAGCAAACCCGATCTGGGATTAACCGGCAGAACTTTGGCAAGACCGGAAGCGCGTACGAGCTCTCTTTCATCCTATGAACCATCTTCAGCCGCCGGACAATTCGAGCTACCACAAGCTCATTTTCGTCGTGGAAGACGACCTCGATGTTTCCCGTCTGATCGAACATAACCTCAGCATGGCCGGGTATGAGGTTGCCACTTTCTTTTCTGGGGCACCGGTGGTTCCCTCGGCCATGACCACGCAACCGGCTCTGTTTCTGTTGGATATCATGCTGCCAGGAATTAACGGCTTCGACCTGTGCCGCCAGATCCGCCAAAATGAAAAGCTTGCCCGGATCCCCGTCATGTTCCTTTCCGCGAGAACTGAGGAACCTGATCGTGTTCAGGCATTCGAGGTTGGCGGCGATGGATATATCACGAAGCCTTTCAGCCCCCGAGAGCTGATCGTGCGCATAGGCAATGCGCTGCGCGGCAGGGTTGATGCCTTCGCTCATGAGGTGATCCAGGTGGGAGACTTGGAAATTGATGTCAGCTCGATGACCGTGCGTGTGGAAGGCCGGACCGTGATGACCACCGTGCGGGAGTTCCGGCTACTCGAGTACCTGGCGCGGCATCGTGGGCGCGTGTTTACCCGGGATCAGCTCCTCGGCGCAGTGTGGAAGGAGAGTTCGTTTGTGACTCCGCGTTCCATTGACGTTTTTGTCCGACGCCTCCGCGAAAAAATCGAGAAGGACGCCGGACATCCGACCTACCTCAAGACGATGCGTGGAGTCGGGTACCGTTTCGACGCGCCGCGCTGAAGGGGCGTTTATGATTCGCGGACAGCAGATCCTCTCTGTCGCGATTTCAGCTACACCGTAAGTGATTTCGACCAGGGGACTGGCGGAGAGGGAGGGATTCTATTTCCGCCCGGACATGCAAGTGCCGATGAACACTACACTTCCGCGGTAATACCCCTTGTTTGAGTGGGTTACAAGCGAATGTACTCGTCCAGTGGATGGGTGACACTTTCATTCCTTTCGTTGCGATGAGTTCTGGCGGAGGAACTGAAGTGGGGTTAAGTAGCCCAGGGCCTGGTGAGGGCGGACGGTGTTGTAGATTTTTTCCCAGTGGCGGAGTTCG
>JBKPCG010000048.1:0-46184 GCA_046727255.1 Acidobacteriota bacterium | reverse complement strand
GCGATTCCATATCCGCGTTCTTTCGTGAGTTCCAGTAGGCTGGGATCGCTCAGCGGACAGTAGTCCACCTGCGCAGGCGCCTTGCGGGAATAGTAGAAATTCTCCAGTTGATCCATTTCCGCCGCAGTCACGGGCGCGGCGAATCCCATGCCCACTGCGCGTCCGATGGGCGATCCGAGTCCGGCAAAGATCATATGGCCGCCGGAGATCTTTTCGACAGCGGCGCCGACTTTCGGCTGATTCTTCTGACACCATTCGGCATGGTGCACCTGCGGCATCTCCTCCGCAGACTCCAGGCGGCGGGCCAAAACCCGATCCACGAAATGCATGTTAGCGATCCTTTCTGTTGTCGAGGCAGGAGTCGAGGCAAACCCGCGCTCAGAGCGCAAGGGTTCGCCAGAACAACAGAGGCCGAATTAAAGGACGGCGGTCATAAGCAGGAGACTAGAATACGACATTCCTCACCAGAACTCATCTCGTAAATCGCTGGTGGCGGCATACCCCTTCTTAGCGGGCCAGGGATTGGAAACCTCTACACTTGCTCCCTTGCTTCGCCCAGCACAACACTCACGTCCGTCTTTTTCTTGTTGCGGAAGATGGTGACATTCACCGTGTCCCCCGCGCGGTGGTTGTTCATCACCTGAGCGAGATCCTGCTGGCTATCGATCCTCTTTCCGTCCACCGCTACGATCAGGTCGCCGCCGATCATGATCGGGATGTTGCCGAGATATGCCCGTTCGCTGCCGCCCCGCAATCCAGCTCGGGCGGCGGCGCCGCCGGGAATGGCTTGCACGATCAGCAGTCCGTAATCTGCGGGCAGATTCATCTCGGTCGCCAGTTCGCCTCCGATTGGAATGGTCCGCACGCCGAGCGCGGGCCGGCGCACACGGCCGATGGTCACCAGATCGTTCAGGACGGCCTTGGCGGTGTTGATTGGGATTGCAAAGCCGATACCGGCGCTCTGTCCAACACTGGACGCGATCATGGTGTTGATGCCGATGACTTCTCCGTGCCAGTTCAGCAGCGGTCCGCCGGAGTTACCGGGATTGATAGATGCGTCGGTCTGGATTGCCTCTTCTATCACCATGCCGTCGGGCTCTTCTACCTGGCGGATTGAACTGACAATCCCGCGCGTCAGCGTGCCGGACAGGCCAAACGGATTGCCGATGGCATAAACTTTTTGTCCGACCTGAAGATTTGTGGAGTCACCGAGGGTCATCGGCACCACGTCGGTCGCTTTGATCTGCACGATCGCCAGATCGTGCGATCGGTCGGTGCCTACGATCGTGGCCCGATATTTTTTGCGGTTGTGTAATGTCACCCAGACTTCCCGGGCATCGGCGATCACGTGATAGTTGGTGAGAATGTGCCCAGCTTTGTCGATGATGAATCCGGTGCCCTGCCCTTCCTGCGGCACCAGGCCATAGAAAAAGTCGTAGGTCATGGCCCGTGAGGTGATGTTGACCACCGAAGCGATGTTCTTGCGATACACGCCGATGTTGTTCTGCTCTTCCGCATCGAACGGATCGCCTCCCGCTGCCTCGGTGATCTCGACTTTGGCCGGAGGGCTGACCCAGTTGGCAGGATGCAATCTGCCGTTGCGGTAGGTGGTGAAATAGAGAAAACCTCCGGCGATAAGGACGGAGAGAACAAGCGGACGGATAACTCTCATCGAGGACTCCCGAAAAACTCTGACAAGAGAATTCTAGCGAAATTCGCTGAAACCCGTAGCGCGGGTCGATGCCACGGGTTTGACGAAATCACGTTCCGCTTGGTATCGGCTTGCCCCAGCCGCCTCCGCCCGGAGATTCTACCCGGACCTTCTCTCCTGGACGGAGCCGAACGCTCGTCTTGCCCGGTATTTCCTCTTCGGTGCCGTCGTGACGAACGATAACGGTGCGTCCCGGAGCACCGTCGGCACCCCCAGACAGGCCGTATGGACCACGCGAGCGCCGGTCGGCGAGCAGCGTGACCTGGGCATCGGTGAAAACCTCGATTTCCCGCACGATTCCGTCCCCGCCAGTGTGCAGACCACGGCCGCCGCTTCCGGGAAGGAAAGAATATCGCCGCAGCCTTACCGGGTAGGCATATTCGAGCGCCTCGGCAGGAGTATTCAGCGAATTCGTCATGTGGGTATGCACACCGGAAACGCCATCTTTGGTTGGACGCGCACCCATGCCACCGGCAATGGTCTCGTAGTAGGCAAACGGCTCGCTGGTTCGAGGATCGATTCCGCCGATGGTTAGATTGTTCATTGTGCCCGAAGCGGCCGCGGGAATCCGGTCTGGAATCGCCTGAGCCAGGGCTCTCAGTAGCACGTCCACAATTCGCTGCGAAGTCTCGACGTTGCCACCGGCAACTGCCGCCGGAGGTCTCGCATTCACGACCGTGCCCGCAGGAGCGATGACCTCGATCGGGCGCATCAGCCCCGCCGTTGCCGGCACGTCCTCACGTACAAGGCAACGGAAGACGTAGAAACAAGCTGAGACAGTGATTGCCTCCACCGCATTGATCGCACCCTGAACCTGTGGATCGGAGTCGGTGAAGTCGATGGTGATCGCCGCTGGCTGCTTCATTCTTCGGGATGACTTCCCGCTGCGCCTGCGAACGCGAAGCGTTACAGCGATCCGCACCGGCTTGTCGTCAACACCATCGTTGTCGAGGAAGTCCTCCGCGCGATAAGTGCCCGGCGGAACGCTGCCGAGGAAGCTGCGCATCATTTCTTCGGAGTAGTCGAGCAGTTCTCCGGCGGCTCGTTTCGTGCGCGCCAGTCCATAGCGGCCGCAGATCTCGGCTAGCCTGCGCGCCCCCGTTTGGCAAGCGGCAATCTGCGCGCCCAGATCGCCTTCGCGCTCCTCCGGCGTGCGCACATTGTTCAGCAGCAGCGCCAGCACATCCGCAACCATCTTTCCTCCGCACATGATTTTCACGGGCGGAATGCGGAGTCCTTCCTGATAGATCTCGCGGCAAGGCCCCATGGAGCCGGGATAGGTTCCGCCCACATCCGCATGATGAGCCCGCGAAGCCACACAGAAATCCGGCTTTGTCGTTGTCATTGTTGTGTAGAGCGGGCGCCCCCGCCCGCTGCCTTTGACTTTCTGAACGTAAACCGGCATCACGAGAGTGATATCGGGAAGATGAGTCCCACCACGAAACGGGTCGTTCAGCATGACGATATCGCCCGGTTCAAGAGGACCGTGCTCGACCGCCGCCGCGACCGACATCGGCATCGACCCAAGATGCACGGGCATGTGATCGCCCATTGCGATGACCCGGCCTGCCGAATCGAACACAGCGCAAGAGTAATCGCGTCGCTCCTTGATGTTCGGCGAGAAAGAAGTGCGGCGCAGCGCAGCCCCCATCTCCTCGGCAATGGAGTGATAGAGGTTCTTGAAGACTTCGAGTTCGATGGGATCGCGCATTGGTGGGTAGAGTTTACGCCAGAAGGAGGATCGAGGTTAGAGGTCAGATTGCAGAGGTGAAAACTGTCGATCCGGCCGCTTTTATCTCTGCAATCTGACCTCTAACCTCTGACCTCCGGTGCTACACTCTTCTGATTATGGCTGAAGGACGTTCGCGAGTCTGGCTTTGGCTGCTCTTCGGAGGCGGCGCATTTCTGCTCTTTGTGGTCGCCGTGTTCACGCTGGTGTATTTCATTTTCCGTGGAGGCGACCAGGAGTCGTTCAGCGGGTTTGGCGAAAAGATCGCGGTCGTGGATCTGGAGGGCGTCATCCTGTCCCCCAAGCAAACCGTTACCCAGTTGAAGAAATTCGCCGACGACGATTCCATCAAAGCGATCATCATCCACGTCAACTCCCCCGGCGGCGGCGTGGCGGCGTCGGAAGAGATCTACCGGGAAGTCAAGCGCATCCACGACGCAAAAAAGAAACGTATCGTGGCTTCGATCGAGACGGTAGGCGCGAGCGGCGCCTATTACGTGGCGTCCGCCAGCGACAAGATCTATGCCGACAAGGGAAGCATTGTCGGCTCCATCGGAGTGATTGCGCAGTGGGTCAACTATGGTGAGCTTCTGCGCTGGGCCAAACTCAAAGACATTACCCTGAAGGCGGGAGAATTCAAAGACACCGGCAATCCTGCGCGCGAGATGACACCCTCCGAGCACGAATATCTCCAGAGCCTGATCGACAACATGCACACGCAGTTCATCCAGGCGGTAGCGGATGGCCGGAAGGCGAAAGAGGCTGACATCCGCTCGATTGCCAATGGCAAGGTGTGGACCGGCGAGCAGGCCTTCTCCATGAAACTGGTGGACCAGATTGCTGATTTCGAAGAAGCTGTAAAGGATACCGCCAAGTCCGTGGGAATCAAGGGGGAACCGTCGCTAGTCTATCCTCCAAAATCAAGAAGATCGGGACTGGATCTGATTTTTGGGGACGTTTCCGACTACCTCCCCACTCGCGAAAAAGTACTGGAGCAGCAAGTCGGCTTTTACTACTTGTGGAAATAGGTAGCTGCGATCCCACTTGCGCAGAACCCCTGAAATTTGAGAAGGTTATAGGCGATGGCAGCCCTCGATTACGGAGGGCGCGATTAGCCCGGGCAGGGAACCCTACCCCAAGGGAGCGAGAGGCGTATGACAAAAGCGGACCTGATCGAAGAAGTGTCCCGGCTGGCCGAATTAACCCGCAAAGACAGCGAAGTGATTGTAGAGACGATCTTTGACAGCATCGTGCGCTCGCTGCGCGTGGGCGACAAGATCGAGATTCGCGGTTTCGGCAGCTTCCGTACCCGGCAGCGCAAGCCGCGCGTGGGCCGCAATCCAAAAACCGGCGAACGCGTGGAAGTCCCGGCCAAGAAAATCCCATTCTTCAAACCCAGCAAGGAGTTGAAGGATCTGGTCAACCACAGTGCGACGAGCGCCGGAGCGGGAACCGCGTCTGCCTCCGCGTCGCCTCCGACTCAATAGATGGGACAGCCGTACTTCAGTCCCCGGCTCTTTCAGTTTCTAGGGCAGCTGCGCCGGAACAATCGGCGCGCCTGGTTTCTGAAGCATCGCCCCGAATTCGAAGAGTTCGCGCGTCAGCCCAGCCTTCGCTTTATTACCGATCTACGACTCCGAATGCGGGAAGTCAGCTCCTGGCTGGTCGCCGATCCCAAGCCCAATGGTGGCTCCCTGTTTCGCATCTACCGCGACGTCCGCTTCTCCAAAGACAAGAGTCCTTACAAGACTCATATCGGCATGAACTTCTGGCACGCCTCCGCGAGCGAAACCGTTCATGGTCCCGGTTTGTACCTGCACCTCGAGCCGAAAGGATGTTTTCTGGCGGGAGGCATCTGGCAGCCAGACCCTCGTTCGTTAGCGCGAATCCGCGATGCCATTGCCTGGAAGCCCAAGGACTGGAGCGCTGCCAAGCGCGGACTCCGGCTGGGCGGTGACACACTGCAGCGTCCGCCACGCGGCTATTGCGAAGACCATCCGCTGATTGAAGACCTCAAGCGAAAGAATTTCATTGCCAGTATTGACTTGTCGCAAGCGCAGGTGTGCAGCGGACGATTGATCGAAGACTTCCTTCGCGCGTCACGCAAGATGACACCACTACTGAAGTTTTTGTCGGAAGCGGTGAAATTGCGGTTCTAGCAGTCCCGTCAGCGCGATGCCGCACGGGCGCGGAGAGCCTGATCCTGGAGAGTCTCGATGGCCGGAATCGACTTGACAGGAGTAAACGTGCGATCGGGAGGTTGTATCCCACTCTCGATTGACTTCATCATCATCTCGATGGCCTGGCCCGCATTCGGTGGGATGAAAACTGTCGCCACCAATAGATTGCGGCGCACCCAGTCCTGACCGGTGTTGGGAAGTCCGTCACACCCCAGAAACGGCATTTTCCGCCACTGCTCCTGATGATTCGCGAAGCACTCTTCGAAAGCCTTACGGGCGCCGATCGCCATGGAATCGTCCTGGGCGCAAACCGCCACGATCTGGTTATCACGCGAGGTAGAAAGACGGAGCCACGAGCTGACCGCCTTGAGCGCGCTGGCCTCAGTCCATTGCGCCTTGAGAACCCGCAGCTGCGCGGTTTCGGGTTTGGTTTCGAGCGCCCCGAACAGGCGCTGCTTGGCGGCTGAGCTTTCGCTTGGGCCTTGTATGTAGAGGACCAGGCCGCCGCCCGGCAACAGGGCCGACAGTTGGCGTCCCTGGATGCGGCCGATCTCCTCGTGGTCCGACGTAATCGCGAAGACCGGAACCTGATGCTGACGCCGCAGATCGGTCACATAGTCGGCGTCGCGGTTCAAGACGACCCAACCAATCCCAGCCGCCGCAGCGGCCCGGGCGACCTGTGGAAGCGTAGTGGAACCGGCCGGTTCGAACAGAATGGCGTCCGGACGCGGAATGGTCGAGGACTGAATGCTGGTCAGCAGCTGCTGGCTCTGCACGATTCCGTCATTTTTTGCATTGACGATCTCGAGGTCGATCCCCAGTTTGACCGCCGCCCGGCGGGCCGCCGAGGCCTGTTCGATCTGGTAATCATTATCGTCGTTCGTCAGGGACAGCAGAAAACGCAGCTTCTTCATCCCGAGGCACCTGTGTACCGTCTATCGTAGCTCCAAGCAGTAATTTCCGCCTCATCACTCAAGTAACCTGTTTTGTTGGAAATCATGCAGTCGAGGTGAGGCTTGGCCAGCTGAATCCCGGCAATTGTCACAATCGCGCGCCCCTCCCGTCTAATCGATATGAGGACATATGAATAGTCTGCTCCCCAACGACAACCTGGACGCCGACCTTGTCGCTCGCGCCCCGGGGTGGCGATCGGGATGCCGTGGACGCCCTGATCCGTCGGCACCAGCCCTGGCTCCTGCACATTGAGCACCGCATGCTCTGGAACCGCGCCGACGCCGAGGACGCCACCCAGGAGATTCTCGTCAAGGCCATTACCCATCTGGGAGAGTTTCAGCAGCGTTCCGCTTTCCGGACGTGGCTGTATCGGATCGCGGCGAATCACCTGCTCGACCGCTGCCGATCCGCCAAATCGTTTGCGGCAGTTGCCCAGGGTCTGAACGAGATGCCGGATGCCAACCTTCCGGACCCGCACAGCACGCGCGTGGAGACGGGCCTTCTCATCGAGGAAGCAAAGATCGCCTGCACGACTGGCATCCTGCTCTGTCTGAAGCCGCGCCAGCGCCTCGCTTTCATACTGGGAGACATCCTGGGAGTGGACGACCAGGTCGGGTCCAGCGTTCTCGAAACCACGCCGGCCAATTTTCGGCAGATCCTTTCTCGATCCCGGCGCGATCTATACGGGTTCTTGAATCGCCAGTGCGGTCTGGTTAACGAGGGCAACGCTTGCCGATGCGCTCGCAAGGCGACCGGTTTTATCGAAAAGGGCTGGGTGCGTCTGGATCAACTGCAGTTCGTGGACAACCGGATAGCGGAGGTCCAGCAAGTGGCCCCCGACCGCTTCCGCGAATTGCAGGAATTAGAGCGCCGCCATGCCGACATCTTTCGCGGCCAGCCTTTGCTGGCTCCGCGGGCGCAGGCCGCCCTCTTGCGTGAACTCTTAACCGAGACCGGCATTCGCGATTCAATGGGCCTCGACCAATGGCCACTGCCGCTTCGTTTGTCTGGGTTGGTTGTGTCGTGTCAGTGCGACTTCCGGCTGGGAGCGGGAATATTCCGATGGAATCCGACAAGAATAGAATTCAGCAGACGATTGACTGCTTTGTTCGCGCCTACAATTCGGGCGACCTCGCCGGGCTCATGAACGTGTATGCCGATGACTTTGTCGATATGTCCGACGGACAGTCGACATTGCAAGGAGCCGTGGCTCGCGGAGATAACGCGTTACGCCTGCGCGATACCTTCGCGAAATTTAACGGTCACCTGACAGTCCACATTGAGCAGATCGAAACCGCAGGCGATTGGGCCTTCGATCGAGGTGTATTGCGGGTGGAATTGCATCCCAAGGCCGGCGGCCCGCCCGTGCTGGTCGAGAGAAGAATGTCTCGAAATCTGGCGCCGCGACTCGGATGGGCAGGAGGGCGATGCAGTCGATGGACAACAGCACCCAGAATGCAACCGGGCAGTCGCTGGATTTTCGACCGTCGGGATGAACCGAGACTCCGGTCCGACTCATCATTCTGGCGTGAGGGCAATTCCACGAAAGGACACCGATGATCATCGTTCTATTCCGATCGCGACTCGCACCAGAGGCTAGTAACGGCTACGCTGATGGCGGAGCAGATATCGAAGCTCGCACAGGCTTCTCCCGGATTTGTGGCCGAGAAGGGCTTTACGGCCGAAGACGGCGAACGCCTTACTGTGGTCTGGTGGCAGGACGAAGAGACCTTGAAGCAGTGGCGCAACCACGTTTGGCATCTGGCCGCGCGAAGTGGTATCAGTACTACAAGCTCGAAGTCGCAACGGTGACGCGGTCGAAATAATTTCGAGCGCGGGCAGATGCCGGAAAGAGATCGGGCCTGACCTTCTATGCTAGATTGGACGCTGTTGGGGGCCCGTAGCTCAACGGTTAGAGCAGCAGACTCATAATCTGTTGGTTCTAGGTTCAAATCCTAGCGGGCCCACCAGGCATTGAACGCTTGACGGTTTCACTCCGCCGCTTTTGGGTTCAATTTCGTGCCCTCCGCTCAACCGAATTCCCAATTTCGCTGCAACCGGTCATCACATCAGGTTTTCCCAAGTGGCACCACTGCTACACGGGAACCCGCCTTCCTTACATGGGCGCTGTGGTCTGGGCTCTCTGTCACGCGACCTACGAAACCGCTTGGCGATGAATCGCTTCCGAGCTTTCGGCCTCATGGCAGCTCGATTGCATGAGACCGAGTTTGAAAAACGAACCCAAAGAACGCTGGCTGGAGCTGTGCGAGCTCGCCGAGAAGGAGCAAGACGCCGGCAAGCTCATCGCGCTAGTGAGCGAGATCAACCGGCTGCTCGAGGAGAAACGTTTCCCTCCGAAGCGCGATAGCGTTGCTGTGGCGTCGATCACATACTCCTGTTAGCACGCGCGAAAGCTCAGGGAACGAGGCAGGGCAGTCCGAGCGTGAAGCCTGAGCGGGGGGGCGGTGCGAGATCGCGCAATGTAATGCGCGAGCGAAACTCGACCCGTCCCCGAGTCAAGATTTCGAAGTAATCCGCACGCACTAGTGAACGTCAGGGGGGAACCTGGGTTGGTAGGGTTCCCCACAGTATTTCCTCTGTAGACCCCAGTTACGAACTTCGCTAGCATCCATTTTCGGACCGCGCCCTTGTCGACTTATCGCTTTCAAGATCGGATCGATGCCTTGGTCACCAGGGCCGTCGCTACTCACGATCCAGCCGAACTGGAAGGAGTGATTCGGGAGCTGCGGGAAGCCCTGCACGAGCACGCTAAGAGCCTGCGGAAAATGGCTGCCGAAAAGCTCGCCATGCGCCAGAACGTGCCCTAGGTCTCCCGACCTCGTTATCACCGATCTCGCCATGCCTAACATGGATGGACTGGAGCTGTGCCGGCGCCTTCGAACCAAGACCTTCGCACCAAGACCCAGATTCCCATTCTCGTGCTCTCGGTGCGCGGGGAAGAGCGGACCAAAGTCAAAGCGCTCGATGCGGGCGCCGACGACTACATCACCAAGCCCTTCGGCATTGAAGAGTTGCTGGCACGGGTCCGCGCTAACCTCCGGCGGGCGCGGCCCGGAGAATCGGAACAGGCTCCGATCGAAGTGGGAGATTTCCGAATTGATCCAGCGGCCGGTACCGTCGAAGTGCGAAAGCGGGCGGTTCACCTGTGACGTCGAGAGAATTTGATTTGCGGGTTTACCTCGCTCGCCGCGCCGGCAAGGTCGTAACCCACCGCGTCGCTCCTGAGAGCGGTTTGGGGCGGAGACAGCACCGAGCAGGTGGAATATCTGCGCGTCTTCGTCGGGCAGTTGTGAAAGAAGCTGGAACCCTCCGCGTTCTCCCCTCGGTACATTGTGACTGAACCGTGGATC
Source organism: Acidobacteriota bacterium (assembly GCA_046727255.1). GTDB lineage: Bacteria > Acidobacteriota > Terriglobia > Terriglobales > Acidobacteriaceae > Acidiflorens. The sequence goes on along the minus strand of JBKPCG010000048.1, from coordinate 36,239 downwards.
GGGTATCGATTCCAGCCGGGCGAATAGCTGTTCTTCTCCGTCTCGGCAGCCGTCCGTGCTAGAGGATGCTCATCCGCTCGGACTTAGCACTTTGAGAACATTGCGTTGCACGCCAATTTCCACGGGAGTCTGGCATACGTATTCCCCGTCGGCATAGATGTCCAGGGGTTGCTCAGTTTCCACGCGAACGCGCTCCGTCTGCGAGTATTCCACTTCCTCAATCGCAAGATGCCGCCCGAAATAAACAGATGGAAACAGGCTCAGAAGTTTCAGACGACTCAGCGGGTTGATCAGACAAAGATCCAGCTTGCCATCGTCCATCTTCGCCAGCGGAGCTACTCGCATTCCATCACCATAGAACGGCGTATTAGCAAAGGCCGCTAGCAGCAAGGGTTTCGCCACCTTTCCGGCCATGGGCCCATCCCGGATGTCGAGCCGAAGGTTCACCGGCGAGAAACTGAGGATCGTGGGAATCAATCCCAACGCATATCCGCCGTGGCGACGAAGCCAGCGTGGCATGCGGTTCGCCATGCGCGCGACGGCAGAATCGAGCCCGCATCCGGCCACACAGGAGTAATAGTGACGCGTTCCCCCGTCTCGGTCTTTGGTGATCGTGCCCAAGTCAACGGCTCGGGTATCCCCGGCTCCCGACTCAAAGGTCCGCCACGTCTTCACTGACTCGGCAACGCCACCGAGATTCAGTGAGCGCGCAAAATCGTTCCCACTGCCTGCAGGGACGACCAGAACAGGAAGCTTCAGCCGTACGAGCGCGGGCAGATGCCGATGGATCGTGCCGTCTCCGCCGAAGATGAGAATGGCGTCGGCGTCGGAGGAAGAAGCGGGCACTCCCTCGATCCACTGGGTACTGGATCCGCAGCGAAATGGGTTCAGGTTTGTCGGCGAAGTGCCGAGCCCAAAAATTACGCCGGCGCGCATGAATGCAGGTCTCAGGTCTCAGGTCACAGGTCTCAGGATTTGGCCGCCGACAGTTTACCTGATGGTGCTGTGATCCCGACTCCTGTGACCCGTGACTTCACTTCGGCAGGCACTTCTCCATGAACTCCACGAGATCTTTTTTCATCTTGGTGTGCTCGGCGCGGTCGATGTAGACCATGTGCCCTGCTTCATAGGTCGCGTAGGACACGCTCTGGCGATACTTCGCGTCGAGATTCAGATGGTCCATCGTCCAATCGGCAGCAGCAAAAGGTGTGGCCAGATCGTAGTGTCCCTCCATCACGAGAATTTTCAGATAGGGATTCTTGATCATGGCCGAGCGCAATCCACCGGCAGTACTCGGGAATCCTTCGACTGCGTTGCCCCACTCCCATTTCTGGAAGGCGCTGTCGTCAAACGCGAAAACGCGGTACGGCATATCAGTCTTGTAGCCCAGATCATTGCGCACGTAGTTGTTGAATACCGAGGTATACGGTGGAAGGATCGCCGCGCTGGCCGGATCATAAAATCCGCGGTCTTCCGGGTCCGGACTGCTGAAGCGTCCGTCGAGGCGGCCCACCACCAGCTTCTGGTCAAGCAGGAGTTCGTGCGTGAACGTGGGAACGTCGATACGAAGGTTGTTGTTCTCGACGACCTCCGGGCGCAGCCCGGTGTACCGCGCCAGTTGCTCCCCGATCTTCCGGCGCTCTTCCGGCGTCATGGCGTCGCCCTTGCTGAGCGCGAGCAAGTAATCGCTCATTGCCCATCGGACCACGTCCTGTCGCGTCTTTGTCATGTCCTGTGAGAGATCCGCTGGCAGCTTATGGTGGTAGCCGGCAATCATGTTGAAAGTTGGAAGCAGCAGCGCGTACGGGAGATCGTTAGACTTGTTCCATTCGAGCGTCTGGAAATCGACGGCCATCGAGAGCAGAGTGACACCGTTAAATGAAATCCCGTGATCGGCGAGATAGCCCGCGATACCCGCAGCTCGCGTCGTGCCGTAGCTTTCACCCAACAAGAAAAGAGGCGAAGTCCAACGGTCATAGCGCGACATATAGAGCCGGATAAATTCTCCGAACCCCTGCACGTCGCCTTTCACCCCCAGAAATTTCTTGGTGAGTTCGGCGGTCGCGGCTCGGGAATAACCGGTGGCCATGGCGTCCACCATGACGATGTCGCTGCGGTCGAGCATGGTGGCGGGATTATCCTCCATGCGATAGGGCGCAGCCGGCATGAAGCCGTTTGATTGGAGCACAACTCGCTTCGGCCCGAGCGCGCCCATGTGCAGCCAGACCGACGCCGATCCCGGACCGCCGTTGAACGCAAACGTCAGCGGACGCCGGCCCGCATCCTGCCCGTCGAGTGTGTAGGCGACGAAGAACATCTCAGCTTCGATCTTGCCGTCGCCGCGCTTAATCGGAAGCCGTCCCGCTGTCGCCGTGTAACTAAGCGTCTTTCCGTTAACCGCGATCTGGTGATGTGTGATCACCGGCGGGACCTCGATGACGTCATAGTGCTCGTCTTTGTCTTTATCGGTGGCCTCGGCCGAGTCAGGCTTAGTCGGCTCTCCAGGCTTGCTAGCGCTCTCCGAGGGTTTCGTCTCCGGCATGGCTGGAGCCGGGGTCGGTTGCTCCTTCTTAGGTTTCTTTTCTTTAGAAGCAGCCTGCTTGGGATTTTCAGTCGCCTTGTCCTGCGAGGATTGTTCTTGCTGCGCGACAGCCGCGGCAGCCATGAACACACTAATCATCAGCGCGAAAACAATTCGCATACCACTCTCCGGGAAAGATAGATTGCGTTACGACTGGACCGAGCATTATATCGGGTGGATGAAAGAATTGGCTTACTCGTAGCGCAAGCTCTCAATCGGGTCCAGTCGCGCAGCCCGGACCGCCGGCACCATGCCGCTGATGATGCCCACCAGGCACAGGATGACCGTGGCCACCATCAGGCTGCCGACGTTAATGTGAAGATGGATGTCACCGGCCTGCAAATTCTCGCCGAAAGCGCTCATCAGCGGCAGCGCGCCCACGCCCCACGAGATAAGGTAGGCAATCGCAATCCCCGCCAAGCCGCCCGCGAAAGTAATTGCCATCGCTTCCGCCAGAAATTGAACGAGGATATGCGCCCTGTGTGCGCCAAGCGCCTTCTCCACGCCGATCTCGCGTGTACGCTGCTGCACCGAGACCAGCATGATGTTCATCAGCCCGATACCGCCGATTCCCAGCGTCAGGGCGCCGATAAACGCGAGCAAGACTTTCAGCGCGACCGTTACAATCCGGAACTCGTCGAAGTCTTGCTTGAAGTCGGCGATAAACACCGCCCGATGATCGTCGGGACGGAAGTTGTGGTGCGCCGCCAGGACCGAGCGCACGACCCGCGCCAGTTGCTGATGGTCTTGCCCCTCGTAATCCATGAAGATTCCGGTGATGTATTGGGTGTCAAACAAATCGCCCATCGTGCTGAACGGGATGACGACCATGCTGTTGTCGTTGTTGTCCCCGCCCTGAACCTTGTGCTGATAAACGCCCACCACTTCGAAGCTCACCCCGTTGATGCGGATGCTTTGCCCCAGTGCTTGTTCGCCGGAGAAGAGTCTACGTTTCGCTTCGTCGCCAATCACTGCTACACGGGCGCGCTGAAATTGGTCCTCCTCGCTCAAGCCGCGTCCGGTGGCCATTCCGAACCCGCGGATGCGCTCGTACACTGGAAACACTCCGGTAAGAAAGAGATTGGTGTAGGTGCGCGTGTCGTGCTGAATGGTTGCGCCATTTTGGCGGTCGAAGATTGGGGTCACACCCTTCACCATCGGCACTTCGTTGCGAATGTAATCCACATCGGCAAGCTTGAGCCGGACTTCGCTTCCCGCCTTCGACCCGCCTGACTGCAATGACGTCCGTCCCGGGAACGCCCCGATCACATCAACGCCCCACGAGCTGAAAATCAAACCGATGGCGCGCTCAAATCCCGACCCGAACGCCAGCAGGATGACGACCGTAGCGATGCCCCACGCCATACCGAGCATGGTGAGGGTCGTGCGGCGGCGGTTATGCTGCATCGCGCCGTAAGCTTCTTTCAACAGATCACGCGTCATGACTCACTCCTGACGTAAAGCTTCCACCGGTTCCAGCATTGCCGCTTTGCGCGCCGGATACAGCCCGGCAATAATCCCGGCCAGCGCCAATGACAGCACCGCACCGACCGCCGAGACGGGGATGATTCTGGGCGTATCGAACCCCTGCGGCAGTTGCACGCCCGACAGCAACCGGATCACGAGCATCGCGCCGCCCACCCCAATCGCGCCGCTAAGGAGCGTAAGAAACGCGCCTTCCAGGAAGAACTGGAACAGGATGTTGCGGTTGGTTGCGCCCAGCGCTTTGCGCAGACCGATTTCACGCGTGCGCTCAGTCACCGCTACCAGCATAATGTTCACGATTCCGATCGCGCCCAGCGCCAGCGTGACCAACCCTACACCGCCCAGAAACCAGTCCATAGCGGTAAAAATCTTGCCCATGGTTTTCTGGTTCTTAATCGTGTCCCACTCTTCCCAAATATCCTTGCCCTTTGGATCGAACCCGCCGTGGTTGCGGGCTACAATCCGGTGCAACTCATCCTTGGCTTCTTCGTTCTCCTCGAAGGTGCGCGGCTGATAGTTGATGAACGAAATTGCGTTCCCCTCCTGCGAGTTGTCTCCCTTGAGCGGAAAAAGCTCGCGCATGGTATTGAAGGGAATAAAAATGCGTATGTTGGTGGCGTTGTGCTCTTCATGGCCGATCATCGAAAGCATCCCGATCACCTCGAAGCGCACGCCGTTGAGGAGGATAGTGTTCCCGACCGCCGGACGCCCGGGGAACATATTGCGCGTCATCTCGCGCCCCAACACGCACACCCGGCGGCGCTGCTCGTTGTCCTCGTCGTTGATCCAGCGCCCTACCTGTAGTGGAATCGTCCGCACCTGGCTGTAGATTGGAGGCACTCCGGAAACCTGGCCGTTCGTGCTCGTGTATTCACTGACGGCGCGGATGTCGTCACGCGCAATCAGCGGCGAGATGCTTACTGCCAGCTTCGATTCGTCCTTGATTGCACGATAGTCGTCATACGTCAGGTTGAACCACTTCATGGAATTGAAGCTGCCTTCGACTGCGGGCTGGCGTCCGCCGAAGAAGAAAATGATGTTCTTACCGAAAGTTTCCAGCTGTTTGCGGTTGCCGTTACGGAAGCCCTCGCCCACGCCCACCAGCAGCAAGAGCGATCCCACGCCCCAAGCGATCCCGAACATAGTGAGAAACGAACGTAGTTTGTGCGCCCACAGAGTACGCATTGTCTGGACGAAGGTGTCGAGCAGCGTCCGCATAGCGATACCTCGCGGCAAACCATTCAGTTGGACTGCCGTGAATGGAAAGGGTTATCGCGGTTTGCGGTCACTCAGCTATTCGGAAACGACGAAGCTGAGCGCACAGCTAGGCATCAACAATTGTTAACTGTGAATGTCAGAACGGCGGGTCTCAAGACAACTTCATCTTTCGCAAAAGCGCAGCGAATCGGGGATCGTCACGCAGAGAATCAAACGTCGGATCAGTCTTCAGCAGGATAAGAGATCCATCGCGCGCTTGGTAAGCCACGTCGAGCCAGTGAAATGCTTGCTCATAGTCCCCCAAGCCGGCATAGACGGCGGCAATTGGATGAGCCAAGTGCTTCCCCTGCGCCTGCAAGCGTATTAATTCCAGGACCTCTCTCTGCGCCTTTGCGGTGCGGCCCACGATGGCGTAAAAGACGGCTGGAGTCGGGCAACTCCAGTCCCTTACAGCTTCCACACCGCGTGAACGGGTTCCTAGCTACTCTTTCGCAGCCGATACCTGCTTGGAAAAGACCGTTTCATGTTTTACAATTCGCCTCACTCGGGAACAATTCAAATTACCCTGTTACCCGGGATTCGTGTGTTCACACGAAGCGTCTCTAAAGGAGCGTCCCCAACATGAAGAAGCTGCTCACGCTGTTGTTCGCCATTGCCCTCTGCCTCTCGCTGTCCTCGTTTGCATTTGCCCAGAATTCCAATAGCGATACGAAAGCAGACAAGAAGGAAGAGAAAGTAGAGAAGAAGGTAGTGAAGAAAGAAAGGCGCCATCACAAGACAGTAAAAAAAATGGAGAAGAAAGAGGAGAAGACGGAAGACAAGAAGTAAGTTTTTTCCGATGCCTCCCGTGTTCCACCCCGGCCTCGCTGTCGGGGTTTTTTATTTCCGCGCACCGCGGCGCGTCGCCGGCCTCGGCTCGATACGTGTTAAAATCTGGTGCGCAGAACGAATTCCCCGCGCGCTGGCGCGAAATCTTTCCATCCCGCAAAAACGGACTGAAAAGTGGCTCAGACTCCCAACGCCCAGAACGGTCCTATTACCTACGCCGACGCCGGCGTCGACATCAATCGCGCCAACAAAACCAAGCAGCGCATCAAGTACCTCGCCCATAAGACCTTCACCCGCGGCGTGTTGAGCGAGATCGGCGGCTTCGGCGGGCTTTTTTCGGTCGACAAGAAGTACCTGGATCCAGTCCTGGTTTCGAGTGTGGACGGCGTCGGAACCAAGCTGAAGGTCGCCTTTGAGATGAAGATGCACCACACCATCGGTGCGGACCTGGTGAGCCACTGCGTCAACGACATCGCCGTGCAAGGCGCCGCACCGCTGTTCTTTATGGACTATCTCGCCACCGGCAGACTAGAGCCCGAAGTGGCCGAAAAGGTCGTCGAGGGCCTGGCCGAAGCCTGCAAACATAATGGCTGCGCCCTGATCGGCGGTGAGACCGCCGAAATGCCGGGCTTTTATCCCGAGGGCGAGTACGACCTGGCGGGGTTTATCGTGGGCGTCGTAGAGCGCGAGAAGATCATCAACGGAAAGACCGTGGAGGTCGGCGACATCGTCCTCGGCCTGCCCTCGAACGGCCTGCACACTAATGGCTACTCGCTGGCCCGCAAACTCCTGTTTGAAGTGGCAGGTTACTCGACGGATACCTTCGTCAGCGAGATCAAGAACAAAGTTGGCAACGAGTTGATGCGCACCCATAAGAGTTACTGGCCGATCATCAAAAAGATGATTGCGGGCGAGTGCGTCGCCGCCTTGGCCCATATCACGGGCGGCGGTATCACCGAAAACCTGCCGCGCGTGCTGCCTCGTGGAACGGCCGCTGTCATTGAACGTGGAACCTGGCCAGTCCTTCCCATCTTCGAGCACCTGCAAAAACTCGGCAACGTTCCACCGGACGAAATGCTGCGCACCTTCAACATGGGAATCGGGATGCTGCTGGTCGTCCCCGCCAAAAAATTCAAGAAAGCGGAAACGCTGCTCGACCGCGCCGGAGAAAAGTTCTACAGCGTGGGCCGAATCGTGAAAGGCGAGCGCAAAGTAATGTACAGCTAGAAACCATTGCAGAGGTCAGAGGTTAGATTGCAGAGGTTAACCCCTCACGCCCACTCCTGCGACGGGTTTCACCTCTGCAATCTGACCTCTAACCTCTGACCTTCGCAATTTAAGAATGGTCTCTGCATGAAGAACCTGGGCATCCTCCTCTCCGGACGCGGTTCCAACTTCGTCGCCATCGCCGACAGCATCGACGCAGGCCGCATCCCCAACGCGCGCATCGCGATCGTTATCTCGAATCGCGCTGACGCTCCCGGCATTGAAACCGCCCGCAAACGCGGCCTGAAGGCGCTGGTGATTCCTTCCAAGGGCGAAGACCGGGAAACGCACGACCGCGAAGTTGTGGCCGCACTGAAGCAAGAAAAAGTCGATCTCATCTGTCTCGCTGGCTACATGCGTCTGCTTTCGCCCTGGTTCGTGCAGCAGTTCCCGCAGCGGATTCTCAACATCCACCCCTCACTACTGCCCGCTTTCCCCGGCCTGGAAGCCCAGCAACAGGCGTTTGCCTACGGAGTGAAAGTCTCGGGATGTACCGTCCATTTTGTCGATGAAGAACTCGACCACGGGGCGATCATCGTGCAGAGGACCGTTCCCGTCCACGACTCTGACGACGAGCATTCGCTGGCCGCGCGAATCCTTGAGCAGGAGCACATCGCCTACACCGAAGCAATCAATGTTGTGTTGGAAGGGAAATTCAAAGTCGTGGGCAGAAGACTGAAATTGCAGAGGTCAGAGGTCAGATTGCAGAGGTAAAAACGTATTGGGGACTTGTGACCTCTGCAATTTCTACATCAACAATTCGCTGCTCTTCCTGAAAATCGGGTGCTGCATCTCCTGCAGCTCATCCTTCACCCGATTCAACCCAAACACGCACTCCTCAAATTTCGACGAGAGCTGCGCGAACAGCGGCGCGACTTTCGCATATTCGAAATATTCGAACTTGGAAACGATGTAGTAGCTCTCTTTGCCGGCCTTCATCCACTCGACAAAACTCTCCAGCCGCTGCCGGCGCAGCCGGTAGTGGTTGATGCTCTCGGGGAACATGCCCGCGAAGAACAGGGTGTAGTCCCCGATATGCTTGCGCACCTGGCGCTCGCGATCGAACGACGGCGCCGGGCCGTAGACGGGATCGGATTCGAGCAGCATCTCGCCGACGTCATTCAGCGGCTTCCCCGCCGCGTTGCGGACCTTGTACAACTGCTCGGCATCGCAGAACTCCGCCAGGAGGTGGGCGACGTAACTGATCAACTGGGGATCGCGGATCCCAATCTCCTCGGCGTAATGCCGCCCCACCAGCTCGACGAACAACTGCTGCAACGGATGCGATTCGGAAGTCATACTTGGGCCCTCCGGTTCCGGCTCCCCTTCCTTCGCGCCTCCTCCAAACAACTAATCGGCAGGCGCTCCTTGAATCGATTAGATATCGCACATCAAAGTGGAACGCAAGTAACTTTCGATTTGCGAACCTTCTCAGACAATTAGAAGCCTTCGCAAACCACTAAGTTATCTCGGTGTACTGTTGGCAGCCTCGCCCTGCGGCTGCTAACACCGCTTCAAGCCCGCTTCATCCAAAGTCTCATGGAGTCGCTGAATGAGAGGACGGTAGTGAGGCGAGACTCTCGCAAGTACTATCTAGAATTGCGGTCAATCTCTCTCGGGCACGAGGACGCAATATGGAACGCATCAACATTTCAAGTGGAACGCCCTGGGAGCCGGTGGTCGGCTACTCTCGCGCGGTGCGGGTGGGCGCCTATATACATGTCTCAGGCACCACCGCCACCGATGCTGAGGGAAAAATTGTCGGCGTGGGCGACGCCTATGTCCAGGCCGTGCAGACGATCAGGAACATCGAGCACGCTCTCGAGCGGGCCGGGGCGTCGCTCAAGGACGTAGTGCGCACTCGCATGTTCGTCGTCAACTTCGCTGATTGGGAAAAAGTAGGCAAAGCACACGGCGAGTTCTTTCGCGACATTCGCCCGGCTACCAGCATGCTCGTGATCAACGGCCTGGTCTCCCCGGAGATGCTGGTAGAAATCGAAGCCGAGGCGATCCTGGCGGAAGGAAAATAAGCGGGCGGAAGCCAGCGGGCGCCGGCCTCCGCGACAAACTATCTGCCCCTAGCGACGGCGACGTCCGGCCTTCTTGCGGGCCGACTTCTTCTTCGCGGCCTTTCGAGCAGGCTTCCGTGCCGCTTTCTTTTTGGCGGGTTTCTTCTTGGCCGCTTTCTTAGCCTTCTTTTTCTTCGCGGCTTTCCGGGCCGGCTTCTTGGGTGCCGGCTTCTTCTTGGCCTTTTTCACGGCCTTCTTTTTGGCAGGTGCCTTCTTGGGCGCGGGCGGCCGTCCACCACCACCGCCCACCGGCGCCGCAGGCGGCGGTTCCAAGGTAGGCTCAGAGACCGATTCCGGACGATCCTCCATCACGCCCGATTCTTCTTCCTCTTCTTCTTCTTCCTCTTCAAAATTTTCTTCCAGCGATTCGCCGTAGGCGCCGCTGTCACCGTACTCGTCCATTTCGTCATCCCGGCCCCAAAGGGTCCGATCATCGAAGTGCATGTTTCCTCCTGCGTATTTGGCGGCCACCGGGGCTTTCCGCGCCGGAGCCCAGGAAATTAAGACAACTCTCTCGAATCTGTACTACTTCTCGCAATGGCGCGCGATTATAGCACGGCAGATTCTTCCGGCAGTATCATGCATCCACCGCGATTTGGCGAGAAGAATTCTAGATCCTTGAATTCCGTGGCAAAAAGGGGCGAAATGAAGGCGAAGTCGGGAGGACGGTGTGGTCCTACTCGTAGGCCAGGGCGTCGATCGGATCTTTCTGTGCCGCTTTGAACGCGGGATAGAGCGCTCCCACGATTGCGCCCGCGACAGCAATCCCCGTGGCTCTCAAAATCCATCCACCGGTAACGATGACCCGCAACAGGGGCAGTTTCTGGGCCAGGATGGCCCGTGCGCCCAGACTCACCAGGATTCCCACCACAATACCGCAGATGGCTAACAGCACTGTCTCCCGCAGTACCACGTTGACGATGTACAGCTTCGAAGCTCCCAGCGATTTAAGAATTCCGATCTCGCGGGTCCGCTCCATCACCGCCGTGTACATCGCCTGGAAAATGACAATGAACCCGATCACCACCGAAATCCCGATCACGACGCTGATGAAGCTTCGCAGCCCCGGGTAGTTGCTCGGGGTCATCATCGAGAGATAGGTCGCCATGGAGGTGGCTACATACTTTTCCATCCCCGGCACATTCTTGATTTCTTCGACGACCTTATTGGCGTTGGCGGGATTGTCCAGCTTGAGGTAGAAAATCGAAGCCTTATCCTTGGCGCCCAGCAGATCCTGCAAGGTACTGATCAGAAGAAACTTCCGTGCGCCTTTGCCTTGCGCGACGATGCCCGAAATCCGGAAGTTGTTATTCAGGATCTCGATTGTGTCTCCCACTTTGGCGTGCTTGGACTGGGCAAAGAGGTCATCCACCAGGACATCATTTGGCCCCTGAAACGGTCCGCCCTTCAAATAGTGAAAGCCGCCCGAGAGACTTTCATAGCTTTGCAGATCAATTCCGGCGATCACCTCCAGCGATCCTGCCGCTGAGATCTGAGTGATCACCGGCGCCACCACTTCCACATGGGGCAACTTCGCCAGCACGCTGCCGACCTTAATCGGCATCGGCGCCCCAGTCAGCCCGACGATGAATGATGACCCCGGCGGCATGACGATCACATCCGCCCCGATTCCAGCCTGCCTCTGACGGGAGTCGTTCAAAATTCCCAACGACAGCCCTACGATCAACAGGATCAGCGTGACTTCCAGCGCCACCGCCACAATGCTGATCAGGGAGCGGATCGGCCGGTGCACTAGGTTGCCGACGATCATTCGATTCATCATGTTTATTGGGGAGAACTATTTCCCATGGCCATCGGTGTTCTGGGCTGAGTCGGAGTTGGTATGCCCCAGGTGCACCACTTCCGCGCCGGGCGGCTGTTCCAGAGCAAACTGCTCATCCTTGAGCGGCTTATTCAACTCCAGCTTCACGATGCTGAGGCTAATATCGTAGTCTTCTTGCGGCCTTTCGATCTCTATCGTGGACGGAAATTCAATGCCGTCGTATTCCGTGTACTTGTCATACTTCGCATCCGTTACGACGTTACCCTGCTGGTCATAGATCAATTGCCGGTGTGGCCGCAGGTCCGTCCGGCTGAAGGAAATCTTGCGCGACAGGTACCACCCGTTCGGCCCCTTTCGGATGACGGCCAATTCGTAATCGGGCTGATCGACACGGTGTTTCTTCGCGTCGAGAACGGTTTCGTAGCCGTTTTCGAGAACCGCAATTTCGTCGGGGCCGATTTCGCGCAGCAGAAGAGCATCGTAGATTGCCTGCGGCCGCAGATTTTCCAGCCGCTTCTCCGGCTGGAACCCGCCTTCACTGTTTGTGCCCATCACGAACTTGTTCTTGGGCGGTATCCATACCTTGAAGGTGCGCCCATCGCTCACCATGTCGAAGGCGGTGTTGCGCACCACCGGAAGCAGGCCTTTCATCCGCAGCATGGCCGGCTTGCGGGCCAGCACGTAACCGCGGATTTCCTGGTAATCGGTGACTCGGCCGTTCTTCTGGTCTCCGACCGAGGTATTGATGTCCACCGTAGCCTGCATGGACTGGATCGTGGCCGCCTGCGAATTCACGTACTCAATCAATCCTTGCTGGGTGGCGCTCTTCAGCGGGGCGCTGGAAACCTGGCGATCTACTTTGCGGGTTCTGAACAGGCATCCGCTCAGCGGAAAAACGACCAACGCCACCAACAGAGCGGAAGTCAGGCGGGACCGCCGCCGGCGCGTTTGATGACCGGTAATAGGAAAGACTTCTGCCACTCTTTATCTGATTAGTAATGAATTCACTAGTTGCAAGAATCGGTGCCGGCAAGCCGCGCCGCTTACCCCGCTGAAAATACTGGGTTTCGAGCCAGTTGACATCCCTTGGCTATTAACCAATTTCAAGGCTCATACCAGTATAAGGCAGCGGGAGTGTCAACGCTCAACGCATTCCGAGGGCGCGGCGATAGGCGGCAACATTATGGTTGTGTTCGGTCAAGTCGCGGGCGAAACGGTGATGTCCGTTTCCGTCGCTGACGAAATAGAAAAACTGCGTATTCGCGGGATGAAGGGCCGCTTCCAGAGCACTCTGTCCAGGGTTGGCAATCGGCCCGGGCGGCAGACCTGGAAAACGATATGTGTTGTACGGGGAATCGATCGCGAGGTCGGCGTGATGAAGGCTTCCGGAATAGTTTCCGGTCAGCAACAGTGCATAAATCACACTCGGATCGGCATCGAGAGCGATTCGACGCGCCAGTCGATTGTAGTAGACGCTGGCGACCACCGGCCTCTCGTCGGCAGCGGCGGTTTCTTTCTCCACAACGGACGCCATTGTTACAGTTCGGTGGACGTCGGAGCTGAGCCCAATCTGCTGCGCCACTTGCCGGAATTGATGGACCATCGCGCCTATCATCTCTTCACGACTCTGCGTGCGCGTGAACTGATAGGTATTCGGGAAAAGATAACCTTCCAGCGATTTTGCTTCTGGAGCGAGATCGGCGATCAGGTCCGTGCGCGTCTGCGTAGTCTTCAGAAAATCCTGGGCAGATCCCAGCCCGGCGTCCTCCATCGCCTTGGCGATGTCGAACATCGTATAGCCTTCCGGAATGGTCACAACGTGGAAGTAAATATCGCCGCGAGCGATGCGATCGCACACCTGCGGCATCCTCGCCCCGCGGTCAAATAAATACTCACCTGCCTTCAGAGAAAGTTTAGGGTGCAGTATACGCCACACCCGGAATGCGAAAACGCTTCGGATCACGCCGGCCTTCTTGAGTTCAATCGCGATGCGGCGTGTCGAATAGCCACTGCGCAATAGCACAGACTGATTTCCCGGTGGCATGACCGGCGCATAGACAGCCCATGCCCACCAGCCACCCACGGCCAGCGCGACGAGCAGGAAGAGTGTAATCAGAGTCCGCACAGTTCAAGTGTAGATGTTCCACGCAATTGCAGAAAGCTGACCAGAGTACAGGACCCATTGCAGAAATCAGAAGTTAGATTGCAGGGGTGAAGGAGTTTGAACAGCTCCAGCAGCGTACCAAGCGCTTTGCGCTCAGAATTCTCAAGCTCTACCGGTGCTTGCCCAAAACCGACGAATGCCGGATTTTTGGCAAGCAGATCCTTCGTTCAGGCACATCTATTGGGGCCAACTATCGCGCCGCATGCTGGGCCAGGTCGCGGAGTTCGTCGCAAAACTGGGTATTGTCCTCGAGGAGGCGGATGAGACAACCTTTTGGTTGGAACTGATGCAGGACGCCGGCATTTTCCCGGACCAGAAACTTCAAGATCTCGTGCGCGAAGCCAATGAACTCGTAGCCATTTTCGTCACATCCGTCCGTACCGCGAAGGGATTTACTTCTGCAATCTAACTTCTGACTTCTGCAATGGCCCTACTCCCCCAGCCAGGTCGCAAACGGCTTCATCGATTCCACGTGGTCAAAGATGATCTTGAGCGCCCCGGTGATCGGGATCGCAAGCACCAGTCCAATCGCGCCCCAAATCCATCCCCAAAACAGCAGCGCAAGCGTGACCGCCAGCGGATTCAACTTCAGCCGGCTGCCCAACATTTTCGGGTATAGAACGTTCAGCGCGAAAAGGTGCAGCAGGACGATCACGAAGACCACCCCCAACAAGTCCCCAGCCTCCAGTTGTCCCAGACTGACCAGGATCGGAGGCACCGTCGCCAGCACCAGTCCGAGGTAGGGCACCAGGCTGAGGAACCCGCTCGCGAATCCGATGAAATAGAAAAACGGAACTCCCAACAGGCCAAAAATCGCCACACTGATTCCCGAGATGAGTAGTCCGATCAGGAGATTCCCCACGATAAAGCTCTGCAGCATCTTCCCGATCAATCCCAGCGTGACATAGGCGGTGTGCCTGTGCTCCAAAGGAAACAGCATGACGGTGGCGGAGCGGGCGTGATGTTTCCAGGTCAGCAGAAAATACGCCAGAAAGGGAATGAACGAAGCCGCCAGCACGGCTTCGCTCAGCGTACTGACGCCATGAGTCAGTATGTCGGACCAACTCGTAACCGGCCGGACGGCAATCACGTTGGTCTCGGGCTCCCCAACCACTTCTCCAGTCTTCTCAAATTTCTCCGCTTGTTGGCGGAAGGGCTTCAGCATCGAGCGGATCTTCTGCGAATACTGCGGCACGGTTTCCACAAAAGCGATGGCCCGGCTATAAGACGCATACGAGACGCCATACAGCAACGCCAGCAGCAGGATCACAGCGATCAGCGCCGCCAGCGACCGCGGAAGACGCAGATGGATGCCGAGCAGCTCCACCAGTGGATCCAGCACAAAGCTCAGTAGTATAGAAAAGAAGAGCACCGACAGCACCGATTCGCCGAAATACGCGAATACGATGATCAGGCCGATGCCCAGCAGCGTCAGCGACCAGTGATGCCTGCGGGATGTCTCGACGGTGTCCATTCTGCCTCAGGACCGGCCCATCATTCTGCCTGACTGGAGAGAGATTTGCACGAAGGGATTGCAGCCCTCAAGAACTGTCATCCCGAACGAAGTGAGGGATCTGTAGTCCGCGGCCAAATGCAGATCCCTCACTTCGTTCGGGATGACAGTCCTTGAGAGAAGGCAGGGCTCGCGACTGGCCTCCGGTTTTACTCCGCAATCTGACTTCTGCCTTCTGCAATCTACAATCAATCCATGGCTGAAGCGCAAAGACCGGCACGGATCATGGCCCTTGACGTCGGTTCCAGACGTATTGGCGTCGCCATCTCCGACCCGCTCGGGATTACCGCTCAGGGGCTCAACACGATCCAGCGCCAAAATAAACGTCGCGATCTGGAAGCGCTGAGGCGCTTGCTGGCCGAGTATCAGATCCGGGAGGTTGTGGTTGGGTTGCCGCTACGGCTGAGTGGAGCAGAGGGCACGCAGTCCGAGAAGATGCGCCTGTTCGCGGATGACTTGTGCCGCCACTTGGGAGTCATCGTCCATCTGTGGGATGAGCGCTGGACTTCCACCGAGGCCAACCGCCTGCTCCGTGAAACCGACCTTTCGATCGGGAAGCGAGCGAAGGCGGTCGACCGGATGGCCGCCACATTGATTCTTCAATCCTGGTTGGAAGCACATCGCTAGCGGGCTTCGAGCCGCGAGGTTACGGGCTGTGGTTTAGGAATGGGGAGTCCAAGGTTCAGGTCGAGGCTCGGAGCCTCGTCAGTGTGGATTGAGGGACTAAGGGGAAAACTAGGAAGCCAGTTCCGCCAGCTCCGGGAAGCGCAGATTGCACTTGGTCAGGGCCTTAGCAAGTATTTGCTCGATCTGGCCTTCGTCGACGTTTCGGGAGATCGCCAGTTCGCTCACCAATAGGTAACGGGCCCGTTCCAGCATCTTCTTTTCCCGGAATGAAAGCGCCTTGGTCTGGCCCAGCATCAGAAGGCTCTTGAGCACAGACGCCACGTCCAAAAGGAACCCGGTCCGCATCCGCTCAGAGTTCTCTTTGAAGCGGTCTTTCCAGTCCAGTGCGTTGTTGCATTCGCCCGACGACAGATAGTCCACGATCTTCTGGACCTCGCCATTCCGCACTACAGGACGCAGACCGACGCTGGTGACATTATGAAAAGGCACCATCACCTTGAGGCTGCTGGACTTAATCTTGAGGAGATAGAACTTCTCGATCGAGAGTCCAATTGTACGGCTGCTGATTTGCTCAATAATACCGACGCCGTGATTGGGATAAACAACCCGATCGCCGATGTGGAAAACGCGGTCGCCATTCATGGAGGGAAACCTCACCAGTGGGGCGTGCGGGGAACTTCTTCATTCTAGCGTACTGGGGGCGTAAAGGCAATCCAGATAAGGAGTTCCGCCGGAAGACCGTCAGCTCTCCACGTGACCTCGGCAGTTTGTCCCGTGTAAGTCATTCCCCCTGATGGGGTTGTCCAGCCTGCCAGGAGTGCCAACTGAGCTCCTTCCTCGCCTGCGAGGGTTATAATGCTCAAGAGCATGACGGAGCACATCAAGAAGAAACTTCGGGACGAACTGGCCGTTTTAGAGCACGAGTTAGCGCATGACATCCCCAAAGAGTTGAAAAAAGCTGTTGCCATGGGAGATCTCAGCGAGAACGCCGAATATCACATGGCCAAGCAGCGCCAGGAATATCTGAAGGCGCGCATCCGTCAACTGGGCCAGCGTCTCGCCGATCTGTCCATGATCAATATGAGTAATATCCCTCGAGACAGGGTCGGCCTGGGCTCGACGGTCAAGGTCTACGACACCACCAAGGAAGAGGAGGTCGAGTACACGCTTGTGACCACCGAAGAATCCGACGTGGCTGCCGGCAAAATCTCGACCACTTCGCCCATCGGCCGCTGCCTGCTCAACAAGAAAGTCGGCGACAGCGCCCAGGTCGTGTCCCCCAACGGCAATCGCGAACTGGAAATTCTCAAGCTCACCACCATCCACGACCTGGCAGAAGCCGAGGCGGAGCCACAATGAGTTGGACCAGTGGAGTCGGCCGGGCCTGCGGCGTTCTGCTCGATGCCATCGTGCGCATGCTCGCCCTGACCCGCATCAATCCGAATGTCCTGACGCTGATGGGGCTGGTCGTCAATACCTACGCCGCTTTTCTGTTCGGCTACGCTACCGGCGAGAACCAGCGCCGCATGTTCTTTTACGCGGGGCTCGTCATCATCGGTTCAGGCTTCTTCGATCTGGTCGATGGTCGGGTGGCCCGAGCCTCCAACCAGGTCACCCGTTTCGGAGGCTTTTTCGATTCCGTCGTGGACCGTTACAGCGACGCCTCCCTTTTCTTCGGACTGCTCGTCTTCTACGCCCGCGGCAACCGCTTCTTCTATGTGGTGTTAACCGCGTTGGTCATGATCAGCGCCATCATGGTGAGCTATGCGCGCGCACGCGCGGAATCGCTCATTGGCACCTGCCGCGTCGGATTCATGGAACGCCCGGAACGCCTGGTGCTGCTGATAATCGGAGCCCTCTTTAACGTGATGGCGCCCGTCCTATGGGTAATCGCTGTGCTGTCGACCGTTACCGTGATTCACCGCATCGTATACACCTGGCAGCGGACCAATGAGGTCGAAGCTCCGGTCGCACGCAGCGCCGCATAACGCCCGTCTCTCCAACCTAAATTCCAGGATGCTAGACTAATGCCCGCAACTTCTTGCGAGGACTGAAAGGTTTGCCAACCAATCCTGTTCTGGTCGTCCACGGCGGCGCGTGGGCCATTCCCGATGACATGGTGGATGCTCACCGCAAGGGCGTCAGCAACGCCGCTGCCGCTGGATGGCGCGTCCTCGAACACGGTGGCTCGTCGCTCGATGCAGTCGAAGCGGCTGTAGTCGTCATGGAAGACGACGAGACTTTCGACGCCGGCCGCGGCAGCTTCCTCAATCGCGACGGCAAGGTCCAACTCGACGCCCTCATCATGGACGGCGGTACTCTGCGAACTGGGGGCGTAGGATGCGTGGAACGCATCGCCAACCCCGTCCGCGCCGCGCGCAAGATCCTCAGCGAAAGCCCGCACGTCTATTTCGTCGGCGAAGGCGCGGAACGATTCGCCGCCGAGCACGGCATCCCGTTGTGCAGGAATGAAGACCTGATCATTCCCCGCGAAGTGGAACGTCTGCGGGAATATTTGGCGCGCGGCGAAGATCATCGCGAGGACATTTTCGCGCCCGCAATTTCGCATGACACAGTCGGCGCAGTCGCACTTGACCGCGACGGCAATATCGCCGCCGCCACTTCCACCGGCGGCACCCTCGCCAAAGCCCCAGGCCGTCTCGGAGACTCTTCGCTGATCGGCTGCGGCTGCTACGCCAATAACGAAAGCGCCGCAGCCTCGACCACGGGCTGGGGCGAGCCGATCATGAAGCTGGTACTCGCCAAGTGGGCCGCCGACCGTGTCGAATCGGGTAGCATGCCGGACTGGGTCGCACAGGAAGCGATGAACTACCTGAAACAGCGTGTCAACGGGCACGGTGGAATGATTCTGCTAGACGCCCAGGGACGATTCGGCATCGCCCACAACACTCCGCGCATGGCCTGGGCCATCCGGACAACGCAGAAGCAAGAGGATGGGATTCAGCGCGACCCTAATCCCTGAGTGGATCTTTGATGGAATCTATTCGAGGGCGCGAGTTTCTCAGCAACGCGATTCGCTACTGGGAGCCAAGGCGGATTCTGTACAACCTTGTCCTGGCCGTAATCGTAGTCGTCCACTTTGTACAAGGCTTACCATTCTCCAAAAGCGCGTTGCAATTCAACTCATTGCTGCTTCTGTTCGCGCTGGCGGTGTTGGCGAACGTTGCGTATTGCGCAGCCTACATTCCCGATGTGTTTGCGCAAATGTCCGGACTGCGCGATTCCTGGCTACGATTCCGATGGGCGTTGTTCGTTATCGGCCTGGCCTTCGCAGCCGTACTGGCTCACTTCTTCTCGCTGTCGATGTTTGACCGTGGCGTGCAATAGGAATTGACAGGACATCAGATTAAGGACCACGCCGTGCAGGGAGGCTCCGGTCACTGCGCGAAACGCTAGAACTCCAGGTGAAAGCGCAGGCTCGGCACCAGCACCGGTCCGCGGTCGCGGTTGTATCCAGGATTGTTGATGTGTTGCAAGTCGAAGGCGCTGAAGATCCCCCGCCATAGGTGGACGTTGTAATAGGCTTCGAAGATGTTCTCCCGCCCGTAATTCAACGCACCGTCACCCAGCAGAAATCCCAGCCCGCCCAGCCGCAGATACTCCTGATGATCTTTCTTGATCGCATTGGAAACGACAACTGCGCCGACTTTATCCAGTCTCCGATGCCATCGTTCGCCAGCGAGGTCACCGCCTACCTGGAAGGTCTGGTCCACTTCCGTATATGCGTAGGATTCGTGCTGGCCTTCGTTCCATCCGAAACGCCCGAAGGCTCTGACATTGGGGCTGAGTTGTTCTTCGAAGTTCAGTCCGAATCCATACTTGATGGTGGTGCGCTCGGGATGGTCGGTGATGGTCGGCCGCGGCGTCTTGCCCGCTAAAAAATTGGCGATCGCGTCGCGATACACGCCCATATTGGCGTGATTAACGAACGACAGCAGGCGGATTATCGTCTCGCGCTTGCCACGAATCGCAGGATGCAGCTCCAACTCATAGTTCTCCGCCCGAGCCTTGCGCAGGTTCCATTGCAAATCGATCCCATTAGCGACCTGCGGCATCAGGGCTTCTTCGAAGCGGAACGCCCAGTTCCGGTTGTGATACTCGGCTAGCAAACCAACCGTATAGCCGCGCGTGTCGGCGGCGTAGTCGTAGGCGCTGTTGTTATCGACTGTCCAGTTCATGAACTGGAGGTGACTGTCGGTGCCCGCATCGTTGACGTCGAAGAAATCGTTTACTCCCATCTTGCCAAAGCGTAGTTCCAAGCGCCGCACCGGAACTTTGGTAGCCAGATACCACGGATTGCGTTCTGATTCGACCGTTTCACTGCTCAACGGAATGATCTGCCGGATCATTCCGCGCGCAATATAGGGAGTGGTGCCTAGCGTAGGGTTGCGCACCACGTCGAGGTCGGTGAAACCGGCAAGTCCAAGCGCATCGCTTAGTCCGCCCCCGGCAGCCGCCTCGAAGTGCATGAAGATTTCGGTCGTGCTTGTAAGCTGCAAGCCAGTGAATAGAGTCGCGATATTCGAAACGGCGTGCTCGCCGTGAGTGCGAAAGCTGTTCGGCCCGCTGTATTTCGCGTCGAACGAGGGATGCCACTGCGAAATAATGTTGTCCTGCCCTGAAACCCACCAGCGTGCCGTCTCGGAATGCGGAAACATCGTGACCACGGGGTCGGCAGGCGCGTCGTCCGAGGCCAGTGGTGTGACGCTGTCATTCTGTTGACCACCCGCAAGCCCAGCAGCGCAGAACAGTAGAAGTCCCACGAGGATCGGGGGTAGCGCATTCGCGAGCGCTTCCGGCTTTAACCATCTGAGCATGAGCTTTGGAGCATCCCACGTGGCGGTCGGATCAGTGATGGAAGACGGTCTTTGGATGCTAGCACTTCATTCGTGGATTGTCCGGTTGGCATTGGCGATCACAGTCGGACAGACACGCCACAAATAAAAACGGACAGCCTGGAGCCCCCCAAGACTGTCCTGATGTACCCTCCCGGTTAGAAGGGCAATCTGAAGAAAGGTTACGTCAACGAGATTGCGGCAGTGTTGCGATTAGGTAAAAATCCCATGAATTCGAGCCCACGAAGCGCATGCTCCACGACTTACCGCCCTGCGGCGCACCCCGGAGGCGCTGCTAATATTAAGCGGAGATCCTAGGATGGGTTGCGCCTGTAGAGGAGTTCATGGCCCGCAAAACCGAGCAGTCCCGCAAGCTGCACAAGCGCGCTGAACAATTAATCCCGGGCGGAGTGAATTCTCCTGTGCGCGCCTTTCGCGCGGTGGGCGGCGAGCCTCGCTACATTGTGCGCGGCGAGGGTTCCCACATCTGGGACGCCGACGGCAACGAATACGTGGACTACATCGGCTCCTGGGGACCTCTGATTCTGGGTCACGCTGCCCCCACCGTGATCGAAGCTGTTATTTCTGCGGCTCGCAATGGCACCAGCTTCGGCGCGTCCACTCCCGCCGAAGCCGATCTCGCTGAACTGGTCACCTCCGCTTTCCCGCACATGCAGAAGGTTCGCCTCGTCAGTTCTGGCACGGAAGCGACCATGACAGCCATCCGCCTCGCCCGCGCCTACACCAAGCGCAAGTACATTGTGAAATTTGAAGGCTGCTATCACGGACACGCCGACGCACTGTTGGTGAAAGCCGGATCAGGGGTTGCTACCCTTGGCATTCCCGGTTCCGCGGGCGTTCCTGAGGAATTCACCCAGTTCACTCTCGCGTTGCCCTTCAACAACACCGACGCCCTCGAACATGCCTTCAAGAAATTCAAACACCAGATCGCCGCCGTGATCGTCGAACCGGTAGTCGGCAACATGGGATGCGTTCCGCCCGCTCGCGGATACCTCGAAGCCCTGCGCATCCTCACCACGCACGATAAGGCTCTCTTGATTTTCGACGAAGTCATGACCGGCTTCCGTCTCACCTTCGGCGGAGCTCAGGAGTTGTACGCCATCCAACCCGACCTGACCACCATGGGCAAGATCATCGGCGGCGGCTTGCCGGTGGGTGCCTACGGCGGCCCCAGCGAGATCATGGACCTCGTTGCTCCACTCGGCCCCATGTACCAAGCCGGCACGCTCTCAGGAAATCCACTCGCGATGGCTGCGGGCTACGCTACCTTGCGCCACCTGCGCGACCACAAGGACATCTACACGAAGCTCGACAAACTCGCTGCCGAAGTGGTTGCTGGTGTGTCAGCAGCCGCAAAAGATGCTGGCGTGACCATGTGCGACAACCGGGTGGGATCGATGTTTACCTGGTTCTTTACGCCCGGCCCGGTCACCGATTGGACCTCCGCCGCCAAGTCCGACACCGAAGCCTTCGGACGATTCTTCCGAGCCATGCTCGAAAATGGCATCTACCTGCCGCCGTCGCAATTTGAGGCCGCATTCGTGGGCGCGGCCCATACCGAACAGGATGTGCAACAGACAATCGCCGCCGCCAGGCAGTCATTCGCGATGGCACACGCATAGAGAAGCCGTCAGCAATCAGCTATCGGCAAAAAGGCTGCCCAGCGACGGAGGAAACAAGCTTGGAATTTACCTCGCTCCAGCCGGGTACCGGCGATATGCGAAAGCCCGGCACGGGAGTGCCGGGAAAGCGTTTGGTGGGAAGATTCGAGTCCCGCAAGGGACGACACTCTCGGTACGACACAGACGTCTCCTGTGGGACGTGTGGACTTGGGGATTAGAGCGATCGCGGGAGGAGTCTGAAGGAGACGCGGCTCTCGAAAGGCCAGCTCTTAGTTTCGTGCCAGTTCCTGGCCCAGCACAGTAG
This sequence comes from Acidobacteriota bacterium, assembly GCA_046727255.1. GTDB lineage: Bacteria > Acidobacteriota > Terriglobia > Terriglobales > Acidobacteriaceae > Acidiflorens. The sequence continues at coordinate 13,902 of JBKPCG010000048.1, read as the reverse complement.
CATTGCTGGCGAAGCAAAGGCCGGTTTCGAGATCGACGATGCCGGAGCGAACGAGTTTGGCGATCTCGCCGTCAAAATGCTGCATGCCTTCGTTCTCGCTGTTCTTGATGGCATCGAGCAGCGTGCGGCCAGGGCGTTCGCCTTGTTCGACGCAGTCCCGGGTGCGCGAGTTTGACTTCAGAATTTCAACGACCGCAGTCCGTCCCCCGCTGTCCGCGCGCGGAATCAGACGTTGGGCAATGATGTAGCGGAAGGTTTTCGCCAGGCGATCGCGCACCGATTGCTGATCCGTGGGCGGGAAGGTAGCGATGATGCGCTCGACGGTCTTCGAAGCATCGACCGTATTCATGCTGGAGAGAACGAGATGTCCGTTCTCGGCAGCTTCGAGCAGGATTTCGAGCGTTTCCCGATCCCGGATTTCACCGACCATGATCACGCGCGGCGCCTGCCGCAGAGCGGCCCTCAAAGCCAAAGCGAAATTCGGGGCGTCGCTGTGCAACTCGCGCTGGTGCACGGTCGATTTCTTGTGGTTGTGCAGAAATTCGATGGGATCCTCGACCGTAAGAATGTGGTAGCAGTGCTCGCTGTTGATCCGGTCCAACAGGGCAGCCACCGTCGAAGACTTGCCCGACCCGCTTCCTCCGGTCACCAGGACGATCCCGTTACGTACTTGCGCCACCTCCTCCAAGTGAGCAGGCAAACGTAGAGAGGAAAAGCTGGGAATCGAAGTAGGGATCACGCGCATGACAATCGCGCAGCTCCCACGCTGGATGAAAACGTTGACCCGGAAGCGCGCCATGCCGGGCAGCCCATACGAAACATCGCAGGAACCCTGCTCGCGCAGAGTATTGATAGCTTGTTTGTTCGTGCCGATGAGGTCGGCCGCGATGCGCCGCGTGTCGTCGGCGGAGAGAACGCTCGCTCCGGAAATCTCGACGGCCGTGAGCTGACCATGAATCTCGACCTGCGGCGGACGGCCGGGCGAGAAGATCAGATCACTGACCTTCTCGGAAGCGCGCAGCATGCCAGCCAACAGCACCGGTGTCGGGACCAGACCCGACCCGCTCACACCCTCGAAGACAATTGCAATCGGGGAAGTCCCCGGAGCAGACATTTCACACTCCAAACAGTCGAATTAACACCACAGGGGGAGAACGGCGAAATCCGGGAAAGCTATGAAATGACTGTAGCGCGGATAGCCGGGAACGCGAAGACCCTTAGGCCATAGACCCTAAGTAACTGAAGGGAAAAGGAAAGGGTGGCCCGCGGGACCGCCTTTGTTTAAAAACTAAAGAGCCAGCTTCAACTACTTCTTGACCGCCTTCTTCTTGGTGCCGTACGTGGTTTCGATGCTGGCGCCGATGCTCGCCAGCATGTCCTTTGCGGGCTGGGCAAACGTGCCGGTAGGCTCGATTTCGAGATACTTCTGGAAGGCTTCCGCAGTCCCTTCGGGCGCCACCATTTTGTCGCCTTTCAGAGTGGCCTTTCCGATCATATTCACGCCCTTCCAGTAGTAAGCAGCCGCTCTATTTGGATCGGCCGCGATCACCTTGTCAAAAGCAACGATCGCAGCATCCACCTTGCCGGCATTGGTAAGGACGGCGCCGGTATTGAACATGTACTGCGCCGCATGGGCAGGATCGAGTTCAGCCGCCTTGCTGTAGCTAGCAACCGAATCATCGATTTTGTTGGACTTGGCATACACCTCCGCCAGATTGTTGTAGTAGGCCGCAATCTTGGCATTGTTGTCCGCATCTTTTTTTGCTGCCTCAGAGCCGCTTCGTAACTCAATAGCTTTCTGGTAATCGGTGGCGGACGTTTCAAAGCGTTTCTGCTTTTCAGCGGGATCAGTCTGTTTGGCGGCTGACATGCGATAGGCATCGCCCAGCCGGAACCAGATCAAATCGCGGGTAGGGTCCATCTGGTTGGCTTCAGTCAGAGTCGCAATCGCGGTCTCGAAGTCGCCGGCATCGCTCGCCGTCTTGGCGGCAGTGAGCTTCTCGTTGAGCGTCTTGACGGTGTCCTTCTCTTTGGCTGCCTGGGCCTGCTGCGCCTGAATCTGCTTGACCTGCTCGGCGGTCATTCCGGAAGCCTGGGCAGAGTTCGCCTGTTCTTTCTTCAGGTCGAAGTCCATCACCACTTCGTCGACGCCGACCGAGACGTTGTTGATGTGCCACAGTTCCTTGCCGTCCTTAAGCAACTTTACGTTGTACTTCCCTGGCGTAATGCCCAGTGAAAAGTACTCGCCCTTATTGTTCGTCTTCAGTTCGTACTTGCGGCCCGTCTCGACTCCGAACCACTCGACCTGGGCCCCGACAATCACCTTCCCTTCGACGTCCTTCGCGACCCCCTTCACACTACCCATGGCCTGCGCAAACCCTGCCGGAGCGGAAAGGCTCACCACCAGCACAAGCAACAGGGGAATGATGAATAGCTTCTTCATAACTTGCCTCCCGGCACTAAACCTGAATTTACAGAACCTCGATTTACCGAACCTGGATTTACAATTTCCACTTTTCGACCGCCGAGGACGTTCGCCGGCGCCATCGGCAATTGAGAAACGGAAACTCTTACAACGATCTGGTCGCCATCTCCGCGTACGGGATCGGATCGTCTGCCCCCGCCTCGCGGAAGGCCCGCAGCCGGAGCACACAGCTGTCACAGACGCCGCAGGCGCGATCCTCGCGCTGATAGCATGACCACGTTAAATCGAAGGGTGCGCTCAATTCAAGGCCCAGCCTCACAATCTCAGCCTTCCGCATGGCAATCAACGGCGTAACAATCTGGATTGCCCCCTCTTTTGTGCCGGCCTTCACAACCTCGTTGAACGCGTGATAGTACGCCGGCCGGCAGTCAGGATAGCCGGAGCGGTCGGGTTCGACCGCGCCAATATAAACCTTCTCCGCGCCCAACACCTCCGCCCAACTGACCGCGACGGCCAGAAGATGCGCGTTGCGGAATGGCACATAGGTCACCGGCACTCCGGCTCCAATCGCCTGTGAGGCCGGCACGGAAATGTTCGCATCCGTCAAAGCCGATCCTCCGATTGCGCGCAATGCATCGTTCCTCACCGCCAGGCGATCTCGAATCCCAAGCCGGTCGCAGACGCCCTCAAAAGAGCGCCGTTCGCGCGTCTCGGTACGCTGTCCATAGCTGACATGGACCGCCGCCGCATCGTGATCGCGTGCCGCCAGCGCCGCGCACACACAAGAGTCCATGCCGCCACTCAGAAGCACCACAGCACGAGTTCCCGCCCTTACAGACTTAGATGGCATGATCCACTCGCGAAGCCAAGGCTAACGCTTCTAGTTTATTTTATGACAGTTGGGATGTGGCCGCAGCGTAGGGACGGGGCGTGCCCCGTCTCCGCCGCGATCGGCAATGCCCTGCCTTTTCGGAGACGAAACAACAGCGTCTCTACGTGGAATGTTGAATGCAGCAATGACGGGGCCACGAGCTCAAACACCCTTCGCAGCCGGATCCCAGATCAGCTTGTGAATCTGAAGGCTGAGCCGCGCCGGAACATCGTCGGCCAGTATCCATTGGGCAAGCTCTTCGGGATCGAGCAGGCAGTGGGACGAATCCCGAGCGCCGGAAGCATCCTTGCGAAAGGCAGGCGAAAACAGCACCGCATGAACTCGCTCATCTAACCGATGCCGCCGAACGAAATCACGCGCAAACTCGTAGTCCGTGCGATCACTCAACACGAACTTGACCTCATCGTGGGACCGGAGCGCTTCCAGATTCTCGATCGCAAAAGTGTCGGGCTCGCCCGAGTTGGGACACTTCACATCCACGATCTTGATGACCTGCGCTGGCACACGGGCCAAAGGCCTCTCCCCGCTGGTCTCAAGCAGAACCTTGTAGCCGCCGTCGAGCAGTTGCTGCATAAGCGGAACCACTTCCTTCTCCTGCAGCATCGGTTCGCCGCCCGTGATCTCGACGAGTCCACCACCCGGGCTCAAGGCAATCACCTCGTCGAAGATTTCTTCCCGGCTCATTTTGCGCCCGCCATAGAAACTGAATTCGCTGTCGCACCAAGAGCAGCGTAGATTGCATCCGGTCAGACGCACGAAGACGCAAGGGAGTCCGGCGTGGGTCGATTCACCCTGGAGCGATTTGTAGATTTCCGTAATCTGCATATGACCAGTTGGCAGTAGTCGGTTGCCAGTTGTCAGTCATGAATCCTCGGAGTTGGGCGGCTTGCAAATCGAAGGCAATAGACCGTTCAGTATTCTGCCGACCTCTCCGCACGCCTTAAGCAGTTCGCTGGTTTGTAGGAGCTGGGTGTATCCGAGATTCTGGGCGATTTGCAGCTGAGTCTCGACCTCCAGAAGGGAGCCCCGAACCTGTCCCAGGAAATGCCGGAACTCTTTCTCTGATAGCCGGCCTTGTCCTTCGGCGATGTTACTGGGAATCGAAACAGTCGCCCGCCGCAACTGCAACGTGAGTCCAAACTGTTCTTCCTTTGGAAAACCCGCAGTCGCACGGTACGTGGCCGTCACGAGATCCATCGCCTTTTGCCAAGCGACCAGGTCCTTGCATGATCGCCCCACTATTTTCGTTTCTCCATGGTTTCTAGCAACTGGCAACCGGCAACTGCTACTCCGAGTATTTCGCCGTCGTGGTATCAGTCTCGAAAATCGTGACATCCCTCACCAGCACCCGCCCATTGGTCACGCTGCGCAACCGGGTATTGGTCTCGTCGTAGAAATACTTCGCGAGATTCTCAGCCGAGGGATTCAACTCCGTAAACGGCTCGATGTCATTGATCATCTGGTGATCAAGCCGGTCGATGACGTGCTTCATGACATCCTTCAGGTCTTTGAAATCCAGCAGCAGACCAGCCTTGTCGAGTTCGGCGCCGGCCAGCGTCACGCGGACCTTATAGTTGTGCCCGTGTGGATTCTCGCACTTACCCTTGTAGTTCCGCAGGTAGTGTCCGGCGGCGAACGTATCTTCGACGGTTACTTCGTACATGAATCCTCTGGGCCGGGCGCAACGACTTCGGCCTGCGTTGATATTGTACCCTTTCAAAAACAGCCCAGACCCTCGGTGAATTTGGAGATGCCATGGCCCCAAGCGAGATCAGTATTCGTTCTGCTACCCCGCAAGATTGCGCGGTAATCCTGCACCACAGGCGCAGCATGTTCCAGGATATGGGAGAAGGTAGCTCCGAGGATCTGGACCGCATGGTCGAGGCCACCGCCCCCTGGCTGGCGGGTGCGCTGGCAGATGGTTCGTACCACGGTTGGTTAGCCGAATATCCTCAAGGACAGATAGTTGCCGGCGGCGGAGTACTCATCTCGTCTTGGCCAGCAGGCCCCCACGACCCCGCCACCCGTCGGGCTCTGATCATCAACATCTATACCGAGCCGAAAGTTCGCCGTCGGGGACTGGCTCGCCGGCTTATGTTATTGATGATTCAGTGGTTGAAGGAGCAGGGCTTCAGCTCGGTTGTGCTCCACGCCAGCCACGCCGGCCGGCCGCTCTATGAAAAACTGGGCTTCGTTCCCACCAACGAGATGCGCCTTCGCCTGAAATGACAGAAAACAGACAACTGTTTGGCGTCTTTTAGTGTGAAGCAAATAAAGGACTAACCCCTATAATTTGCTAACGATCTGGCAGCTGCCCCGTCTATTCCGTGCAAGGCAAGGTTGGGCACTTGTAAAGGAAACAGAGGCACAATGCCGGCCGATTCGTACGCAGCAGCAATTCCGGTTGGCGAGCTTTCCCGGGGGCGACTAAGCGGGGCCCGGGGTGAGCAGGGCAGCGGTACCCAGAACCCCAGCTTGAGGGGCTCCGTGGCAGCACAGGGCAACCGCATTGACGACGCGACTTTGATCCGTGAGGCGCAGCAGGGAAACCGCGCGGCCTTCGAGGTCCTCGTCCGTCACTACGATCAGTCGGTTCTGCGCCTGGCTCTCCACCTTACCGGATCGGAGGCGGACGCCCAGGACATCCATCAGGATGCCTTCCTCAAGGCCTATAAAAACCTGGGGAGTTTCCGTTTTGAGTGTTCGTTTTACACCTGGATTTACCGGATCGTCACCAACCTCTGCCTCGACCACCTGCGCAAGCGAAATGTCCGAAAGGAAGACGCTCCGGTCGCAACCGATCATTCCGGCGAAGAGTACAGTCTGATCGACCAGGTCCCCGACGGACGCTCGGGAGCAAACCCCGAGCGCGATCTGATGCGCCGCGAACTGGGACGAAAGATTGGCGCGGCGCTGTCTCGCCTGACTCCCCGGGAACGCATGGTTTTTGAATTGAAGCATTATCACGGGCTCAAGTTGCGGACCGTGGGCGAAATGCTGAATACCACGGAAGAAACCGCCAAAAATACGCTATTCCGCGCGACGCAGAAACTGCGCAGCGCGCTGTCGGAGATGAGATGAGATTGAACAGAGATGAGGAACCTTCAACTGCGAGCTGCGGGCTACGAGCTGCGAGCGGCCCAGCTGGTTCGAAGCTCGTGGCTCGAAGCTCGGAGCTCAATGGGGTACGAAAATGAAATGTGATTGGGTAAAAGACAACATTGTATTCTACGTTTATAACGAGCTCGAAGACGATGCCCGTTATGAAGTAGAACAACATCTGGCTCGATGTACGGATTGCACCGCGGAACTGAAGTCGGCGCGCAAGTTCCACACCACGCTCTCGCAGGCGCCAGTGGCCGAGCCCAGCCCGAATCTGTTGGCGGCCTCGCGTATGCGCCTTCAGGAAGCGCTCGAAACAACCACCCAGGGCGGCTTATGGCAGCGGCTGGTCTTCGATCCCGCCAATTGGCTGCGGCAAGTTCGCATGGCCCCGGCGCTCGCGGCGGTGATCTTCATCGTGGGCTTCGGCGGCGGGATTGTAACCATGCGTCAATTCCGTGGACCTCAAGGACCTGGTCCGGGCCCCGGCCCCGGACCTACACAGGTTGAAGCGTCCTCCATTACAGGCATTCGTTCCGTCACTACGGAACCTGGATCGAATCAAGTCAACATCAAGTACGACACCGTCTCCACTCAGGAAGCGCAGGGCTCGCTCAACGACCAGAAAATTCAGCAATTGCTTCTCTTTGCGGCCCGCAACAACTTCAACTCCGGCGTTCGTATGGATTCGGTGGAACTGCTGACTCAGGCGCCCAACGAGACGAATGTCCGGGAGGTGCTGATGTACTCGTTGCAGAATGACACCAATCCGGGAGTGCGACTGAAGGCGTTGGACGGCTTGAGCGGATTTGTCCGGCAAGACGTGCGGGTTCGGAATGCCGTCCTGCAGTCATTGATAAGCGATGCCAACATCGGAGTGCGCATGCAAGCGTTGCACCTGGTCGAACCCATGAAGGCGGACAGCGGGGTGCGATCCGTCTTGACCAGGCTCGCACAGTCGGATCAGAACCCCTCCATCCGCTCGCAGGCGCGAGCCATGATGGAGCAAGTGCCGGAAATGGATTAGCAGTGCTAGTCATTAGTGAATTGGTGGTTGGTGGTTAGCTACTAGGGCTGCTCTCGTAAGTAAGTTTTGGGGGAAGGAGATTTTCGGGAGGGCACAGCTTCAACCGTGCCCCCTGAACCCCACAAGAAAATGGGCTTTAGCCCCTGAGGAGCATCGAATTGAAACAAGGTTGCAGAGTAGCCAGCATCGGAGTATTGCTGACGGCGCTGGCGTCCCTGGCCCTGGGCCAGGAAACCCGTGTCTATCGCGAGGGCGGCAACTGGGTCCAGGAAATTACTGGAAGCCTAAGCGCTGCCAAGACTCTCCACGTCAAAGTAGACATGGGATCGGTACGGGTCGAGGGCGGCTCGCAGCCGGGAATCAGTTACGTTATTCATAATCGTGCTTATACCTCCTCCGAGCAGCAGGCCCGCCGTGAATTTGAGGCGTACAAGATCAGCGCTTACTCTAAGGGCGACACCGTCTGGATCGTCGGAGACTGGCAGGGTGGCCGAAGCCGGAAGTTTTCCGGCGACTTCGTCATCAGCGTCCCCCGCAATCTTGAGCTTGTGAAAATCGAGACCGACGGTGGGAGCGTGCGCACCACCGGGATTGCCGGCCGTGCCGAAACTCAGAGCGGCGGTGGAAGTATTCGCCTGGACGACATCGGCGGCGCAATCGACGCCGAGACCGGAGGCGGCTCCATCGACGTAGGCACCGCGGGCAGCGACGTTAATGTTCGCACAGGAGGCGGAAACATCAAGGTCGTCTCGGCCAAAGGAAAACTCAACGCCGAAAGCGGCGGCGGAAGTGTTTCAGTTGTCTCCTGCATGCAGGGAGCGACGGTGGAGACCGGAGGTGGCAACATCCAGGTGGAACGCTGTCAGGGCACGGTACGAGCCACGACCGGAGGCGGCAGCGTGGACCTCGGCGACATCGGCGGCCCCGTAGTCATGGAAACCGGCGGCGGAAGCATCCGCCTGAGCTCTGCCAAGGGTCCCGTGAAAGCCGAAACCGGCGGGGGCTGCATCGAGCTCAACGGAGTTCCGTCCGCGCGGGCTGAAACCGGCGGCGGTGGAATCATTGCCAGGTTCCTGGCGTCGAGTGACCGGACAGATTCAATGCTCGAAACCGGTGCGGGCGACATCACCGTTTATCTCGCCGGTGATCTCTCCATTTCCATTCGAGCGAATATCGAGTTGGCGAACGGCCATAAAATTATTAGCGACTTCTCCGACATTCACATTGCCAGCGAGGGCGGAGACTGGCCGGGACCGCGTACCGTAACGGCGGAAGGTCAGCTGAATGGTGGAGGACCAGTACTCAAAGTTCGGACAAATTCTGGGAACATCAAGTTCGTCCGTGCCAGTCGCTAGGGACGGGTTTTGAACAATTGATTTCGGAGTTTGATTTTCGGGAGGGCACGGCTTTTTAAGCTGCGGAAAAACTCATAAGACGTCGATACAGCCGTGGAAGAGCGGCCCTTCAGGACCGCGTAACCGTTAAGAACGGCTGCGGGCTTTAGCCCCCGAGGGCTCGCCGTTTGCGAGTCCAAAGGGATTGAATACTTTTTCAGGAGGGCCCCATGTCGCATCGCATCCTGCTCTGTGTGGCTTTGTTCTCGGTGGTCGCAACCGCGCAACCCGCCGAGCTTCCCTACGACCGTCCCGGAGAAAACTGGAACTGGGGCTACGGCGTGGAAGAGGGCGGCGGCGGCTCATCGTACCTGGGAGTCGACATTGCCGACGTCACGACCGAGCGGCTGGGCGCCCTCAAACTTAAAGAAGAGCACGGCGCGGAAGTAACGATGGTGGATCAAGACGCCCCTGCGGGAAAGGCCGGCCTGAAGGAGCACGACGTCATCCTCAGCCTCAACGGCGCTGCAGTGGAGAGTGCCGCCCAGTTGCGCCGGATGATCCGCGAAACTCCCGCGGGACGGGTGGTCAGCCTCGGCATCAGCCGGGACGGCCAACCGCAGTCCATCAAGGTACAGCTCGCCAACCGCGGCAAAAGCATGGCGATGCACAACATGCCCGACATCAACATCAAGATTCCCCCCATGCCCGCGCTGGCCGATATGGATATTCCAGTTTCAGTTGTAATTGCCCACTCCTCGCTCCGCAGCGGACTGATGGTGGAGAACATGACACCCCAACTCGGCGAGTTTTTTGGCGTGAAGAGCGGTAACGGAGTGTTGGTACGGTCGGTAGAAAAAGGCAGCCGCTCGGAGAAAGCCGGGTTCCGCGCCGGGGATGTGATCGTGCGCGTGAACAATCAGGCGGTACACGACACTTCCGACTTCACCCGCGCCCTGCGGTCAACTTCCAGCGGAACCGCAGCCGTCACCGTTGTTCGCGAGAAAAAAGAACAGAACCTGAACCTGACCCTCCCCGGAAAAAAGGATTCTGGCGTTCTTCTGGAGGAGAGTTTCGACCTTCCCGACTTGACCGCGGACGTCGAAATGGAACTGAGCCGCGCGGGCGAGGAAATCGCACGCATGGCCCCAGCACTTGAGAAACTGCAGCACAATAAGCCCTGCTTTAACAAGCTGCAACAGAAATTGCAGGACTCGCAGAAAAAGATACAGGAGCGTACCGAAAAGATCCGTCACGAAATCGCGGGCGAATGGACCGAGATCTGATCGAGGGAACTCCCGGAACCGGACAAACTCTCGCGTTAGAGCGGTGACAGAAGGATTTTTCGGGAAGGGCACGACTTCAGTCGTAACCACAAACCCGCCACCAATGCCCGGCTCGCGATTGGAGGGCTTCGGAGAGCACGACTTTCAGTCGTGCCGCAGCAGTCCTGCTATCGATGGCGGCTTCAGCCGCCCAGGTTCAATCTCGCTGCGGAATGACTCCTCAGCGAAGTCGAAAGGCGCACACGCTGTTGATCTTTGGTGACGAAAGTCACCGCCTACAAGTACACGCCCGTTCTTTGCGAATCCCGCCCTAGGTGCTGTGCCCCTGGTTACCTGCCCCCGAGTGGAAATTCCAGATAACCTGTCGTTGGAATGGCTCTGCGCGCCCTGCTGTTTTCAAAAAATCCCGAAACAGCCGATTCATTGACGGCGGTCCTAAGGGAAGCCGGCATTCGCGCTGAAGTCTGTACCGACATTTTCGCGGCCATGGAAAAAGGGACCAAGCAGCCCTTTGCCTGCATCATTGCCGATTGGTCGGACCAGCCGGAGGCGGGCTTTCTTCTCAAACGCGCGCGCGAATCCGGACCAAGCCGCATGGCAGTCGTGATCGCCATTGTGGAAGGCGAACCCACGCCCGACGAGGAGCGCGAGCATCGTCTCGATTTCCTGATCTATCGTCCCATTGTTGCCGATGAAGCGCGCGCCGTGCTGGCCAAGGCGAGCCAGCAAATGAACTTGCAATCCCCTGCCTACGCCGCTGATGGGGGCGCGACGCTCGACCAGCCTGAATTGGAGGAGCCCTCCGAACCACAACCTGAGGATCCGAACCTCGTTTCCATCGCCAGCGAGTTGCCCGAGTCTGTTCCACCGCCCGCGCCGGAAGAACAGAGCGAGCAAGCCACTTTTGCATATGAGCCCGCCGAAGGATCCCGGTCATCTCAAGCCGGGTTGCGAGTTGCTCTTGTCGCAGCACTGATGCTCGCAGCCGCATTCTTCTCTTGGAGATCGCGCGAGGCCTTCTGGTATTTGGGACGGACGCACGAAGGAACATTCCGTGTCTTGCACGAGTCCGCTGCGGCGCTCTTTGGTGTGAACAAATCAGGGGCGCAGACAGCCATGCCCGAAATGCAGCCGGATGCTTACTTTGCGAGAACTCCCGCCAACACTAATGCGCAGGCGCCCGTTCTGGGAGTCGTAGCGGCGGACATCACCTTGCCCGATAAACCTATGCACTCGCGGCCCGCATATGATTTGCCGCTGCCTACGCCGACACTCCATGTGGATCCGCTGCCGACTCGCGCGGAGCACGCCGCAGTTCCTGACAGCTTGAAGAACGCTGCTCCCATTGCCCGACCGGTCGTGGTGACGGTGAGTCCGGTTCAGATGATGCCGGTTTCCGCGCCGACGCCTCCTCAGATTCCGCAGTATGGTGAGCCCGTTCACCTGAGTGAGGATTCAGCCCGTGCGCTCATGATTCATTCCGTCGATCCGGTATATCCACCTGAAGCGATGGCGCAGAAACTGAAGGGAACTGTGGTCTTGCAAGCAGTGATCGGACGCGATGGCACTGTGCAGGATCTGAAGCTGGTTCGCGGATATTTTGTGCTGGCAAAGGCGGCCATCGCCGCCGTGAAGCAGTGGCGCTTTCAACCTTACAATGTCAACGGACGCGTGCTGCAAACTCAGACCGTCATCACGATCAATTTCAATTTCCCGCATGGATAGTCTGTTCCTGACTACTTATGGTTGGCGTGATCGTGATGCTCGTGCCCGGCCCCGTTTTCGGTGGGCGCAGCGACTCCCGCTGATTTTTTCCAGAAATCCTGAACGGCGGGCGATAACTTCTCCACGCGCGTGAGGAAGGCCGTCACTTTCCACATGTCAGGTTCGGAGAGAGCTTTCTCCCAGGCCGGCATGCCGGTGTAACGGACTCCGGTACGAACCGCGTAGAAGACGTGCCACTCCGGGTCGTCGAGCGGATCGAGAATCAGGCTCGGAGATGGGGGGTAGAGCGATTTTCCGAGCACCGACGGCTGACGGTCGAGACCGCCGTGGCAGAGTGCGCAATTCGTGGTGTAGATCTTCAGGCCGTCGATCAGGTTCTCGTCGGTCGGGGGAATGGGGTTGTTCAGGCGCGGGGCGCGGCGTTCCATGGAAGCGTCGAGTGCAGCCATGGCAATCTGCTGCTCGAAGTGCGGTGGAGTGGAGTTGGCGTTGGTTGGGAAGAAGCCGAGCAAGGCAAATCCGACGCCGACAATTACAAGGATCACGACAACGACTACACCACCAAGAAGAAAGCGCATTGGACTCCCTCGGCGTGAAAAGGCAAGTATATATAACGTTCGATGCTGCCGCATGAACGGACGCCAAATCATTCCGGTCGAGCTTTAATAGGCGTGCAGACGGCGCGCTTCGCGTACTACGTCGCTCACCCTGGGCAGGAAGAACTCTTCCTGCGGCGGTGAAAACGGAACTGGCGTGTCGAGTGACGTGAGCCGCACGATCGGACCGTCGAGATCGTCGAATGCTTCTTCGTTGATGATGGCTGCAATCTCTCCCGCGAGTCCTCCGGTGCGCGCGTGTTCGTGCAGGACGATTACTTTGTTCGTCTTCTTCACGGTCGCAGCGATGGCTTCGCGGTCGAGCGGCGAGACGGTCCGCAAGTCGATAATCTCAATCTCGATCCCATCTTTGCTCAGGATCTCCGCGGCTTCGAGCGCTGTGTGGACCATCGCTGCGTAGGTGATCACGCTGAGGTGACGTCCTTCGCGGGCGATACGTGCTTTGCCGAGCGGGACGATGTAGTCGTCAGCTGGAATTTCTTCTTTAATTCGCCGGTAGAGATATTTGTGCTCGAAGAAAATTACCGGGTTGCTGTCGCGGATGGCGGCTTTGATCAGTCCCTTGGCGTCGTAGGCGGTTGCGGGGCAGACTGCTTTCAATCCGGGCGCATGCACGAACCACATCTCCGGATTCTGCGAGTGAAACGGCCCGCCATGGACGTTGCCTCCGCTTGGTCCGCGGATCACCAGGGGGGCTGGGGCTCCCCAGCGATAGTGCGCCTTGGCGACCATGTTGACGATCTGGTTGAAGGCGCATCCGATGAAGTCCATGAACTGAAACTCGGCCACCGGACGCAAACCCGTTAGCGCCGCACCAAAGGCCGCGCCCACGATGGCCGACTCGGCGATGGGCGTGTCGATGACGCGCTCGGGGCCGAAACGGTCAATGAAGCCGTCGGTGACCTTGAATGCGCCGCCGTAGATACCGATGTCTTCTCCGATACAGAACACAGTCGGATCGCGGTCCATCTCTTCCCAGATTCCCTGGCGGATGGCTTCGAGGTAAGTCACGGTCGGCACGGTGAGGAGTTTAGCAAAGGTGGCAAGTTGCTGGGGCAGGTCGCAGGAGGCGGGTGTCAGAAAACTGAACCCTGTTTGCGCGACACTTTTCGTCGCTTGCGCCAGCCTAGTTACTCCTTGGTACCGGGGTACCCCTCCCCCTGGTCTTTTGGAATCATAGGGTTAGGGTGTGAAGGTGCGCTAAATCTTTCCCGACAAAGGCTTATACGCAAAATATTCCGGAGTAAGGAGTTAGCCGGGTCTAGTTGCCAAAGAGCATAGGGTCGGCTGCGGGGAGGCCAAAAAAAAGGGGACCCCTTAGTCGCAACCCTAGCTACAGTAGAAGCGGCTATAGACTAGCATAGAAGTATAGCTTTCGCAACAAATTGTACTCGTCCAGTGGATGGGTGACACTTTCATTCCTTTCGTTGCGATGAGTTCTGGCGGAGGAACTGAAGTGGGGTTAAGTAGCCCAGGGCCTGGTGAGGGCGGACG